>JALELB010000035.1 GCA_022768805.1 Ruminococcus sp.
GGAATTGACGCAGGGGTCATCAACATTCACACCATCAAGCCTCTGGATCCGGAGTTGATCTGCAAGGCGGCACAGCAGACCGGTCTGCTGGTAACCGTGGAGGAGCACAGCATCATCGGCGGTCTTGGCTCTGCGGTGGCAGAGGCAGTCACCGGCTGCTGTCCGGTACCGGTGGTACGGATCGGTGTCAACGACGAGTTCGGATACAGCGGCCCGGCGGTGGAACTGCTGAAGAAATTCGGCTTGTGCGCATCCAACATTGTGGCTGTTACCAAGGCAGCCATGACAAGAAAGCAGAAGTAAGAGAAAAGGGCGGCACCGTTAAGATGCTGCCCTTTTGCATGGGGGCACGTATGGGAGACTGGATCTGGTGCATCTGCATCGGCACCATCGGCATGTTTTTTGTGGCGATGAACTATATTGCCATGTTTCAAAGCAAAAAAACAGGCAGATTTATCTCCGGATTTCCTCTGATCGGCGGTATTCTGCTGTTTCTTGCATTTTTCCTTTCGCCGATCCGGTGGCTTTCGGTAGTATGCCTGCTGGACTACGGCATATGGATGCTGCCCTTTGTTCTGATCCGGGAGGCGATTCGGAACAAACGCCGGAGCAGGCAGGCGTCCTCAGACAAAGAGGAGCCTCATAGTTAGGGCAACACCCCGCAAATCTTGCGAAATTCTGCCTGAAAAATCACCCGGGACAGGATGCGTTCCGGGCGATTGTTGTATGTCTTAAGAAAACTGCTGATCTAAAACGGGAGGGTTTTGTGGAATACATAATCAGAAAAATAAAACCAGAAGAAACGGGAGTGCTGGATACCTTTTTATATGAGGCAATCTTTATTCCGGAAGGAGTAGAGGCTCCACCCAGAGAAATCATCAACCTGCCGGAATTGCGGGTATATGTTGATGGCTTTGGAAGCAGAACAGGTGATATTGCCTTTGTTGCTGAGGCGAATGGGATTGTAGTTGGCGCTGTATGGGTTCGTATTATGGATGACTATGGGCATCTGGATGATGAAACCCCGTCCTTTGCAATTTCTCTGTTGAAAGAGTATCGCAATTATGGAATTGGTACAGAACTCATGAAAGCGATGTTGAATGAATTGAGAGACTGCGGTTATAAACAGTCTTCATTAGCCGTTCAAAAACAAAATTATGCGGTGAAAATGTATAAAAAAGTAGGGTTTCAGATCATTGATGAAAATGAGGAAGAATATATTATGGTCTGCAAGCTGTAAGGGCTTTTATAGAGCCATTGATATCAATAGTGAAAGGTGCTGCCGCCGATGAATTCCCGCACCAGGGAGATCCCCGGCACCAGCTCCTGGGGCACCGGCTCCAGAGCCTGCAAAAATGCGGCGATGTCTGCATACCGGGCATAGTCCGGATAGGTATCGGCAATCTGCAGCAGATCCGGCAGCAGGATGGAACGGTACACGCTGGCTTCATAGTCAATAAAGGTGTCAATTTCATAGGCAGCCCGGTGCTTGAAGGGCATGATGTACTGATGCTCCCCCCGGCTTACGCTTTCAAACAGCCGGAAGGTGTCAACCGGCTCCCTGCCCCGGAAAATCCGATCCCGCATCAGGCGGCGCATCAGGCGGATTTTGGAGGGGTGCAGCAGCGTACCATCTTCCCCTTGAAGCCGGGTGCGGACGCTGACATAAATACAGGAGGCAAAGGCCCCGGCGCTGCCGGTAACCTCCGGGTTCAGGGCATGAATGCCCTCCAGGATCACCAGCTCATCCGGCTTCCGCTGAATGGTCTGACCGGTTTCCCGGCACTGCTTTGCAAAGTTGAATACGGGCAGCTGAATGGGCTCGCACCGGGACAGCTTTGCCAGATGGTCGCTGAGCAGGGGAATATCCAGCCGGTAGGGGGATTCATAGTCGATGACCCCGTGCTCGTTCAGCGCCTGGGGCGTTTCCGACTCCGGCAGATAGTAATTGTCCATGGACAGTACCATAGCGGCGCAGCCCCATCCCTCCAGCAGCTGCTCTATCCGCAGGGCTGAGGTGGTTTTGCCGGAGCCGGAGGGACCGGACAGCAGAAGGATGGGCTTATCCTTCCGGTGCTTCAGAATATCCAGCGCAACCCTGGTCAGCTGCTGGTTGTACTGCTGCTCGGATTCGGCGATCATATAAATCGGGTCGGTATGCATTCGCTGGTTCAGTCCCGGAATCTTCAGTATTTTCATCAGGTTTCCCTTTCTGCATGCGGCAGGCATGCTGTGTGGATTCATCTTACAGTATAGCATGATTCAGGGAAAATGACAATAGGCATCCGGCGCAGGGTGAAAAATTCTGAAAAAAGCTTGACAAGACAGTATCGCTGTGCTATACTAAAGCCAATCGAATAGTTGAAACCGTTGAGGCGGAGATAACGGTAATGATGATTTCACAGAGAGTCCGGGTAGGTGAGAGCCGGATAAACCCCAAATTATCAAATGGACCGCTGAGGGCGCAGTCAAAGGTACGGCATTGCCCGTATTGAGTATTCTGCGACGTGTTGGCATACGTCAGTTGCCGGGGATATGTTGGTATCCTGCTAAGTGCACGGTTCAGACCGTGAAGCAAGGTGGCACCGCGGATAAAGATTTTATTCGTCCTTGACAGATGATCTTATGATTCTGTCAGGGCTTTTTTATTGATACAGGAAAAGCTCCCCTGGCAGGATCCAGGAGAGCTTTTTTGATTTATCGGAGGTGCTGTTATGAAGTATTCACCCAGCCTGGAAACCATCAGGGCATACGCAGAAAGCGGGAAGTACAGGATTCTGCCCGTCAGCTGTGAGCTGCTTGCGGATCTCTGTACCCCCATTGAGGCACTGAGGCGGCTGAAGCAGGTTTCCTCACACTGTTATCTGCTGGAGTCAGTGGCGGAACGGGAAAAGTGGGGGCGATACACCTTTCTGGGCTTTGATCCGAAGCTGGATATTACCTGCTCCGGCCGGGATATGAAAATCGGAGATGTACGGATCCAGACCGATCATCCGGCACAGCAGCTGCGCCAGATTCTGTCCGAATACAAAAGCCCCCGGCTGGAGGAGCTTCCCCCCTTTACCGGCGGCCTTGTGGGGTATTTCTCCTACGATTTTCTGAAATATTCAGAGCCCTCCGTGGATGTAGAAACCCAGGACAGTGAGCAGTTCAAGGATGTGGACCTGATGCTGTTTGATAAGGTGATCGCCTTTGACCATCTGCGGCAGAAGATTATCCTCATTGCCAATATGTCTCTGGAGGATCCGGAAACCGGCTACAATAAGGCAGTGATGGAGCTGGAAAACATGGCGGCGCTGCTGAAGAAGGGCACCCCCAGGCAGGAGCAGCCGGGCAGGCTGCTGGGGGACTTTACCCCCCTGTTCGACCGGGACAGCTACTGCCGTATGGTGGAGCAGGCAAAGCACCATATCCGGGAGGGAGATATTTTTCAGATCGTCCTGTCCAACCGGCTGTCGGCGCCCTATGAGGGCAGTCTGCTGAATACCTACCGGATTCTGAGGACCATGAATCCCTCCCCCTATATGTTCTATTTCTCCGGCATGGACGTGGAAATCGCCGGAGCTTCCCCGGAAACCCTGGTTAAGCTGGAGAATGGCGTGCTCCACACCTTCCCCCTGGCGGGGACCCGTCCCAGAGGGAAAACAGAGGCGCAGGACAGGGCGCTGGAGGCGGAGCTGCTGGCGGACGAAAAGGAGCTTGCAGAGCACAATATGCTGGTGGATCTGGGCAGGAACGATCTGGGGAAAATCAGCAAATTCGGCACGGTTCAGGTGGAAAAGCTCCACAGCATCGAACGCTATTCCCATGTGATGCACATCGGTTCCACAGTCCGGGGAGAGATCCGGGAGGACTGTGATGCCCTGGACGCTGTCAGCGCTGTTCTTCCGGCCGGTACATTGTCGGGGGCACCAAAGATCCGGGCATGCCAGCTGATCGGTCAGCTGGAACAGAACAAGCGGGGAATTTACGGAGGCGCCATCGGATATATCGACTTTACCGGGAATCTGGACACCTGCATTGCCATCCGGATCGCTTACAAGAAAAACGGTAAGGTATTTATCCGCAGCGGCGCAGGCATTGTGGCGGATTCCGTGCCGGAAAAGGAATACCAGGAGTGCATCAACAAGGCGGCGGCAGTGGTGAATGCTCTGAAAGCAGCAGAGGAGGCGGACATATGATACTGCTCATTGACAATTACGACAGCTTTTCCTACAACCTGTTTCAGCTGGTGGGGGAGCTGGAGCCTGATATTCGGGTGATCCGGAATGATGAGATGACAGTGGATCAGATTGCGGCCCTTGCGCCGGACCGGATTATTCTTTCTCCTGGCCCTGGCCGGCCGGAGGATGCCGGTGTGACCATGGACGTTGCCAGAACGCTGTCCCGGACAATCCCTACCCTGGGGGTGTGCCTGGGGCATCAGGCAATCTGTGCAGCCTACGGCGGCAACATTACCTATGCTTCCCAGCTGATGCACGGCAAGCAGTCCGTAGTGCAGTTTATGTCGGATTGCCCCCTGTTCCGGAGCATACCGGAAAGGGCGCCCGTGGCTCGATACCACTCCCTTGCGGCGGATCCGGATACCCTGCCGGACTGCCTGCGTGTAACAGCAGTGACGGAGGATGGAGAGATCATGGGAGTTCAGCATAAGGTGTATCCCATTTATGGTGTACAGTTCCACCCGGAGTCCATTCTGACCCCGGAGGGCAGACAGATGCTGAAAAACTTTATCTGAGGAGGATTTACATATGATTAAGGAAGCTATTGTAAAAATTGTGGACAAGCAGGATCTCACCTACGACGAGGCATATGCCGTCATCAGCGAGATTATGAGCGGGGAAACTACCCCCACCCAGAATGCAGCCTTTCTGGCGGCACTGTCCACCAAGAGCACAAAGGCGGAAACCATTGAGGAGATCACCGGCTGTGCGGCAGCTATGCGTGACAAGGCCACCCGGCTCACGCACAACCTGGATCTGCTGGAGATTGTAGGCACAGGGGGGGACGGCGCCCACAGCTTCAATATCTCTACCACCACTGCCATCGTCTGTGCCGCAACAGGCGTGAAGATTGCCAAGCACGGCAACCGGGCTGCTTCTTCGGACTGCGGAACGGCGGACTGCCTGGAGGCGCTGGGCGTCAACATCAACCTGGAGCCGGAAAAATGCCTGGAGCTTTTGAAAAAGGTAAACTTCTGCTTCTTCTTTGCGCAGAAATACCACACCTCCATGAAATATGTGGGCGGAATCCGCCGGGAACTGGGTATCCGCACCGTGTTCAACATTCTGGGCCCCCTGACCAATCCGGCAAGCCCAAAGCGGCAGCTGCTGGGGGTTTATGATGCATCCTTGGTGGAGCCCCTGGCACAGGTGCTGATGAAGCTGGGGGTACGCAAGGGCATGGTGGTATACGGCCAGGACAAGCTGGACGAAATTTCCCTGTGTGCGCCTACAACGATTGCGGAATTCCGGGACGGTTGGTTCAAAAACTATGAGATCACCCCGGAGCAGTTCGGTTTTGCCCGGTGCACCCGGGAGGATCTGCAGGGGGGCAATCCGGCGGAAAACGCAGCCATCACCCGTTCCATTCTTGCAGGGGAGCAGGGCCACCGGCGGAATGCGGTGCTGATGAATGCCGGGGCGGCGCTGTATATCGGGGAACGGGCTGATTCCATTGCCGATGGGATTCAGCTTGCGGCAGAGACCATTGACAGCGGTAAGGCGTCCGCACTGCTGGACAAGCTGATTGCTGTTTCCAATGAGTGAGGTGTGTGATGACCATACTTGACCAGCTGGCACAGCATGCTGCGGAGCGTGTAAAGGCAGCGATGAAACAGGCTTCTTTAGCGGAGATCCGGAACCGGGCAAGCGCACTGCCTCCTGGGAGCTTTGCCTTTGAGGAGGCCCTCCGCAAGCCCGGCATTTCCTTTATTTGCGAATGCAAGAAGGCGTCCCCCTCCAAGGGGATTATTGCGGAGGATTTTCCTTATCTGGATATTGCAAGGGCATACGAGGAAGCAGGTGCCGACTGCATTTCCGTGCTGACGGAGCCGAAATGGTTCCTGGGCTCGGATGGGTATCTAAAGGAAATTGCGGCTTCCGTATCCATCCCCTGTCTGCGGAAGGATTTTACCGTCAGTGATTATCAGATTTACGAGGCAAAGCTGCTGGGGGCTCAGGCGGTGCTGCTGATCTGCAGCATTCTGTCGCCGGAGCAGCTCCGGGCGTATATCCGGGTATGTGACGGGCTGGGGCTGTCCGCACTGGTGGAAGTCCACGATGCAGAGGAAATCCGCACAGCCCTGTCCGCCGGCGCACGGATTATCGGGGTCAACAACCGGAACCTGAAGGATTTTTCCGTGGACACGGAAAACAGCCGCAGTCTCCGGAGCCTTGTGCCCCGGGATGTGCTGTTTGTCTCGGAAAGCGGCGTCCGCTCCCCGGAGGATGTGCAGAAGCTCCGTGAGATCGGGGCGGATGCCGTGCTGATCGGCGAGGCGCTGATGCGGGCCGGGGACAAGAAAGCCATGCTTTCAGAGCTGAAGAGTATATGACCAGGATCAAGCTGTGCGGATTGACCCGCCCCTGTGACATCGGATATGCCAATGAGCTGCTGCCGGAATATATCGGCTTTGTGTTTGCAAAGCAAAGCCGGCGGTATCTTTCCCCGGAAGCTGCGGCGGTGCTGCGGCAGCAGCTGGACAGCCGGATCACGCCGGTGGGCGTCTTTGTGGATGCGGCACCGGAAACCGTGGCGCAGCTGGTGGGGCAGGGCATCATTGATCTGGTGCAGCTCCACGGCCATGAGGATGATGCATACATTGCGGCACTGCGGCGGCTGACGGACTGTCCCATTGTGCAGGCCTTCTGCATCAGAAGCAGCGGGGATATTCTGGCTGCCAATCAGTCTTTGGCGGAGTATGTTCTGCTGGATTCCGGCGGCGGTACCGGCACTGCATTTGACCACAGGCTCCTCCGGGAAATGACACGCCCCTATTTTCTGGCGGGAGGACTGACTCCCGCGTCCGTGGGAGAAGCGGTCAGAAGCCTGGCGCCCTTTGCGGTGGATGCAAGCTCCTCGCTGGAAACGGAGGGCGTGAAGGATAAACAGAAAATGACAGCCTTTGTGGAGGCTGTCCGAAAGGAATGAACATATGAAAAAAGGAAGATTTGGCGTACACGGCGGACAGTATATTCCTGAAACGCTGATGAACGCAGTGATAGAACTGGAGCAGGCGTATCAGCATTACAAGGACGATCCGGAGTTCAACCGGGAGCTTACTGCGCTGTTGAATGAATATGCAAACCGCCCCTCCCGTCTATATTATGCCGAGCAGCTGACCCAGGCGCTGGGGGGCGCAAAGATCTATCTGAAACGGGAGGATCTGAACCATACCGGCTCCCACAAGATCAACAATGTACTGGGGCAGGCGCTGCTGGCAAAGCAGATGGGGAAAACCCGGCTGATTGCCGAAACCGGTGCAGGACAGCATGGTGTGGCAACTGCCACCGCCGCTGCACTGATGAATATGGAATGCGTGGTGTTCATGGGCGAGGAGGATACCCGGCGTCAGGCGCTGAACGTGTACAGAATGAAGCTGCTGGGGGCCCAGGTGGTGCCTGTGACCACTGGAACCGCCACGCTGAAAGATGCGGTTTCCGAGGCCATGCGGGAGTGGACCAGCCGGATTGATGACACCCACTATTGCCTTGGCTCCGTGATGGGACCCCATCCCTTTCCTACCATTGTCCGGGATTTCCAGGCAGTGATCTCCCGGGAGACCCGGGCACAGATCCTGGAAAAGGAGGGCAGGCTGCCGGATGCGGTAATCGCCTGCGTGGGCGGCGGCTCCAATGCCATGGGCAGCTTTTACCACTTCATTGAGGATTCCCAGGTGCGCCTTATCGGCTGTGAGGCTGCTGGCCGGGGAATTGATACCTTTGAAACCGCTGCAACCATCAACACGGGACGGCTGGGGATTTTTCACGGCATGAAGTCCTATTTCTGCCAGGACAAATACGGCCAGATTGCCCCGGTGTATTCCATTTCTGCAGGGCTGGATTACCCCGGCGTGGGTCCGGAGCACGCCTATCTCCATGACATCGGCAGAGCGGAGTATGTGCCCGTGACCGACGAAGAAGCAGTGGAGGCCTTTGAGTTCCTTTCCAGAACCGAGGGCATCATTCCCGCAATTGAGTCCGCCCATGCGGTGGCGTATGCCATGAAGCTGGCGCCTACCATGACAAAGGATCAGATTATTGTGATTACCGTTTCCGGCCGGGGCGATAAGGACTGTGCTGCCATCGCCCGATACAGAGGGGAGGATATTTATGAGTAAAATCAGCAAGGCGTTTGAACAGGGAAAAGCGTTCATCCCCTTTATTACCTGCGGAGATCCGGATCTTTCCACAACAGAGCAGATTGTCCGGGAAGCCGTCCGGAACGGAGCAGATCTCATTGAACTGGGTATTCCGTTTTCCGACCCCACGGCGGAGGGTCCTGTGATTCAGGGGGCAAATATCCGGGCGCTGGCAGGGGGAGTGACTACCGACCGGGTATTTGACCTGGTCCGCAGCCTGCGGAAGGATATTTCCACGCCCATGGTGTTTATGACCTATGCCAACGTGGTCTTTTCCTACGGGGCAGAGGAGTTTCTTTCCACCTGTCAGGAAATCGGCATGGACGGCATCATTCTTCCGGATCTGCCCTTTGAGGAAAAGGATGAATTCCAGCCCCTTTGCAAAAAATACGGGGTGGATCTGATTTCGCTGATTGCGCCTACTTCCCATGAGCGGATTGCGATGATTGCAAAGGAAGCCGAGGGGTTTCTGTATATCGTCTCCAGCCTTGGGGTAACGGGTACCCGCAGTGAAATCACCACCGACCTGGCCTCCATTGTACAGGTGGTGCGGCAGTATACGGATATTCCCTGTGCCATTGGCTTCGGCATCTCTACGCCGGAACAGGCAAGAAGCATGGCACAGCTTTCTGACGGGGCGATCGTAGGGTCGGCCATCATCAAGCTGATCGAACAGCATGGACCGGATGCACCAGAGGCTGTAGGTGCATATGTCCGGAGGATGAAGCAGGCAATTTCGGTAGAGATCTGAGAGAATGCGCCCCTTCAGCATGCCGGGTGTATCTGACAGTATTGACTTTTATATTGCTTCGTGTTACACTAAATGTATATCAGGCAACACCGCATCTGCTGGTGCATCTGCGGTGCCGCCATACATTGTCTTCCATACAGGAAAGGATCAGAATTATGGAGCAGAAAAAAGCAAGATTTCATATGCCTGGATTTACAGTCAATGCGAAATTCAATCTGGTATTTCTGAATATGTACCGGAATATGCGGCAGTTTTTCTATGAGGAAGCGGAGATTGCCTCTTTTTACGACGCGTTTTCTCCCGCAGTGTGGAACGGCGGACGTACCGTTGGCGGATATTACTGTGATGATGCGACCATTAAGAATATTCTGGCGGCATTCAACGATCAGGGTATGCCTTTGCGGTTTACTTTCACCAATCCGGCTTTGACGGAGGAGCATCTGCGGGACGAATACTGCAATAAGATCATGCGCTTTGGGAATAATGGACTGAATGAGGTGATTGTGGCTTCTCCCTTGTTGGAGGCCTACATCCGGGAGAAGTATCCGAAGTATAAAATCACCAGCTCCACCTGTAAGCGTCTGACGGACCCGGAACTGGTGCGCCAGGAGCTGGAGAAGGATTACCACGTAGTGGTGCTGGATTACGACCTGAATAATCAATTTGATATTCTGGAACAGCTGCCACATAAGGAAAAATGTGAGCTGCTGATCAATTCCTGTTGTGTGCCCAAGTGTCCATTCCGCAGTGAGGAGTACCGGCTGGTGGGCTTGCAGCAGATTGCATACAACGAGCATATGAAAAAGCATCCGGATAAGCCCTTCAATATGTCCGATTACTCCACAGACACAGTCAAGAAGAACATCAAGTGTCCCTCCAACGGGAATAATATTTTCGACAGTAAAAAGCGGTCGCATCATATCAGTCCGGATGCCATCCGGGAGAAGTATCTGCCCATGGGCTTCCAGCAGTTCAAAATCGAAGGCCGTACTGCCACCAAGCTGTTTTTGCTGGAGAATTATATGTATTATTTCATCAAACCGGAATGCCGGGATGAGGCACGGTTTTTGTTCCTGCATAACCTGGAGCGAAATGGTATCATTCAGTTCGGATGATGAAAGAACAAAACTGATAAACAAGGGCCAGTAGAATCCCTACCGGCCCTTGGATTGATTATGGATACAAAAACGCCCCGATGAAATCGGGGCGTTTTTGCAGAGCGTTAATCCGTTCTGGTGAGACATGAGGGATTCGAACCCTCGACCCTACGCTTAAAAGGCGTATGCTCTACCGGCTGAGCTAATGTCTCACATGAGATATATTATAACAAAGATTTGCGGATCTGTCAAGCACTTTTCAAAATAAAATTGCGCTTTCCAGGAGGGCACCCTGGCTGCAGTGGGCTGAAACTGAGAAAAGCCCCGGTATAAACCCGAGGCTTCCCTGATATGGGAAAAGGAAGATGGCACAGTAATGCGGGAATGAACGGATTCCCGGAAAAGTTCGGCAGGCAGGAAAGCAGCCGGTTAGAGGATATGGAGTCTACAATTTTATGCAAGCTGGGTAATGCAGATGGTCGTTTATATGGTAAGACCCGTTAGCTCCATTGTTTTGCCTCCATATATATAAACGAAATGCAGAGACAAAATAGGTCATGTTTAAATAAAAAAATTGCTGAAAATATCTGTACCAATATATTTCATAGTTTTTCTCATGCCGTGTTGTACATAACTGGGCACAATTGCGCATAAAAATATCCGATTTGTGAATTGAAAATGTACAAATAATGTGATACACTGAAACAGTACCAAAAACATAGATGAAACAGAAAACATGCAGACGAAATCGGGGGATAAATCTATGAAAAAAATCGGTTCCTTGCTTCTGGCAGGTGTGCTGGGGCTGAATCTGGCTGCGGTGGGTATGTCCCATGCGGCGCCGACGGCTGCCAGTGCCGCCGGAAGCTGTGTGGTGGAGCATCTGGACCGGGGCATCTGTGCCATCAACACCGGCTCCGGGATGCTGGTTACCTGGCGGTTTCTTGCCAGTGATCCGGATGATGCAGTATTCCGCCTTTACCGGGGCAGCAATCTGGTGTACACCAGCAATGCAGGAGATGCCACAAGCTATCTGGACACGGGCGGCAGTGCCGGTGATACCTACCGGGTAGAGATGCTCTCCGGAGGTACGGTACAGACAAATGATACCTGTCTGCTTACCTCAAACACCAACTACTTTCAGTTGAATCTGGAGCCGCCCACCAGCAGCAACTGCACTTACTCGCCCAATGACTGTCTGTGGGGGATGCGGATGGAGACGGCCAGTACGAAATCTTCCTCAAGTGGGATCCGTCCAACTCCCAAGATAATTCCAAAGGCGGCAAAACGGACAAGGTGTATATTGACTGCATCAAGCTGAACGGCACCCGGCTCTGGCGGATTGACCTTGGCTGGAATATCCGTGCCGGCGCCCACTACACCCAGATGCTGGTGGCGGACTATGACCTGGACGGCATAGCCGAGCTTGTATGCAAAACCTCTGACGGCACGGTGGACGGTCAGGGCAAGGTAATCGGAGACGGTTCCCAGGTGTACCGGAATTCCAAGGGCTATATTCTGACTGGCCCCGAATATCTGACGCTGTTTGACGGCAGAACCGGCGCTGCGCTGGATACCATCAACTATAATCCGGGGCGGGGCACGGTTTCTTCCTGGGGTGATTCCTACGGAAACCGGGTGGACCGGTTCCTGGGTGCCGTGATGTATCTGGACGGGGAGCGCCCCAGTGCGGTGACCGTCCGGGGCTATTACACCCGGATGACTGCCTGTGCCTATGACGTGGTGGACAAGAAGCTGAAGCAGCGCTGGTATTTCGATACGGGGACTTCCTCCTCCAACCCGGGCTATGGGGACGGCAACCACAACTGTATGCCTGCGGATGTGGACGGAGACGGCAGACAGGAGCTGATCCTGGGCGCCACCTGTCTGGATGATGACGGCAAGGTTCTGTGGTGCACCAACAAGGGCCACGGGGATGCGCTTCATGTGGGAGATCTGCTGCCTGATCGTCCCGGCCAGGAGGTCTGGCTCTGTCACGAGGATAAGCCCTACGGGGTATCTTTGCTGGACGGAAAAACCGGAAATACCATTTTCCATGTGGACGGCAGCACTGATACCGGCCGATGCTGTGCAGATAACGTGTGGGCAGGCAATGCAGGTGCCGAATTCTGGGGGCTGGGCAACGATGTATTCAACGGCAGCGGCGCCACGCTATCCATGCGCAGACCGGCGATCAATTTCCTGAGCTATTGGGACGGAGATCTGGAACGTGAGATTCTGGACGGCTATACGGATTCTCCGGCCACCATCAGTAAGGTGAAGACGGACGGAACCCTGACTACTCTGCTGACCACCGATGGTTACTATACCTGCAACACCACAAAGGGTACGCCCTGTCTGTCGGCAGACCTGTTCGGCGATTGGCGGGAGGAGCTGATTGTCCGGGCAAGCGACAGCAAATCCATCCGGATTTACTGCACCACCTATAATACGGATTATCGCATCACTACCCTCATGCAGGATGTACAGTACAGAACCCAGGTGGCAGGGCAGAATATTGCCTATAACCAGCCGCCCCACCCCAGCTTCTACCTTGGTTCGGATAAGCCCCTGCCTGCAAGACCTGCGGTTACGGTGCTTGGCGGAAGCCTTCATGTGCCCGGCAAGGTGGGCGCAGTGATCGACACCGCACATACCTACCGGCTCCGAAACGTGAACAGCGGCCTGTACCTGGAGGTTGCAGAGGGCACTGCAGCCAACGGTACCAATGTGCAGCAGGGAAATGGGGATGCAACCCTCTGGAAGTTCCGGGACGGCGGAGATGGGTATTACTATCTTTATGCCCAGGTGGGAGACGGAGAAACTTATCTTCTGGATCTGGACTGCGGCAAGACGGAGGACGGCACAAATATCGGGATCTACAGCAACACCTACTGCGACGCCCAGTTGTTCAAGTTTGTGGACAAGGGTGACGGCAGCTATACCATCACCACCAAGGTGACCAAGGATGCAAGCTGTATCGGCATCGCCGGCGCCTCCAAGGACAATGGCGCCAATGCGGTGCAGTGGACATGCGACGGAAGCGACAACCAGAAATGGGTTCTGGAAATTGCCGTGGAGCCCATGAACGGTGTCCTTTTCCGGGATGTACAGGTGCTGGATACAGCCCATTATCAGAGCTGGCAGTTGGGGAACAATACCGCAGTCGGCAGCAAATTGTTCGGCGACCGGGAGTTTACCTATGCTACTCTGCCGGAGGAGCTCCAGGGTGCGGAGGCTTTACTGACTGCCTGCGATTCTAAATTCACTGACGCAGACCTGGCAACCTTTACGGCGGGTGCAGACATGACCGTCTATGTGCTGCTGGACACTCGTGTAACCACAGTTCCTGCATGGCTTTCCACATGGACCAGAACGGAGCTGACTGCTGTCAACGATCAGGGGATATCCCTGGTGCTGTACAGCCGGGATGCTGCTGCCGGGGAAAAGATCACTCTGGGCACAAACGGCCAGTCTGCAAGCTGTGTCAACTACACCGTGCTGGCAGTGAAGCAGGACAGCAAGCCGGTACAGGGGGATATCAACGGAGACGGCAGTGCAACCGTGTCCGACCTGGTGATGCTGCAAAAGCACCTGATCCGAGTAGCGCCCCTTACGGCGGAGCAGGCTGAGCGGGCGGATCTGAGCGGAGACTATACAGTTGATGCATGCGATCTGGTACTGCTGCGCAGACTGCTTGCAAAATAAGCACGAAAAGCCGCTTCCGAAGAGTGTTGGGAGCGGCTTATTTTTTCGTAATCCAGGAGCGGGGAGGTGAATACATGTGTGAATGGTGCGCACAGCTGCCCCTGACCAAGCAGATTTTTACACCCCGGGCCTATGAAGAAATCATTGCCTGCATAAAGGAACTGGTGGAACAGAGGCAGATTATTCTGGTGAAAGGCAGCTGCCCCCTCGGACAGCACCGGCACCCGGATGGTTCCTGGGTAGGGGATGTGATCTTTCACACCATCCAGTGCCCCCGATGCGGAGAGCTGTTTACCTGTTCCGTGGATACCTACCATGGGGGAGGCTCCTTCCGTCAGGGCGAATAAGGACACATTTACAGCAAAACAGTCCGTACAGCTGATGCTGCACGGACTGTTCTGCTGCGTGGCGATAGATCAGGACTGCCGCTTTTTACGCCGGTAATCCGTAGGTGTGATGCCCACATTCTTTTTGAACTGATGCATAAAATGCACATAGTTGTCATAGCCGCTTTTTTCCGCAATCACGGCAATGCTCTGATCCGTATGGGTCAGCAGCTTCTTGGCCTGGGCAATGCGGCTGTTGATGACGTCCTGGGTAAAGCTGATGCCGAAGCAGCGGGTATACAGCCTCTGAAAGTAGCCCCGGCTGAGGATCATTTCCTTGCACATAGCGTCAATGCTCCAGTTTTCCGCCGGGCTGGCATAAATCTTCTCCCGCAGCTTGGCGAACTCCGCATAGTAAGGGGAGCTTCGTTCGGTTCTGCGCTGGAGCTTGTTCTGTTCCATCTGGTTCAGCGCAATCTGTACCAGGGCATCCGGTCCGCTCTGGGGCGGAATCCGGCCGCAGAAAAAGCCCAGACTGGCAGTGATCTTGGGTGCCTGTGTATTGCTGTGGTTGTAATGCTCCAGGTAGCTGTTGAGGGCATTGGTAAACCGGGTTTCCGTATCCGTTCCATAATCGCCGCAGCCCACCACTGCAAACTGATCTCCGGAAAGCCGGGCGCAGCGTTCGTTGCTGGTGAAGCTGTTGGTCAGGGCATTGGAAAAGACGATAATGGCATTATCTCCCTCCAGGTGCCCGTAGGTGTCGTTGATCTGCCGCAGATCATCAAGATTGGCAATCATAATCAGTAGGGACAGCCGCTGCTCTCTTGCCCGGTCATATTGTTGCTGCAGTGCCTGCCGGAAGCCCTCCTGATTATAAATTCCGGTCAGGGAATCCCGGATGGCGGACAGGTGTATCCGGTTGTACATGCTTTTGAGGAAATTCTGAACCCGGATAAATTCAATGGCGGTGCTGATGGTAGCATTCCACCGGCAGTATATTTCATCATAGCAGTCCGGCGTGCTGCCGTAGGAAATGACGGAATAGCCAAAAAACCGGTCGTTGTGATGCAGGGGGGTAAAATAATAGGCTCGTGGCTCCGGCCGTTCCTCCATCAGCGCCGGCAGCATCTCCTCTGCCGGAAAGCTGTAGTCCCGCAAGTCTCCGGATGCGCCTACCACGGCTTTAATGGTGATATTCTCCGGAAATCCGGTTTTCCGGTAGGCGGTGGGTTCCGCCACATCACAGCTGCCTGCCCAGTCCTCGCACAGGCACAGATAGTATTCCTTATAGTCCCGGATCATGTACATATGGCGGTACACCTCATTCATACAGGTGTCTATGGTCTCCGCCAGGGTCAGCGCCACCGCCATGTTGCTGTTCTTGTACAGGCTTTCATAGTCGGAACGCTTTTTATGATACTCCATTTCCTTTGCCAGATAGAGGAAATCATCTCCGCAGCCGCAGCTGTGTCCGGTGACGATGCTGGCAGTGGGGGACTGAACCTGGGCACAGTGTCCGCCGGTCAGCAGCGTATAGAGCCGGCTGACTGCAGAGACCCCAAGCTCAAAATTCGCCCGGATGAAGGAGGTCATGGACAGCAGGTTTTCCTGGCACTCAGGGGTTGCATCATAGCCGCTGATGGCAACCTGCTCCGGAATCTGGATGCCGTGACCGGTAAGGTAATTGCACAGAGCAATGGCCATGGCGTCGTTGGCACAGACGATGGCCTGGGGCATGGGAAGCTCTCCGCTTACCAGCCGGGCGGCAAGCTGCTCTCCGGAGGAGGACCAGAAATCCCCGTAGAATACAGCCTCCTGCCGGTAGGGAATGCCGTGGGCCTCCAGAGCCTGCCGGTATCCCCTGACCCGCTGCTCTGCCAGCGGATTGCCTGCAAATCCGGTCAGACAGTAAATATCCCTCATGCCGTGAACCGTAATAAAATGCTCGGTCAGCTGCCGGAATGCGGAGCAGTCATCCGTCAGCACATAGGGCAGCGTGTTACTGGGCTCATCCAGCAGCACCAGGGGGCCGTGGCAGTTCTGCCGCAGGGTTGTGTCCAGCTCTTCCCGGAGGTGATCGTTCCGGATGGTGCTGCGGGCATACAAAACACCGTCAAATTTGTTGAAATTGATCAGAGCAAAAATATTATGCTCAGAGGTCTGATGGGCACAGTCGTAATAATAGTTGGTCAGACAGGAGAATACGGCAACGTCCCAGTTCAGACTATACGCCTGGGCAATGATGCCCTTGAGCATACGCTGCTGATAGACGCTTTCGCATTCGTTCATAATGACCGCAATTCTTTTTCTCTCTTGCATGCTGATCCCCTTATTCTGCAATGCGGTTGATATGACAAAACCTGCACATATGCTGTGCTTGAAGCTTTTATTTCATGATACCAAAAAAACCGGAAAAAGTCAATCCAAACACCGCCTTGCCCCATAGGTAATGCTAAGCGGATGAAAAAAACCCGGGAGCGGAAAGCCCCCGGGGAGTGCTCAGCTGCATCCTTCAGGAAACAGTAAAGGAGGAAATGCGGCCGGTGGATTTGTATGTACCCCGGTCGGTACCGCCGGAGTAGGAACCGCCGGTAATCACGTAATCCGTATTGCTGCCGCCGGTGACGCTGCCACCGGTGGATACGGTGTAGGAAGCGCCGTCCTTGAGACCGGTGCCGGAGCAGATCACGGTTTTATATGCCCGGGGAGAGGTAAAGGTGAAGAGCGGATTGCTGCCGGATGCGATCCGGGTCAGGGTATTTGCCGGCAGAGCTGATGTAAAATTGAAGGCCAGTATATTCTGCGTGGAGGAGGCAAGGGGCAGCGTGCAGGTATTGCCGATGGCATAGAGGGTGCCGCCGTTGACAGTCAGACCGCCCAGGGCAATAATGGCACCCTTTTCCTCCCGGGTGCCTCCCATCAGAATGGAGGTGCCGCCGTTGATGGAAATGGTATTCTTGCACTTGATGCCGTTGGTGCCAGCATCACAGAACAGGGCGCCGCCGTTGATGGAAATATCGTCGTTGGCAAACAGGCCGCTTTTGGTGGAGACAATGCGGATGGTGCCGCCGTTGACGATAATATCATCATCGCTGATGATGCCGTGGGCATAGTTGGATTTCACGTTCAGGGTGCCGCTTCCGCCGATTACCAGGGTATCGTTGGTGAACAGGGCTCCCCGGTCTGCGTCGTGCTGTACGTTTCCATCCTCCAGGGAATTGACGGTTCCGGGCATCAACTCTACGGTTACACGTTTGGCATTGATGACGTTGATGGCGGAGCCGGCGGAGTTTGTGATGGACATGCCGTCAAACTGCAGCACCACCTTTTTCTCCGTATTGATTTCAATCTGTCCGTCCGACAGGCTGCCGCTTATGCGGTAGGTGCCTCCCTTGGTGATGCCCACCCTGGAGCCCCTGGCGGCAATGCCGGTGCCCTCAAAGCGGACGCTGTCCCCCAGCAGGGTGATGGTTTTGATTTCCGAAGCAGGGGTGGTTTCTGCCTGAACCGTGGTAACAGAGGGGGTCTGTTCCTGCCTGGGCGCCGTGGTGGATGCTGTATGCTGCCCGCTGTCAGAGGTGTTTCCCTGGCTGCCTGGGGCATCGTTGCCGCCGGAGGAAGGTTTTCCTGTATTGCCGGAAGGCTCTGCTGCGGAATCTGTTCCGCTGCCGGAGGTATCCGCCGCAGATTCGGGATTCTGTTCGTTTCTTCCGGTGCTTTCTTCGCCTTTGGAGCTGTTATCCGGCGCTGCGGAATCCGCCGGTCTGCTGTCAGCAGCGGAATCATCGGCGGAATCCGTCAGGGACGAATTGCCTTCCCCGACCGCAGAGCTTTCCTCCTGCTGCCCGCAGGCCCCCAGCGTACAGAGCATGCTACAGGCAAGGAACAGCGCAAGCATATGTTTCTTCATAAGTACCCCGTTTCTCCGCCCTGTTCTGTCAGCCGGACGGTGGCTGAAAACCCTGCAAGGCCGGGGGTGCATCCTGCACCCTCAGCCCTGTCTGCGGTTTATTTGTCATAGATTTTATCGTCGTACTTGTAAAGCACCAGTGTGACATTCAGATTGCCGTTAAGGGCTCTGAGATCATCAATAAACTTTTTCTGGTCGATGCCGTTCTTGATCTTGATGCTGTAAACCAGATCGAACAGTGTACCGAAATCTGTAGTCTTGACCCGCTTGAGACGCCACTCGGTGGTATTTTCAGTGAGCACCCGGTCAAACAGTCCCATATAGTTGAGATTTTCCGGAATGGTGATCTTCAGGGTCATATCGCTGACATTGGGGGCACCGAAGTGTACGGCGTTCAGCACGAACATGATGATGCCCAGCAGCAGGAAGAACAGGCATGCACAGCCGATATAGCCCATACCGCAGCACAAGCCCACTGCCATTGCAAAGAATATATAGGCAATATCCTTCGGGTCGCCGGGGGCGCTGCGGAACCGTACCAAGGTGAATGCACCGGCAAGACTCAGTGCGCTGGAAACGCTGTCGCCGATGACCAGAATAATGACTGCGATGATGGCAGGCAGCATGGTCATGGTCAGCACATAGCTCTGGGAGTAGCCTGATTTACGGTGGGTAAATATGTAAATCAGGCTGATCAGAAAGCCCAGCAGGACGGAACAGAGAATACAGGTGAGAAATTCTCCGATGGTCATGGTGGAGGCGGTAAGAATGGACTTGATTCCGAACATGTTTTCAGGCATAAATCATTACGCTCCTATCTTCTTCAATTTTGCTTTGGATAAACTGCTTGTAGGCAGTACCGTACTTGGAAAAGCTGGTTTTGTAAATGTTCAGCTCCGACAGTGCATCAGAAAGCCATTTGGGAATGGAATCCGTAACCTTGATTTCCATGAGCCGCTGATCCGGCCGGATGAGCTGGATGCCGTAGTTGCCGGAGCTCAGGGAAAGATCCTCCCGCCGGGCGGTGATCTGACGGTCAAAGGTCAGACGAAAGTCGCTGTTGTCCTTTCCGAAAAATGCGGAGCGCTGATAGCTGATATACTGCTTGGGTGAAACCGGATAGTTATTGAGAAAGACATCCAGTTCCTTGAGCACCTGTATCTGCAGGAATTTATCAGACTGAGGTTTGACCCGGGTCTCGATATAGGCAATGGCCTGCTGCAGGGTCATGGTCACCCGGCGCTTCGTCACAATGCCGCCGATCTTCTTCTTGATCTCCAGAAAAACCGTATCCTCCGGTCCGGCAGGTGAAGCATAACTGCGCAGCCGGATTTTTTCTTTGTAATAGGGCTTTTCTAGGGATTCCCGGATCAGAAAATTGTCGTCGGTATCGTAGTATATATTGTAAACGCCGTATTCTTTGCCGTCCACACAGTATTTATCCGGATGCATATAGGTCAGAAGAACGGGCTGCAGTGCATCATACTGAGCCTTTGAAAGCAGGAACTTGACTTCTCTCCGCTGGAATGTACGAATTGCCATAATGCGTTTCCCTCAGCAGTGTGACTCCCCATAGTTGAACCGCTGAGGCAGTACCTCCTTTCTGCTTGTTTACTGTCTGTATTGTAACAGATGATTCTTAAAATAGTCTTAAGAATGGTGTGATTTTTGCCGCTTTTCACAAGTATATATACACTTTCACCTGGTTTTCATCCTTTTTTCACATAGGGGAAAGAAAAAAATTTGTGCGATTCTTCTAAACTGCTCCCATTCTCTTTGTGCAGAAAGGCAATATCCGCCTCTGTACGGTGTTGCTGAAAAACTATAAACCCGATTGAAGAAATCTGTGTATCTTTTTCAGATCCGGCAGTGCTTTTTAAGATTATTTTAAGAATGGGGCATTATACTATGTATATTGGCAGAACCCGGGGCGTATCCCCGTATACCATTTGATGAAAAAAGGAGTAGATGATCATGAAGTCTGGTAAAGCAAACAGACGCAGGATGCTTGCCGGCATGCTGGCACTGAGCATTCTGTGCACCGGCAGTCTGATCGGCACCGACTTGCCGGCCAGTGCAGCTGATTCCGCCCTGACCGGCGATGTGAATCTGGACGGTGCGGTGAATGCACAGGATGTTACTGCGCTGCAGCAGTATCTGGTCCGGAAGGCAACTCTCTCAGCACAGGCGGCGCAGAATGCGGATCTGACCGGAGACGGTATCCTCAACGGTGTGGACCTTGCGCTGCTGAAGCGTCAGGTACTCAACGAAGTACCGCAGGCAGAAACCACGTATATCCACCTGAAGGACAGTTATATTGAAGTCGAGGGCAATCATGCCACCCTGAGCAACAGCAACAAAACGGTGACCATTGACGCCTCCGGTACTTATTATATTGATGGTACCCTGACGGACGGCCAGATCGTGGTGAATGTGCCGGATGTTCTGACAGATCCGGAAACCGTAAAGCTGTTCCTCAACGGCGTGAATATTACCGGCTCCACTGCAGCGCCGATTCTGATTGAGAATGCGGAAAATACCTCTCTGAACCTGGTTGCCGGCTCCACCAACTATGTATATGACGGCGAAGCCTACACGGCGAATACCGCAGCCATCTTCGCCAAGGATGATATGACCATCAAGGGAGAGGGTGCACTGGTGGTAACCGCATCCACCCAGTACGGCATTCACTGCAACAACGACCTGAAGATCACCGGCGGTGATATTACCGTCATTACAGAAAACGCTGTTACCAAAATGGATGGCATCCGGGCACAGCAGTCTGTCATAATCAAGGACGGTACGGTTCAGGTCAATGCAACTGGCGACGGCATCAAGTCCACCCAGGCGGATGTGGCGATTTCCGGCGGCAGCGTCAGCATCAAGGCGGGCAATGACGCCATCCAGGCAGAAACCACCCTGGACATTTCTGCGGGCACTGTGCTGGCATGCGGTGACCGTGGTCTGACCAGTCTGGTTGCAACCAATATTACCGGCGGATCCGTCTGTGCAACGGCTACGGACTATCAGGCATCCCTGGTGAGCGCAACCCAGGGCTGCATGCTGCTGACCTATGCGGCAGAATGGACCAAGGGCAACGAGATTTCCGTTCAGTCCGGCAATACTGCTGTCTTTGCCGCAACACCCATCAAGAAGTTTGACTATGTATTGATGAGCAGCCCGGATATGACCGATTCTGCTGCATACAGTCTCTATACCGGCGGTGTGCAGATGAAGCACAGCAATGATGCAACCGGCGTATTCCAGATGACCAGCAATGCATCCTTTGTAGGTGTTGAGCCTATTGACGGTTCCGGTACGGTTACGACAGAGGCCGGCATTCAGTTGAACGGCTCCTATCTGACAGCATCCGGCGAAGGTGTGGAGCAGACAAGCAGCACGATTGCAACCATTACCCAGCCGGGTACATATAATGTGACCGGTTCCATGACCGGGGGACAGATTGTGGTCAATGTGGATAAGACCCTATATCCGGATGGACTTGTAGAACTGGTTCTGAACGGAATTGAATTGACCAATACAGCCGATTCTCCGATCTATGTTGCAAGTATCGGAGACGAGTGCCGGATTAACGCC
>JALELB010000051.1 GCA_022768805.1 Ruminococcus sp.
CATGGCGCCCCGGAGGCCTACCTCCTCCTGCACCAGGAACGCAAACCAGGTGTCATATTCCGGCTCCCGCTCCAGAAGATCCAGCAAAATGGCACAGCCTGCCCGGTCATCCAGTGCCTTGGAGGCAATCATACCATCCCCGAAGATGCGGTAATTGGGGAGAAAATGTACGAAATCCCCGGGGCGGATATACCGCTTTGCCTGGTCCGCATCCGCCGCACCGATGTCAATGGACAGCATGTCACAGGTGGGCGCCTGATCCCGCTGGGCAGCGGTCAGCTTATGCACGGCCTTTGCCCCGATCACCCCGGGCAGCCGGTCATCCCCCACCAGCACCTGTCTGCCGATCATCACAGAGGGATCCACGCCTCCAACGGCACCAAAGGTGAGACTGCCGTCAGAGCGGATACTGGTGACGATCATGCCCACTTCATCCATATGGGCGGAAAGCATCAGCTTTTTTTCCGGCCGTTTTCTTCCCCGGCGCAGCACCAGCAGATTTCCCAGAGGATCCACCGTACACTCTCCCAGTCCTCCAACAGCCTGTTGAATATATGCCCGTACCTCCTGCTCATTGCCGGAAGCGCCGCAGAGACGGCACAGGGCTTCCAGATGCTTCAGCATGCAGAACACCTCCTGACATATGCACACAGGAGCTTTGCGGTCAGCTCCACATCCCGGGTGTCGATTACCTCCACCGGGGTGTGCATGTATTTAAGGGGAATGGACACGGTGCAGGCCTTTGCGCCCCCCCGTGCCACGCTGAACCGGTCCGCATTGGTGGAGGTGAGCCCCTCCATAACCTCCAGCTGATAGGGCAGCCCCTCCGCCTCGGCAGCATGAATGAGGGCATTGCTGACCTGCCGGGACAGGGTGGGAGAAATACCGATCATGGCACCCTTGCCAAGCTCCCCGGTGTCGCTGGGCTTGTCATCGGCGGTATAGCCGAAGCTTACATCCACTGCCAGGGCAATATCCGGATTCACCGTATATGCAGCCAGCTTTGCCCCCCGTTCTCCCAGCTCCTCCTGGCTGGAAAAGAGGATGGTCAGGCTGCAGGGCAGCGTCTCTCCCTGCAAAAGCTCCAGCATCCGCAGAACCGCCGCCACGCCGCACCGGTCATCCAGCGCCGCACCGGTGAGCCGGGTATCCAGCAGGGGCATGCAGCTGGTATCATACTGTACAAAATCTCCCCGGGAAACCAGTGCGGACACCTGTTCCCGGCTATAGCCCGTATCCACTGCCAGCTCCTCCATTTTTGGCACAGGCGCATCCTTCCCGCCGGACAGATGGGGCGGAATGGTACAGATGACGCCCCGGACCGGCTCCTTTCCGTGAATGATGACGGACTGTGCAGGCATCAGCCGGCGATCCAGCCCCCCCACATTGCCGATACGCAGAAAGCCGTTTTCCTCAATATCCGTTACGATCATGCCGATCTGGTCGATATGGGCATCAACCAGCACATGGGGCTTCCCCGGCTCCCGGACACCCAGGTGCCCCATCACATTGCCGTTTTCATACACCGCATCCGGACAGAATTCCCGCAGCATTTCCAGGGCAGTCTGTGCCGCTGCCGCTTCATTGCCGGAAACCCCGGACGCATCCGCCAGGGTCCGGATTCTCTCCAACAACTCCATCCGTTACAGCTCCTTTACCAGTGTCTTGAAGTGCTGTCCCCTTGCCTCAAAATTGGGGTACAGATCAAAGCTTGCACAGGCCGGCGAAAGGGTGACAATATCCCCGGACTGCGCCAGCTCCTTTGCCTTCTGCACCGCTTCCTCCATGGACGCAGCATGCACGATCTGCAGCTTTGCCGGGTCATAGCTGGGATCTTCCGTGATTGCCTTTTCGATTTTCGGAGCAGTCACGCCCATGAGAATCAGGATCTTCACCCGCTGGTTTACTGTCTCTGCCATAGGCTCAAAGGGAATCTTCTTATCGTAGCCGCCTGCAATCACAATCAGCCGCTGATTGAAGGAACGCAGTCCCGCAAGTACCCGGGTAGGACTTGTGGCGATGCTGTCATTGTACCATTTCACGCCGTCCAGCTCCCTTACGAATTCAATCCGGTGCTCCACGCCGCCGAAATTCTTCGCAACCTCTACAATGGTATCAGCCGGCACCTCGCCCCATACTGCTGCGATGGCAGCCAGGTAATTTTCTACATTGTGCAGGCCGGGAATGCGGATATCCTCCGCCCGGACAATCCGCTGGATTTTACCGGATTCCCCATAGCACAGCCAGCCCTCTTCATCCAGGAATGTACCGCGCTCCGGCTTCTGCTGCCGGGTGAACCACAGCAGATTGCCCCGCACCTGCTCCGCCAGAGCGGCAGTGCCGGCATTGTCCAGATTCAGCACGGTTCTGGAGTAGGCGTTCTGGTGGGCGATCAGATTCACCTTGCAGGAAATGTATTCCTCCATGGTGCCGTGCACATCCAGGTGGTTGGGAGAAATGTTCGTAATCACGGCAACGTCCGGGGAGCGGCGCATGGAAATCAGCTGAAAGCTGGACAGCTCCACCACTGCCGCATCCTCCTCCCGGATGGTTTCGATCAGCGGCAGCAGCGCCTTGCCGATATTGCCGCCCTTGAATACCCGGCGGCCTGTTTTGGCAAGCATTTCGGCAATCAGGGTCGTGGTGGTGGTCTTTCCGTCGGAGCCGGTCACGCCATAAATCCGGCAGGGGCAAAGGTCAAAAAAGGTCTCCATTTCGGAGGTAATCACCACGCCCTGCTTTCTTGCCGCAGTCAGCGCCGGATTGTTGAAGTACATGCCCGGCGTCCGGAATACTACATCGTAATTGGTCAGATGATCCAGGTATCCGTCCCCCAGGTCAAATTCCGCACCCATATCCCGGAACTTTGCATAGGTCTCCCCCATCTGCTCCGCTGTTTTCCGGTCACAGATGGTCACCCGGATTCCCTTGTTCAGAAACAGCGTGATAAGATCATTGTGACTGACCCCCGTTCCGATAAAGGCAACATGCTTGGTCTGCATGGTATGAAAATACTGCTCAATCTTTGTCATAAGAGACTCCCTGTCGGCAACGCCCTGTCCGGTCATTGTCGCCGCTGATTCCGGCAAGCGGCAGCCGTAATATATACACACCTTATTAGTATACCAATAAAACAGGAAAAAATCAAGTACAGGATTTCCGGAACCAGCAAAAAGCGGTATAACCTGTCCGG
>JALELB010000053.1 GCA_022768805.1 Ruminococcus sp.
CATTTCTGAACCGAACCCATGCAGCCCGCAGATTCAATCTGCGGGCTGCTTCTGCATATGGAAACACCCGGCAGAACCTTGATTCTGTCGGGTGTTTCCGGTTTCGTGGGATAGAGTATTAAAAGGTGCCTTCCGTGGAAATGTTCTTTGCCGAGCAGATCGCATATCCTTCGGAAAGCTCCCGGACAACAAATTCCATTTCCTTGGCGGTGACTGCTGCGTTTTCATCCTTCTGCCAGGAGGGAACCTCCTCCTTGTATGCTACCTTCAAGGTGTACAGATCGTCGTCCTTGCTGATTTGCTCCACAACCGGTGTGTAGGAGAAATAGGCGGGCGCCGCCGGAATGTTGTAGGATTTATTGTCGGAATTATAGTAGAATCGGAGCTCTCCGGCGCCGATGCTGTGATGGGTGAACGTCAATCCCTCTCCGAACAGTCTGGCCGCATAGGTTTCGATGTCGATGGCCGGTACGGTTACAATATCCATGGTACGTTCGTATTTATCCATATCCCCGTGGATAATGAAGTCCCAGATGGCAGCGGAAAGAATCTGATCCGGATCCAGATCACTGGCAGAGGAAAAATCTGCAATATCTATTACCGCTACCGGCTCCAGGTATTCGGCAAAATCTCGTTTCTGGGCGTCGTTGTTGGCAAAGCCTGAAAACCGCTGGTGTATGCTTTTCCCGATCTGTATGCAGCCCAGGATGGCGGCAAACAGGAAAAACACCCCGATCAGAAAATAGAGTATCTGCCGCCGCCGGCGTTTGCGGGCTTCAGAAACGGAAACCCCATCTGCCACCGGCAGCTTGGTCAGCAGCTCAATTTCCTCCACGTTTTCATCCAGGGCACTTTGCAGCTTTTTCAGCAGCGCCGGTTCCTGCCGCTTGGTGCGGAGCTTCCGGGGTGCCGGCTCTTTCACCAGGAGCTGTGGCGGCGAGATGGGGATATCCAGCAGCGGCGGGTCTTCCGGCTCCTGGATGACTTGAATCGGCTTCGGCTTGGGCGCCGGCTCCTGCTTTTTGCGTGCCTTTTCCTTCTTCGGCGGCGGAGCGGTCTGTTCTACCGGTTCCGGGGCTGACTCCCGGGGCGGCGGAGGGGGAGCTTCCTCCCGGCGGGTGGGCTGATGATAGCCAAGCTCTGCCAGCAGATCGTCAATATCGCGCTGAGAGCTGTGTCCGGTGCGGGAAAAACGCTGTTCGGTTTCTGTTGGCATGGTATGTCTGCTTCTCCTTTGTGCAAAATCCGGTCAGCGGATTTGACCGTCACCGTTAATCAGATATTTGACTGTCGTGAGCTCCCGAAGGCCCATGGGTCCCCGGGCATGGAGCTTCTGGGTAGAAATCCCGATTTCCGCACCCATTCCGAACTCGCCGCCGTCGGTAAACCGGGTGGAGGCATTCACATAAACCGCAGCCGCATCTACCCGGGTCTGGAACAGCCTTGCGTGCTCCAGGGAGCTGGTCACGATGGCTTCGGAATGCTTGGTGCCGTATCTGGCAATGTGGGCAATGGCCTCCTCAATGGAATCCACCACCTTAACGGAAATATCATAGGACAGATACTCCCGTGCGTAATCCTCCTCCGTGGCGGGCTGCACATCCGGCCCCAGAATGGAACGGGTGACCGGACAGCCGTGAATGATCACCTTGTGTTCATCCAGCCTTGCCTTGATGAGTGGCAGTGCCTGACGGGCAATATCCTGATGTACCAGCAGGCTCTCCACTGCATTGCATACGGAGGGACGCTGGGTTTTGCCGTTGTCAATGATATTCACTGCCATTTCCAGATCCGCACTGTCATCCACATAGACGTGGCAGTTGCCGGTGCCGGTCTGGATCACCGGTACGGTTGCATGCTCCACCACTGCCCGGATGAGTCCGGCGCCGCCCCGGGGACTCAGCACATCCAGATAGTCATTCATCCGCATCATCTGTTCTGCGGCTTCGTGGGAGGTATCCTCTACAAACTGGACTACGTCCTGGGGCAGCCCTGCGCTGGCTACAGCATCCCGCATGACAGAAACCAGGCAGGCGTTGGAGCACAGGGCTTCCTTGCCGCCCCGGAGTATGACCGCATTGCCCGCCTTCAGGCAAAGGGTGGCTGCGTCCACGGTCACATTGGGCCGGGATTCAAAAATAATGCCGATGACGCCCAGGGGAACCCGGGTTTTGAGAATTTGCAGGCCGTTGGGACGGATTGTGCCCTGTTCCACGGAGCCCACAACATCGTCCATGTCGATCAGGGTGCGCACGCTTGCCGCAATGGCCACAATGCGCTGGGGATTGAGCAGCAGTCTGTCCTGCATGGTCTGGGACATGCCGTTGGCAACCGCCCGTTCCAGATCCTCTGCATTCTTCCGGACAATCTCCTCCGTGTTTGCCACCAGAGCGTCAGCAATGGCGGCGAGGGCTGCGTTCTTCACTGCCGGTGCAGCAGCAGCGATGATGGGTGCAGCGGCCTGTGCTCTTTTTCCAAGTTCCATTACGTCGGTCATATAAACCATCCTTTCTTGTCGGCTGCATGATGCAGCATGGCGGAATCGGATTAACGGGGCTGTGCCAGAAAGCGCGTGCCTACGGGCTTATCATCAAAGAGATCGTAAAGCAGCTCCGGCTGGCTGCCGTTGAGAATCACCATATCAATGCCGGCAGCAGTTGCGATTTTGGCTGCGTTGATCTTAGTTGCCATTCCGCCGGTTCCCAGGGCAGAGCCTGCGCCTCCGGCAATGGATTCAATATATGCGTCAATATGCTCCACCACCGGGATCAGCTGTGCGTCCCCGCAGCGGCGGGGATCCTCGGAGTACAGTCCGTCAATATCGGAAAGGATCAGCAGCAGGTCTGCCTCAACAAGGGATGCCACCAGTGCGGACAGGGAATCGTTTTCCCCGATCTCAAGCTCCAGCTCGTCAATGGCAACCGTGTCGTTTTCGTTGAAAACGGGAATCACGTTCATGTCCATCAGCCGCTGGAAGCAATTCTTTACGTTCTGGATCCGTCCGTTTTCCAGAATGGTCTTGGTCAGCAGGATCTGGGCCACGGTGATCCCGTAGTTTGCAAACTGCTGATCGTACATGTCCATCAGCTCACACTGTCCCACGGCGGCGGCTGCCTGCTTGGTGGGGGTATCCTTCGGGCGTTCCAGCAGCCGCAGCTTGCCGCAGCCCAGTGCGATCGCACCGGAGGAAACCAGGATGATTTCCTTGCCGGCGTTGTGCAGATCCGCCAGGATCCGGATCAGGTTGTGTACCCGGCGAAGATTCAGTCTGCCGGTTTTATGGGTCAGCGTGGAGGAACCCAGCTTGACCACCACGCGTTTTTTTTCAGAAATGTTCAAAGTATCCGACCTCAGTTTACCAGATTTTGCGGGTTTCCCGCAAGGAAATGTTCCAGATTGTCTGTGACGATCTGCAAAAGACGCTGCCGTGTTTCCAGGGGTGCCCATGCGATATGGGGTGTGATGACACAGTTTTTCGCATGCCGCAGGGGCGTGTCCGGAGACATGGGCTCCTGCTGCAGCACATCCAGGTATGCGCCGGCGATGACGTCATTGTTGAGGGCATCTGCCAGATCGTGCTCTGCCACCACGCCGCCCCGGGAGGTGTTGATGAGAATGGCCGAGGGCTTCATGCTGCCAAGGCGGATGGCGTTGACCAGCTCCTTCGTCTCCTCTGTCAGGGGGCAGTGCAGGGTCAGCACGTCTGCCCTTGCAAATGCCTCTGCGATGGTGACCATGGGATAAGGGGGATTTTCCGGCACAGTACGGGTGCTGACCAGCACCCGCATGCCGAATGCGTCAGCAATGCGGGCAACGGCTTTGCCGATGCTGCCGAAGCCGATGATGGACAGGGTTTTCCCGGCAAGCTCCATAGTGGGAAAGGGGAAACAGGAGAAGGTGGGGGACTTACACCACTTTCCCTGCCGCACGTCCAGGTTATAGAGGGGCAGCTTGCAGAAATGATCCAGCATAAAGGCAAATACCAGCTGAGCCACTGCGTTGGTGGAATAGCTGCCGGCGTTGCAGACCCGGATGCCCCGGGCGGTGGCAGCAGGAATGTCCACATTATTGTAGCCGGTGGCAAACAGCCCGATATATCGGAGGTTCGGACAGGCATCCATAACGGCTTTGGTGATGGGCACCTTGTTGCACAGCACCAGCTCTGCATCCCCGATGCGTTCCGCAGCCTCCTCCGGCCGGGTCAGGCCGTAGCAGTCGATTTCGCTGGCAAAGGGACGGAAGCATTCCGGGGAAAGATCCCCGTTAGCTGTCATGGTGTCCCAATCCAGAATGACAAGCCTCATGCTTTCGATGCCTCATCAGGCTTGTCTGCAGGGGCTTTCTGCTTTGCCCGGAGGTGGTCTATGCAGACGGTTACAACTGCCAGAAGCAGCATCACCAGTTCAAAGATTCCTATTCCGTAAAACCAGGTCTGGCTGTCGTTGATATACAGCAGAAGCGTTGCGGGAACCGCCACAGCAAAGATCAGCTGATATGCCCGGCGCAGGCGGATGAACTGAATGACAAAGAATATGGTGGCAATCACACAGAAGATCAGGTGGGACTGAAACGGCAGCGGAAAAACGGTAGTTTTCATATGTACGGGCTGCAAATGCAGCCACTCCTTTCTCGAGATCGGTCGATTATTTGCCCGGCTTGTATCCGGGCGATGGCTGAATAAATATAGTATAACATGAAACAGTGGAATTTTCAAGTACATCTGCATAGCTTTTCGCATTCCGGCTCGATTTTTGAACGCTGTGCCGAAGCCTGTCGGATTATCTGCATACACCGCAGGAAAATCCAAAAGGACTCCGGGGATTAGGCCGATACCAATATAGACGTTTTCAAAGAAACTATTATAAAAGACCTATACAGCAGGCTATGAAAACAAAACAGGCGGAACTTTTTAAGTTTCTGCCTGTTTTATATTTGTTTAAATACAATGATTTGGTTTATTTATAAGCGATAATACTTCAATATATCCTAATTAAAAAAAGATTTAAAAGCTTACGCCAGAAACTGAGCTTTTCCTCTTCAGGTTCTTTCGCTTCTTCCGTTTCCGGAATTTCGATCGGGTCTGTTTTTATTACAAACTGAACTGATCTGACAGATGTATTCTTTTCCGACACAAAAGAAACCGTTTCGCTGTCAGAACCCCTGATGGATGAAAGTATGTCGTCTATTTTATTTTCTATTTCTTCGTCCATTCCGGAGGTTTTGCCTTTCAGTTCTCCTGTACCGTCAGAAAGCTTGCCTGCACCATCGCACAGTTCAGCTATTCCGTCATACAGATCGCAAACACTGCTGTCAAGAGTTCTGGAACCTTCCACTAAGGTTTTGCTTCCCTGTGCAAGGCCCTGAGCACCGCTTGTGAGCTGTGAGTATCCCTTAACGATCTTGTCAACGCCTGAGGTATAGGCGTTTATCCCGCCGTCAAGCTCCGAATATTGCGCAGAAAGTTTATTTATGCCATCTGAAAGCTTGCTTACGTTTACAAGCATGGTGCTGAGGGTGTCTGCAAGATTGCTGATGGATTTATCAAATTGGCTATAGCTCTTTTCAAGCTCTGCAAGTCCGGAATAAAGCTGTGAGATTCCATCGGAAAGACTGTTTAAATACTGTTCAGTACCGTAAATCGCACCATTGTTTGCCTGAAGCAACTGTACTGTCTGCGAAAGCTGATAGATTTGTGACTGGAGCAGAGCCGACTGATTTTCATAACCGGGTATTCCCTGAATCTGTAAAAGTGCAGTATTAAGCTCTGCTATCTGTGCATTCAGGTTTTCTATCGCCTGTGCATTGCCGGATGAAAGAGCATCAATATCCAGTCCGTTTGCAGACATGGCAGCCTTGTACTGGGCATAAGCCAGATTATCTTTAATCTCTTTGGCACCGTTTTTTAAATCGGTGATACCTGTCTGTATCTCACCGGAAGCTGCGGTAAGTGTTTTGAGATTGTCCGTATCTGTAGAAACTGCATTCAGTGACGACTGTATCTCTGACAGTGCGGATTTCACCTGAGATGAGCCTGACGTCAAATTATCGGACTGAGCATTCAGCGCATTAAGTCCGCTCTGAAGATTTATTATACCGTTTGAGAGTTTTGTGATTCCGCTGTCAAGGGATTGTACTCCGTCTGAAAGCGTTGAAGAGCCACTCTTTAAGCTGCTGCCGCCGTCTTTAAGCTCTCCGCTTCCGTCAAAAAGCTGGTTTGCACCGTCATCAATTATTTCTATGCCGTCATGAAGCTCTGTGACCTTGTCGGTTATCTCGCTGTCGTCAATCTCTATATCAAGGTTCATTTTTACTCCGTTTATTGATGCGGCAGGCATTTCAAAATGCTTTACATTTGCAGTGATTGAAGTGTCAATGCCCTTCCCCGGAAGAACGGTATATGAGATCTGCTTGCTGCTGCCGATATTTGCTATTGTTGCGCCGTCTGCTTTTATGTCGCTGCATATTTTTGTATCGAGAGTGAACGCCGCCTGAAGAGCGAAACTGTCATAAAAATCAGTTCTGCACTTGTTGTTTTTCTCTATCTTGAATTTTATTTCAAGACTGCCGCTCTTGCCTGCAATTTCTTCGGGCGTCAGTTCCTTGCCGTCAAGGAAATATTTTATTGAGATATTCCACGGGATTTCCGCATAGGTAAGAGTGCCCTGACAGTATGCTTTTTCGCTGTCAGTTGAAAAAGTGATTTTATCACCGTCCACTGTAACCGTATCGTTGGTGTTCAGCAGTTTTACGTCGGTATAATCGCCGTAATCTGTCACATCACCTTTTCCGAAAATATTTACCGCATAAACTCCGTTAACAGAACCTCCAGCATCTGACATAATATAAATAACTTCTTCCTTGCCAGTTGTTTCCGATGCTGATACAGGGATTGCAGACGGTATAAGCATCAATACGGCAAGTCCTGCGGAAATGGTTTTGTATAATACTTTCATCGCTATCACCTTTCACAATAAAAATCGGTATTCCTTGTGGTTTTCTGAATAAGCTTATCAAACAGATAAAGCAATCCCGGTACTACGAACATGACTATGCCCAGTGAGCAGAGCGTACCTCTTCCAAGGAAAATTCCCAGTTGAGCCAGAAGTCCGTGGGATGAGATGAATCCCAGCAGAAATCCTACAACAGTAAGAGCACTTCCCGAGGTGAGTATGGAAACGGAACAGGAGGAAATTGTCTGCACAACAGCCTGTTTTTTCGGCATCTCCCTGCGGTATTCCATATATCTGTCCGTCATAAGAATAGCATAGTCCACCGTTGCGCCGAGCTGTATAGAGCTGATGATAAGATATGCGATGTAGAAAATGGCATTGTCCGTAAAATAAGGGAAAGACAGATTGAGCCATATCGCTGTTTCAATACTCAGCACCAGAATTACCGGCAGGCTGATTGATTTCATGGTAATGAGCAGAACAATAAATACTGCACCAATTGCTAAAAGGTTCACTTTCATCATGTCACTTGTGACTGTATTCATCAGATCGTAGGTGCTCACTCCGTTTCCGGCAAGATAATAGTTATCCCTGTAAAACTCCTCTGCCGTACTGCGTATTTCTTCAACAAGTTCAAATGTGCTTTCTCCCTCATAGTCAATATCGAGAGAAAGTACCATTCTGCTGTAATTGTCAGAAACCAGCATTGACAGTGTATCCTCGTCCAGATATTCCTCAGGTATCTCTGCCCCTACAGTATCAACATAGGAAATAATATCTACCACCTGGGGGAGCTTTTTCAGCTCATCTGATAGCTCCTTCTGGGTTTCATTATCGCCCTTTGGTACCATGAGGACATAGGTGTCGCTTTTACCGAATACGTCCTCTATAAGCGCAGTATCCGCACCAAGCTTTGTACTTTCATCGAAAATATGAGAAGATCCGTAGTAATAATCATTTGCGTTTGACGCCAGGAATGCAGGAGCGATTATTACGGCAAACAGACAGACAAAGGGTATCATGACATGACTCACGAATCTGCCGAACCGCTGAAAATCCGGAACAAATTTTCTGTGATGCGTCCTGTCCACCAGCTTATGTACTTTAAGGATAAAGTTAGGCATGAACACAAATACGCATATAAGGCTTATTGCCACGCCCTTCGCAAGTACAAGACCAAGGTCAGGACCTATCCTGAATCTCATGAGACATAATGCCGCAAATCCTATAACAGTAGTAAGTCCGCTGGAAAGAATAGAGTTTGTAGACTTGCAGAGTGCGTCCACCATTGCTTCTCTCGGGTCTGAAAAGCTGTTTCTGCTTTCCTCAAAGCGATGCAGCAGGAATACCGCATAATCCAGAGAAACCGCAAGCTGTAAAATCGCACCGGCTGCATTGGAAACAAAGGAGATTTCCCCGAAAATAACATTGCTTCCCATATTGATAAGAATGGCAACTCCAAGACCTATAAGGATGATGAATGGTTCGGCCCATGATGATGTTGTCAGGATCAATATTAAAAGTACAAATATTACAGCAATTGACGCTATTACTGCAATTTCCTTTACGGTACTTACCGTTGCCACCTGTGTGGATACCGCCGAGCCTTCCATGGCGTTATCCTCTCCGATGATATCCCGGATAGCAGGCACTGCGTCAAGTATGTATTCCTCCTCGATAGCAATAGAATACAGTGCCGTATTATCCTTGTAATAATTTTCAACAACGTCCTTGCCCTGCATTTCAAGGGGTATTGTCATGTCTATGCTGTCGTCCAGCCACGTTACGCTTGAAATGCCCTCCACCGCTTCTATTTTTTTCTTGTATTCCAGAGCCTGTGGGATAGTCACATCACGTATCATCACTCGTGCATTGGGAATACCACCGTCAAATTCCTCGTTCATAACGTCAAGTGAAACCGTGGATTTGCTGTCTTCCGGCAGGTAGTCGTTCATATCATAATTGACCGACACAAGTCCTCTCAAAACCGCTCCGCATAGCGCAAGCAGTATAAAAATTACAATAACAAGCTTAGGCTTTGAAGTTATGCACTGAAAAAATTTTTTCAAACTATGCTTCCTCCTTGATCAGTGGTTTCCCTGAAACGAATAATTTTCTTTTGCCCGTATTCAGAACAAGTGTCACTATCTGCTGGTCAATATACCCATCGCCGTGATAATCAACACTGCCTGTCAGCGTTTTGATAGAGCCTGATATTTCGCAGCTGCCGTCCGGTTTTATTGTGCCGCAGAAATGATTTTCATTTTTCATAATAATAAGACTGCCTTCAAGCTTATCCTGCATGACAGCCACCGACAGGATTCCATTTTTATTTCCAATCAGAGTCGAAAGTAAAATCTCATACTGATACTTTTTGATATTTACCATTATCTGACCTCCCTCAATAAACATGATATTCTTTCAAAAAGGTATTTTCAACGGTCAATTTATCTGAATTGTGTAAATTCCGGACAAATGAGTATCATTTGACGGTCAAATTCCAGCGATTATCCGTTGAAGCTTTTACCGGACAGGTGTATAATAAATACAGAACGGAGGTACGCAAATGAAACACGAGACAACGACATTAAACACGAAAAAAACAATAGCGGCTTCTCTCAAAAAATTCATGGAGAGAAAGCCGCTTTCAAAAATAACTGTAAGTGAAATCGTGACTGACTGCGGAATTAACCGCAATACGTTTTACTATCATTTTGAGGATATTCAGGCTCTGCTGAAATGGATGCTGGAGCAGGAGGCAGTAGAAGTTTTAAAAAATTTTGACCTGCTTCTTGACTATGAGGACGCAATAAATTTTGTACTGGACTATGTTGAAGAAAACAAGCATATCCTTAACTGTGCATATGATTCCATGGGAAGGGACGAACTAAAAAGATTTTTTTACAATGATTTCTGCGGAATCATGCTAACAATAGTTACAAGGCTGGAAGAAATCCTCGGGCTTTCTCTGAGTGATGATTTCAGAAATTTTATATGTGATTTTTACACAGAAGCTCTTACAGCAAAACTGATAGAGGTTATGCGCAGCAAACAGCCCTATGACAGAGAAAAGCTTATTAGGTTTATTTCCATTACTTTTCAGGCATCATTACCGGAAGTGATTAAACGAGCATGTAAAGAAGAATAAAACAAAAGATGATGATGATAATACGAAATCATACAGTAGAAGCAGCGTTTCAACATTGCCATATTCCTCCGATAAGGACGCTTGCTCTGTTCACTTTATCAGAACGGTTGTGCTGAAAGAAATAGTCCTTGGTGAGCTTAATACGTTGATTTCTTTTGACAAGGAGAACGAGGACGAGTTAGTGAGGGCAGCTATGTACAACTCCATTCAGAAGCAGTCCTCGGAGCTGACTAAGGCGAAGAAGTCCCTGCACCAGGCAGAGAAAGGCTGCGTAGGCTATTCTACGCAGCCTTTCATTCAAATCATTAAAGCTTCTTGATGAGTACCTTCCCTTCCGCCGGAGTCCTTTTTCCCTAGCTACCTTATGCCTCCGGGAAGGACAGCTGGTGGCTGTCCGGCAGATCCTTTGCCAAGACGCCTGCCGCCGGAATATTCTTGACGCTGTATTTTTTCAGGGCTTCCAGCTGCTCCGGATCCACCGGCGCAACACTGTCCAGCACTGCCTTGGCTTTGAGGGTGACCACCTGTACGCCAATGGTATCCCGGGTGGATTTGGGCAGAATCATGGCGGTATGGAAGAGCAGCGCCCGGTTGTTGGTGGTGCGCACAAGCAGCGGTGTATCCTCCGGACAGTACAGGATCTCTACCAGCTTTGACTTGCCGGAATATGCGTTGGCAAGCCGCTTCCGGTTGGTCTTGGTGGCATAGGCGGCCAGGGGCACCTTGGCAATTTTGCCGTTTTCAAAGGCAAACAGGACAAAGCCGCTGTAGTCCGTGGTGGGAATCAGCTTCACCAGGCTTTCGTTGTCGTCAAAGCCCAGCTTTGCAGGGACATAATCCCCCAGCAGACTAGCCTTGGTATCATCAAAGGCACTGGCACGGCTTTTGTATACCTGACACTGGTCGGTAAAGAACAAGAGCTCCGTCCGGTTGGTTGCCTCGAACTGGGCGGCCATGGTATCCCCCTCCTTGAGCTTCTGCTCTCCGCTGACCCGCAGGGACTGGGGGGGAATCTTCTTGAAGTAGCCGCTGGCGGAGCAGAACAGGTGTACCTGGTAATCCGGGATTTCCTCCTCCTCCGGGGTTTCCTCCAGCTGATCCGCATACAGGAACTGGGTGCGGCGGGGCTGTCCGTATTTTTCCCGGACGGATTTCAGCTCCTCCGTGATAATCCGGCGGATTTTCTTTGCATCCCCCAGAATATCCCGCATCTCGGCGATCTCTCCGGTGAGGGACTCCACCTCGGCAATGCGCTTGAGGATGTACTCCCGGTTCAGGTGCCGCAGCTTGATTTCCGCCACATATTCCGCCTGGGTTTCGTCGATTCCGAATTCCACCATCAGGTTGGATACCACGTCCGCTTCTTCCTCGGTTTCCCGGACGATGCGGATGGCATGGTCAATATCCAGCAGGATCTTCTGCAGACCCTCCAGCAGGTGCAGCTTTTCGGATTTCTTCTGTAAATCGAAATGCACCCGGCGCTTCACGCATTCCGCCCGGAACGCCACCCATTCGGTGAGGATTTCCCGGACGCCCATGACCTTCGGGGTGCCGGCAATGAGAATGTTGAAGTTACAGGAGAAATTGTCCTGCAAGGGGGTCAGACGGAACAGCTTCTGCATCAGCTTGTCCGGGTCGGTTCCCCGCTTGCAGTCGATGGCAAGCTTCAGACCGTTCAGATCCGTTTCATCCCGGATATAAGAAATCTCCCGGATCTTATTGGCCTTGATAAGCTCAATGATCTTGTCCATAATGGCTTCGATGGTGGTGGAATAGGGGATCTCCGTAATCTCAATGCAGTTGGCAGCCTTGTCAAAGCTGTACTTTGCCCGGAGCCGGATGGAGCCCTTGCCGGTTTCATAGACCTTGCTGAGCTCCGCCTCGTCATAGAGCATGTAGGCGCCCCCGGGAAAATCCGGACCCTTCAGGGTGCTGAGCAGGTCATGCTCCGGATTCTTGATGAGGGCGATGCAGGTTTCACAGACCTCGGACAGGTTGAAGGGGCATACACTGCTTGCCATGGATACCGCAATGCCCATATTGGCGTTGACCAGCACGGAGGGGAAGGAGGCAGGCAGCAGGGTGGGCTCCGTCATGGTGTTGTCATAGTTGGGGGTGAAATCAACGGTTTCCTTGTCAATATCCCGGAACAGCTCGTTGCAGATAGGGTCCAGCTTCACCTCGGTGTACCGGGAGGCGGCGTAGGACATATCCCGGGAGTAGGCCTTGCCGAAATTGCCCTTGGAATCCACATAAGGGTGCAGCAGCGCCTCGTTGCCCCGGGCAAGCCGCACCATGGTTTCATAGATGGCGGCGTCTCCATGGGGATTGAGCCGCATGGTCTGTCCCACCACATTGGCGGATTTGGTGCGCTGGCCTGTCAGCAGCCCCATTTTGTACATGGTATACAGCAGCTTCCGGTGGGAGGGCTTGAAGCCGTCTATTTCCGGCAGTGCCCGGGAGATGATGACGCTCATGGCGTAGGGCATATAGTTTTTTTCCAGGGTTTCGGTGATCTTTTCCTCTACCACAATCCCGGCGCCCTCGATATAGGCGTTGGGAATGGCAGCTCGCTTCTGCTGGGGTTCCTTTTTCTTTCGTGCCACTGGTGTCCCTCCTTATGAAATGTCGGCAAGCTCCAGATAATCGCCGCCGTATTCGGAAATGAAATCCTTTCTTGCCTGTAGATTGTCCCCCAAGAGCATGTCAAAGGCGGCAAAGGTCTTTTCCGCCTCGTCGGAGGTGACCTGGATCAGCCGGCGGGTTGCCGGGTTCATGGTAGTCAGGGACATCATTTCCGGTTCGTTTTCACCCAGACCCTTGGACCGCTGGATGGTGAATTTCTTCCCCTCCAGTTCGGACAGAATCTTGGTTTTTTCCTTTTCTGTGTATGCGAAATAGGCCTTATCCTTGCTGTTGATTTCGTACAGGGGGGATTCTGCAATATATACATACCCCTCGTCAATGAGGGTGGGGGTCAGCCGGTACAGCATGGTGAGAATCAGGGTGCGGATCTGGAAGCCGTCCACGTCCGCATCCGTACAGATGACGATCTTGTGCCAGCGCAGATTCTCCAGGGAGAAGGAGGACAGATCCTTATTGGCCTTGGAACGGACCTCCACCCCGCAGCCCAGCACCTTGATGATGTCGGTGATGATTTCGTTCTTGAAAATCTTGGCGTAGTCCGCCTTCAGACAGTTGAGAATCTTGCCCCGCACCGGGATCACCGCCTGGAATTCCGCCTCCCGGGCCAGCTTTACGGAGCCTAATGCGGAGTCGCCCTCCACAATATACAGCTCCCGCCGGGTAGTGTCCTTTGTGCGGCAGTCCACGAATTTCTGCACCATGTTGGACAGATCAATGGTGCCCGCCAGCTTCTTTTTCAGGTTCAGCCGGGTGCGCTCCGCATTCTCACGGCTGCGCTTGTTCACCAGAATCTGCTCACAGATCCTGGTGGCCTCGTCCGGATTTTCAATAAAGTAAACCTCCAGCTGGTGCTTGAGGAATTCTGTCATGGCCTCGTAGATGAATTTGTTGGTAATGGCCTTTTTCGTCTGGTTTTCATAGGAGGTCTGGGTGGAAAAGCCGGAGGATACCAGCACAAGACAGTCCTCGATATCCGCATAGGCAATCTTGCTTTCGTTCTTCAGATACTTGCCGTTCTGCTTGAGATAGCTGTCGATCTGGGAAACAAAGGCCTGGCGCACAGCCCGTTCCGGAGAGCCGCCATGCTCCAGAAAGCTGGAGTTGTGATAATATTCCGCCAGCTTGATCTGGTTGGAGAAGGTAAGCGCCACGTTGATTCGTACCTTGTACTCCGGCTTGTCCGCCCGGTCCCGCCCCTTTTTTTCGCACTGCCAGTGCTGAATGGAGGTCAGCGCCTTGTCCCCGACGATTTCCTGTACATAGTCGGTAATGCCGTTTTCATAGCGGAATTCCCGGACGGAGAAGCTGCCGTCCTCCCCCTGGCTCCGGTAGGTGAACAGCAGATTCGGGTTGACGATGGCCTGCCGCCGGAGAATGTCCCAGAAGAACTCGTCCGGAATCTGAATGTCGGTGAATACATCCAGATCCGGCTTCCACCGGGTCCGGGTGCCGGTTTTTTTCTGGGTGGTGGGCTCCTTTTTTAATCCGCCCACGTTGTCACCATGCTCAAAATGCAGGTTATAGCGGAACCCGTCCCGGAAGATCTCCACGTCCATGAATTCCGAGGCAAACTGGGTAGCGCACAGACCCAGGCCGTTCAGACCCAGGGAGTAGGCGTAGGTATCCGCCTCTGCGTCATACTTTCCCCCGGCGTAAAGCTCACAGTAGACCAGCTCCCAGTTATAGCGCTTTTCCGTGTTGTTATAGTCCACCGGGCAGCCTCTGCCGAAATCCTGCACCTCGATGGTCTGATCCTGATAGCGGGTGACGATGATATGATCCCCGAAGCCGGCACGGGCTTCATCAATGGAGTTGGAGATGACCTCAAAGACAGAGTGCTCGCAGCCGTCCAGTCCGTCCGAGCCGAAAATAACACCGGGCCGCTTGCGCACCTTGTCTGCGCCCTTGAGCATGGTAATGCTCTCGTTGCCGTAATCCACCTGCTTTTTCGCCATGTGCATACCGTTCCTTTCCTGGGCAACCTGACCCGATACCACCGGAGGGCTCGTGGAGGGTTACCTGATCCGTCATACAGGGCGGCAGTATCCTGACGCCGCCTAAACCCTAATATTATACCATTATTTTGCGGAGAATGCAAGGGCTGAACCAGCCGGATTTGTGCAGTGCTGCTTGAATTGACCTTTTTCGACCCTTGTGGTATAATGAGGACGGATATATAAGGGTTAGCGGAATGGAACAGATCAAACACAGAGGGTACCGGGGCTCTGGACTCCGGCTGTTTATTTTCGATTTTGTATACAATATGTTTTCTATGACCTGCATCGGGCAAGGCCTATGGATCAGACCATTAGCGGGGGGATCTTATGAACTGCAAACACATCAAACACATGGCCGCGCTGCTGCTTTCCGGGAGCATGCTGCTGAGCGCAGGAGGATGTCTGAGCCTGGAGGAGGAAAGTGCCGGGGGCGGCAGAACGGAATCCGTGCCACAGGCTACCTTTGAACAGAGTGCGATTAGGGTTACACCCACCGGGGAAACCGGTACCCGGCTTTCCGCTTCCGGGAACGGTGCACTGACCATTGACCGCAGCCGGCGGGAAACGGTGACGCCCATGGGGGCGGAGGGCACCTGGACCGTATTCGTCTATATGTGCGGCAGCGATCTGGAAAGCGAGGACGGTTCCGGCACGGAGGATCTGGAGGAAATGCAGGCGGCAGCCACCGGCAGCAATGTGCGCTTTGTGGTGCAGACCGGAGGGGCGGAGGAATGGTCCGCAGGAGAGGTGGATCCGGACAGGCTGGACCGGTTTGTGATCTGCGATGGGGACATAAAAAAAGTAGGAAGTGAGCCCGGTGCCAGCATGGGGGACGGCAGCACCCTGGCGAATTTTCTTGCCTGGGGGATTGCATCCTATCCGGCGGCCAATATGGGGCTGGTGCTCTGGAATCACGGCAGCGGCAGCATCTGCGGTGTATGCTTTGATGAGCTCTACGAGGATGACAGCCTGTCCCTGCCGGAGCTGGGCAGCGCCCTGGAATGCGTATACCCGGATATGACGGATACCTTCCGGTTTATCGGCTTTGACGCCTGTCTGATGGCAACTGTGGAAACAGCCAACATGCTGGTACCCCACGGGGATTATATGTATGCCTCCCAGGATACGGAGCCGGGCTACGGCTGGGATTATACTGCACTGGGGGATTATCTGGGCAGCCATCCGGAGACGGACGGCGCTGCGCTGGGAAAGCTGGTGTGTGACAGCTATTATGATGCCTGTGTGGATTGCGGCAGCGAGGAGGAGGCAACCTTTTCCTGTACCGATCTGAGCCGTATGGATGCCTTCATGCAGAGCTGGAATGAAACTGCCCGGCAGATGTATGCCCTGACGGAGAATCCGGAACAGCTTGCGGAGCTGGTCCGGGGCATTACCGGGGCTCTGAACTTCGGCGGCAACAACAAGGCAGAGGGCTATACCAATATGGTAGATGCAGGCTGTATCCTGGAAAACACCCGCCGGCTTCTGCCCGGGGCGAAGGACACCCTGACCGCTCTGGAGGCGTGTGTGACCTATCGCCGAAACGGAGAGCGCCGGCAGGACGCCACAGGGCTTGCCACATACTATCCGCTCTGCATCCAGGGCTCCGAGGAGCTTTCTGTATTCCGGAATGTCTGCATCAGTCCCTGGTATCTGTCCTTTGTGGACAAGATTGCCTACGGCGCAGATCATGAGGGTATGCTGGAGGGCTACCGGAAGGATCTGTGGATGGGGGAGGATTCTCTCTTCTGGAGTGAGACGGCGCTGGAAACATCGGACTGGAGCTGGGCGTACTGGAACCGGGACCAGGGTATTTCCATCGGCCTGCCGGGAGAGGATGGAGAGACCCATGTGGAATACGATACGGAGCCTTATATGGATGAGGATGGGTCCTATATGTTCCAGCTGTCGGAGGAATCCCTGTGGGAAACGGACTCCGTTTACAATTGCCTGTATATGATCCTGGAGGATGAACGCCTGCTGGATCTGGGGGCGGATGATGACGTGTACATGGACTGGGACACCGGCGAGGTGTACGACTGCTTTGACGGATACTGGTTTGCCCTGCCGGACGGTCAGCCCCTGGCTGCATTTATTGCGGAGAGGGGTGAGGATTACAATATTTACGCTGCCCCAATTATCCTGAACGGGGTGGATACCAACCTGCGGATCCGGCAGGATTACGATGGATATGATTATCCCGATATGACCACTACCATTCTGGGCGTGTGGGACGGCATTGATACAGACAGCGGCCAGGCAGCCCGGACGATCCGCCCCTTGAATAAGGGGGACGTGATCGAACCCCGGTATTCTGCCTATGATCCGGAAAGCTGGGAAGAAAGTACCTTTGTGGGCAGCGAGTTTGTCTATACCGGAGACCCTGCGCTGGAGGAGTTTATTCTGCCGGATGGAGATTACTACTACGGCTTTTGTATCAATGACATCTACGGGGGAGAGACTTATACGGATTATGTGATTTACAACGTGGAGGGTGAAGACGTTTATTACTACGAATAATGCAGCACCATTCGACAAAAAATAAAATATTTAGGAGGCTTTCAACAAGCCTCCTTTTCTTTTGGTTGCCAATTTTGTCGAAAATAATCGAAACTTGCGGAAATGGTGCAGATTGTCCATGCTATACTATGGACAGCAAAGGACAACAGCGACATCCTGCTGTGCAGACCGGAGCTACCCCCTCCCATATGCCGGAACAGATGCTGCAGAATCAACCGGCATATGCCGGGATGGTCGGACGCCGGACTTTTCACAGCGGAAGCCGCCACAAAAGCGCCCGGAGGATTCCGGGCAAACCGAACCGGTGTGCTTGTTGCAATCCACAGCGCACACCATGACGAAAGGAGTTTATCATGAACACAATTCTTTGCGCATCCGTTCTGGAGACCCGCACTGCGCCGGATCAGAGCCTGACCTATGAGGCCATCGTGCAACCGGTCTGTGTGGAGACGCACTGTGCCCTGTCCTATGGCATTCGCATTTATGACGAGAAGCGTTTCAGGGAACAGCCGGATATTACCTTGTCAAAGCAGGAGATCCTGGAGCTGCTGAATCTGCTGGCCCGGAACACTGCACAGCCGGAGGAGCTGCATGACCTGGCGGAGGATTTCCTGGCATCAACCTAAGGGGGTAATCCTCCGGTCGGCTTTGCTTTTTTACGAAAAAAATGTCGAATTATGTCGAAACAGCTTCATTGGGTTTACCGATGGAGCTGTTTCTGTTCTGTCGCTGCGGATGCTATTGGTTATTGCATTTTTTACCATATGGTGGAGATTCTTTTGTGTAACTTTTTTGTTACAAGAATCCGCGATGCCTTTACATTCGGATTGTATTCTGTTATAATAAATACAGCACAAGTTTTTTCAATCCAATTATCCACACTATACGCAACGTAACTGAAGGAGGAAAAAATGAGGAAGAATCCAAAGCTGTACAGCCGTACTCTGAGCGCAGTGATTGCGCTGCTGATGTCAGCGTCCTGCATGCCTCTGTCTACAGTGGCTTCTGCTGTGGAACTGCTGGGGCAGAGCAACGGCGGGGATCAGGAGCTGACCTTTGTGGCATCCCCCATGCAGATCAGACAGGCTGCTAAGGAGGACGCTGACGGGGAACAAACGGAATCCGTGTCCGTAACGCCCTATAATGCCGCTCAGCTGGCAGAACCGGACTACGACCAGATTCTGGGAGAGGGGTTTCAGTTCCCGGAAAGCTATAATCTGTGTGACTACGGTCTTGTCACACCGGTGCGGGATCAGGGGGGCTACGGCACCTGCTGGGCACACGGCATTCTGGGCTCCGTGGAAACCGGCCTTATTGCAAAACATGACCAGATTGATCTGTCTGAATGGCATCTTGCCTATTATACATACTGGGGGGATGATACCTATGGCCAGTATGACCCGGAGACGGACATCTTTAATTACGGCGGCTGGTCGGTAACCGGTCTGAATGCGCTGACCAGATGGTTCGGCCCGGTGGATGAGGCTACCGTACCCTATGGGAACGACGATATCCGCTACTACAGTGAAGAGAAGCTGCTGGCGCTTCGGTCACAGGCAGCATACCATGTGCAGGATGCATATATCAACAACAGTTATATGGATTATACCTCCGGCCAGGTGACTCGTTCCAACGAAAACCTGAAGGCTATGCTGATGAGCGGTCACAGCGTTTCCTTTACCTACAATGCAAATGAAAGCTTCTGTAATTCGGAGACAGAGGCCTATTACTGTCCTTACTATTCTCTTGGCAACCACATTGTACTGCTGGTTGGATGGGACGATAACTATCCCAAGGAGAATTTCAATGAGGATTTCCAGCCGGAAAATGACGGTGCATGGCTCATCAAGAACAGCTGGGGTGATTACGGCCCGGAGAACGGCTATGCCTGGATCTCCTATGAGGATCAGTCCGCCAACGATTATGTGGTGGCCATTGCAGAGGAGAATGACAACTACGAGACCCAGCAGTCCCATGACACCTTCGGCTGGCTGACTTCTCTGGCGCCCGGCGATACGCCTGCCAAGAGTTCCTATCTTTCCACCGTGCTGACGGCTGAAGCAGATACGGAGGTCTGTGCGGCATCCTTCTACACCACGGATAACGGCACGGAATATGAGATTACAGTGTATACGGATCTGCAGGATCCCAAGAATCCCACATCCGGTACTGCCAGTGATGTGACCAGCGGATCTGAGATTTATTGCGGGTATCATACCGTTGACCTTGCCCGGGCAGTGCCGGTTTCTGCCGGCGAGCAGTATTCCATTGTAGTCAAGCTCACCAACCCGGAAAATCCCTACCCGGTGGCTGCGGAGGCACTGATTACCTACCAGGATATCGATGGATCAACCAGCGAAATGACCCCCATTCTGGAGGGTGCATTTGAAACAAATACGGATTACGGCGAAACCTTTATCAGTGCGGACGGGGAAACCTGGACGGACGCATACCAGCAGGTGTTCGACTATACCCGGTATTACCAGGATGACGAACAGGCTCTGGGCATGATCCGGGGCGCCGGCCTGGAGACAGAAGAGGGAGAAGAGCCTGTCTGGGAAGAGCCTGATGATTCCCAGGTGCTTGTTACCCTCGGCAATGTGTGCCTCAAGGCCTTTACCAATGGAGCAAATCACGTTACCTTCTCTGAGCCTGAGGGTTCGGTTGCACTGGGCACAGAGCTTGTGCTGTCCAGCAATTCCGCAGAGGAAATCTGGTATCAGATTGATGACGAAGAAGCACAGCTTTATACAGAGCCCGTGGTAATCGATCATGAAATGTCCGTTGCCGCATGGGGCGTAACCGACGGGACAGAAGGCGAAAGGGTAATCAAGACATATACCCAGAAGACTGCAAGCCTGACCGGGGTCACCATGTACAGCGGCGATCTGAAGAAGCCCTGCTATATGGATTCGGAAGAGGTCACCATGGTTCCCCAGTATGTGGAGACCATTCAGCTGAGTGCTGGTACAATGTATCAGTTCTCCATTGACGGCAAGACCTACTCTGCCGGCGAGCGAAGCGATGAGATCCAGCTGGCGTACGGCTATAATACCTTTGAGATTTCCGCTGTGGGCGAAGGGGTTCTGTCCCAGTCCTACACCATCCAGATTTTCAGACCTTTCAGCACCCTGGATTATGAAAAGGAAATTCTGTACTTCAACGCTGAGGACTGCACCATTACCGATGAAAACGGCAATGTACTGGAATCCAACTGCAGTGTAACCGATCTGATGGGCCAGGTTCTGACCGGTCAGTACGGGGATGAATCCTGGGAAGAATGGATTCCGGAACGCCCCTCCATGGAAATGGATCTGGTCGTTATGGATTATGAAAATCAGCTGATGGGTCCCATTGGTATGATGTGGTACTATAACTACAGCGACCGTCTGATGGTAGCACAAACCGAGGACTTTTCCGATCAGGAGCCGGCTTCTAACTACATTCAGGAGTTTTACAGTGAGGAGTCTGAATACTGCACCTTCTTCTGTGAACCCGGTACCACTTATTATTTCCGTATTATTCCTTCCGAATACAGCTTTGCCAGCGAGGTTTATACCGTGACAACACCTGCAAGACCGGATGCTCCCACAGAGGAGCTGACAGTTAAGGCTACGGACTCCACACTGGAGGTCAGCAGCGTGCCTCATGCAGAGTATTCCATTCTGGAAAAGCAGGCTATGACCATGGAGGACCTAGATGAAATGATTGCATCCATAGCGCTTTACACCGGTGTAACAGATGACATAGCCCTGGACATGATGCTGGAGTGGTACAGTGTCACCACCAAGGAAGAACTGCTGGATGTCATGAACAAGCCCTATTTTGATATCTGGACGGAGGATGCTCTGTTTGAATATCTGATTCCCGGCACGGAGTACTATATCGCAGTGCGGTATACCGCAACCGAGGAAAGCTTTGCTTCCGAATATAAGTATGAAACCTTCCAGACTACCGGTGAGCGCCCGGCAGTTATCATTGATTATCTGTCCGAAACCTTGTTGTTTGATGAGCAGGCAGTACAGGTAACCTATGACTTTGATGAAGATGCGTATTTTGACTATCTGCAGTATATGACGGAGGACGGTGAACTGGTCTTCGGTGAGGGTGTGGAATTCACCAAGGGCAGCACGGTTTACCTCGCTCCCGGCATTACCGGCCTGGATTACTTTATGGGCAGAACCCTGACTGTGACTCCTCTGGATGAAACGGGAGAAGCCTATACCCTGGAGATTCCGGCTCGTCCGGCGGCGCCTGAGTTTACCTTCAACTATCTGGAGGGCTACACTGAGGAGACAATCAGCCAGGATGTAGTGATAAGCGTACAGTATTTTTACGAGGAAGATTCAGAGCCGTATATCTACCTGTATGATGAGCTGTCCGATATGGGCGTGCTGGATGAAAATGGAAGACTTGATCTGAGCTGCTTCAGCGGAGGGGAAATCAGCTTCTATCTCAATGGCGCAAGCAACCGGTTCTTCATGAGTGAACGTTCTGAGCCGGTATATATTGTCGCAGCCTGGATGCCGGATGCCAGAGAGATTCTGTATACCATTACAGACAATGTGCTGCAGATCAGAGCCATGGAGAATGTGGAGTATATGCTCTGCCTCTTGGATGACGAAAGCTGGAACGAGACTCTGGTTGCGGACTGGACAACTGAGCCGGTATTCACCCTGGAGCCGGGCAAGGATTATACAGTATACGCACGGGTGCAGGCCACTGAGGATTCCCTTGCCTCCCTCTCTGCACAGATTATGGTGGGCACGGAGCGGACACCCTACTTCCTGGGCAATGTAAACGGAGACTATCAGGTTGACGTGGCGGATGCAGTCCTGATCCTGCAGGAATGTGCAAACCGGCTGACCGGTCTGGATTCCGTGCTGGATGATACCGCACAGTACTATGCAGATGTAAACAGCGACGGTGAAGTCCAGGTGGGAGACGCTGTCAGCGTACTGCAGTTCCGGGCGCAGGATCTGATTGAGCCTGTTACCCAGTGGAATGACATTCTGGCAGTCGGATAATCCGGCAGCTTGTCAGAAGCAGCACTATCGCAGAAAGACCGAAATCCCGGGAAGGCATTTGCTTTCCCGGGATTTTTATCGTTTTTTACTTTCTTGCTGTTCTGTCGGCAATTGGGGTTGAAATCTGAAAAAGAATGTGCTATACTAATCATATGTGATATTTCTATGGAGAAATGAGAAATACAGACACAGAAAGGAAGTTTGCAATGTACGATTCCATGATGGACACAATCGGCTTTGTGGCAAAATATGACGCCGAGGTCGGCGATGCCATGAACAAGGAGCTTGCCCGCCAGCGGAGAAACCTGGAGCTGATCGCCAGCGAGAATATCGTTTCTCCTGCGGTAATGGCTGCTATGGGTTCCGTGCTGACTAATAAGTATGCGGAGGGCTATTCCGGCAAGCGCTACTACGGGGGCTGTGAGTGCGTAGATATTGTTGAGGATATTGCTATCGACCGTGCAAAGAAGCTGTTCGGCGCAAAGTTTGCCAATGTACAGGCACATTCCGGCGCACAGGCAAATACCGCAGTGTATTTTGCACTGCTCAACCCGGGGGATACGGTTCTGGGTATGAATCTGGCACACGGCGGTCATCTGACCCATGGTTCTCCTGTAAATCTGTCCGGTAAGTACTTTAACTTTGTTCCCTACGGCCTTGGAGACGATGAGCGCATCGACTACGATAAGGTGGAAGCGCTGGCAAAGGAGCATCAGCCCAAGCTGATCGTGGCTGGTGCAAGCGCATACCCCAGAGTGATTGATTTTGCACGGCTGTCCGAGATTGCAAAGTCCGTTGGCGCCTACCTGATGGTGGATATGGCCCACATTGCCGGTCTGGTGGCTGCCAAGCAGCATCCCTCCCCGGTGGGTTATGCGGATGTGGTAACCTCCACCACCCACAAGACCCTGAGAGGTCCCCGGGGCGGTCTGATCCTCACCAATGATGAGGAGCTGGCCAAGAAGATCAACAAGGCAGTATTCCCCGGCATCCAGGGCGGTCCGCTGATGCACGTCATTGCTGCAAAGGCAGTTTGCTTCGGCGAGGCGCTGAAGCCGGAATTTACCGAGTACCAGAAGCAGGTAGTTGCCAATGCCCAGGCGCTGGCAAAGGGCCTGGTAAAGCGGGGCTTCAATCTGGTTTCCGGCGGCACGGACAATCACCTGATGCTGGTGGATCTGCGTCCATTTGATATTACCGGCAAGGAACTGGAGCACCGTCTGGACGAGGTTTACATTACCGTCAACAAAAACGCCATCCCCAACGATCCCCAGAGTCCCTTCGTCACCAGCGGCGTGCGCATCGGTACACCGGCTGTGACCAGCCGCGGTCTGGGCGTAACCGAGATGGAACAGATTGCAGAGTTCATCTACCTGGCGGCAAAGGATTTCGACGCCAATGCGGATGCAATCCGTGCAGGCGTAGGCGAGATCTGCAAGCAGTATCCGCTGTACGAATAATTTCTGCGATACATAGCAAAAAACGGGGCGAACTGCTGACAGTTCGCCCTTTCTGCTGAAAAGAGGAGAAGTATATGACCCCCCTTGCTGATAAAATCCGCCCTACCAGCCTGGATGACATTGTCGGTCAGCCCCATCTGCTTGCGCCGGGTAAGCCTCTGCGCCGCATTCTGGAGCGGGGACAGGTGACCAATATGATTTTCTACGGGCCCTCCGGCGTTGGGAAAACCACCCTTGCCCGGATCATTGCAAATAACAGCAATATGACCCTGTACAAGCTGAACGGTACCTCCGCTTCGGTAGGAGACATCAAGGAAATCATTGCCCAGACCGGCACGCTGGCTGGCTGCAATGGCATTCTGCTGTATCTGGATGAGATTCAGTATCTGAACAAAAAACAGCAGCAGAGTCTGCTGGAGTACATTGAAAACGGCTCGGTGACTCTGATTGCCTCCACCACGGAGAACCCTTACTTTGCGGTGTTCAATGCCATCATCAGCCGTTCCACTGTGTTTGAGTTTAAGCCGGTGACCGCCAAGGAGCTGGAGCCTGCGGTGGAGCGTGCGTTCCGGCTGATGGGACAGGAGCTGGGGACAGTCTGTGAGCCGGAAGAGGGCGTGGTGCCTTACATTGCGGCAGGCTGCGGCGGAGATGTGCGCAAGGCGGTCAATACGGTGGAACTGAGTGTGCTGGCCTCCGAAACCCGGGACGGGGTGATGCGGGTGACCATGGAAACCGTACAGCAGCTGACCCAGCGGAGCAATATGCGCTATGACCGGGACGGGGACCAGCACTACGATCTGCTGTCCGCTCTGCAGAAATCCATCCGGGGCTCCGATGAGAATGCAGCGGTGCATTATGCCGCCCGGCTGCTGGAGGCCGGGGATCTGCTGTCCCTGGTGCGCCGGCTTCTGGTGATTGCAGCGGAGGATGTGGGGCTTGCCTATCCCCAGGCCATGCCCATTGTCAAGGCCTGTGTGGATGCAGCACTGCAGCTTGGCCTTCCGGAAGCCCGGATCCCTATAGCAGAGGCGGTGATTTTGCTGGCCACCGCACCCAAATCCAACAGTGCATACCTTGCCATTGATGCCGCAGCTGCGGATCTGAATCGGGGCACCACCTGCGAAATCCCCAGGCAGCTGCAGAACAAGCATTTTGACGGTGCGGATGCAAAGGTCCGGGGGCAGCATTATCTGTACCCCCACGATTATCCCAACCACTGGGTACAGCAGCAGTACCTGCCGGATGAGCTGAAGGACCGGGTGTATTACCATTTCGGCCAGAACAAGCAGGAGCAGGCTGCCCGGGCATATAAGGAGCTTATTCAGAAGAAGTAAACAGGGTTTCCATAGACTTTGTGCTGCCGGCGGAGGCATACTGCCACCGGTCAATGTGGCTGTCCTGGATGAAATAATGCAGCTCCGGCGGCTCCTGCACAGAGGGGGCAAACACGTCCACCAGGATGAGCTTGATCTTCATCCGCTCCGGCAGGATGGACTTTATGTACACGCTGGCATGCTGCCCCACTGTCACGTTGGGCTTCAGCTCCGCCAGTCCTGCAAGATTGGGGGTCAGCTCCACAAAAATCCCGTAGTTTTCCACGGAACGCACAATGCCTGCAACGGTTTCTCCCGCCTGGAACTGTGCGGCGTTTTCCTCCCATGTGCCCAGCAGCTCCTTGTGGGTGAGGAGGATTTTTTTGCCCTCCCGGCCCTTGAATACCACCCGAAGCTGCTGCCCGACCGTGAACCGGTCGGAGGGGTGGGAAATCCGGGAAACGGATATGCTGTCAATGGGAATCAGGGAGGGCAGTCCGCAGCCGATGTCCACAAAGCAGCCGAAGGGCTCCAGATGGGTTACACAGGCGGGGAGAATATCTCCCGGACGGCATCCGTCCAGGTACTGGGTCATGCAGCGCTCCTGGGCAGCCCGCCGGGAAAGAATGGCAAGAGGGGTGCCTGCCTGGTCGCAGGTCAGCTCCGTAACCACAAAGCATACAGGCTTGTTCACCCGGGAGATCAGCGCAATATCCCGGGTGGTGCCCTCCCGGATCCCCACTGCCCCCTCCTCCCGGGGGATGACCGCCTGCATGCCAGGCAGCTCCACCCAAAGGTTGTGGGAGCTGTCGCAGATGGTGACTCTGCCCTCCAGGATGGTGCCTCGTTCCATTGCCTCCGCAAGCCGTGCCGGGGAGCTGACTGCCCGTTTGTTTTCTTCTGTCTGAATCCGGTAGCCTTCTGGTAAATACTTGTTCATTTCAACCTCCCAAGGATTTTTTCTGTCATCTGACATACTCCAATCTATGCAGGGACGTGCCCGGTTATGCTGTTCAGGAAAGGGTCCGTACCAGGCTGCCGCCCATTGCCAGCATCAACCCGGAGATTACATGCTCACTGCCGGGAAGACAGCAGAGCTGCATGGTGACGCTTTCCCGCAGGAATGGCTCCGGGGTATACTGGTGCAGCGGACGTTCGGATATAATCCGGGTGACATACTGATCGCTGAGAGCGGTGGTGCGGGTGGGAACCACAGAGAATACCTGGGGCGGCTCCTGTTCCATGCCGGAGCCTGCAATCCGGTGGGTGGGAGCAGCAAGAATGCGGATCTTATACACCCCCGGGCATGCGGAGCGTATCCGGCGCAGTGCGGCTTCGGCGGAATCGATGGAGGGAAAATTGGCGGAAAGTGTCATAAAAACGGCTCCTTTCAGGTTGAAACCCACGGAATCCGTGCGGTTTTTACAAAATCGTGATAAAGATATTGTTGAAAATCACAGCCGAAAAATTCGTTGAAAATATTGCCTTTTTCGTGGAAATGGGGTATAATAAATACTGAATATGCAGGACGGCAGGGACTGTTCTGCGGCGTATCCGGATGGAGGTGCAGAGCATATGGATATTCGCCCGAAGGATCAGCTGGTGATGAAGAAGCCCCATCCCTGCGGCGGAAATGTCTTTTTTGTGATCCGCTCCGGGATGGATTTCCGTCTGCGCTGTACCACCTGCGGCAGGGAGTTCCTGATTCCCCGCTCCAAAATTGAACGGCATATCCGGCAGGTTATCCGTCCGGTGCAGGATGACGCCGCTGAGTGAAAGGAGAAGCCCGTGTGTGCGGGCAGCGTGTGAACCTTTATGTTTGAAAAGCTACAGATCATGGAGCAGAAGTTTGAGGAAATCAGCCAGCGGCTCTCGGATCCGGCAGTGACAACCGATATTGCTGTGTACACACAGCTGATGAAGGAATATAAGAACCTGGAGCCCATTGTCCAGAAGTACCGGGCTTACCGGCGCAGTGAGCAGTCCCTGGCGGAGGCCAGAGAGCTGCTGGAATCCGGGACGGAGGATCCGGAGCTGCGGGAAATGGCACAGACAGAATATGAAACAGAGAAAGAGAAGCTGGCGGAGTATGCAGAGCAGCTGAAAATCCTGCTGCTGCCAAAGGATCCCAACGATGACCGGAATGTCATCATTGAGATCCGGGGCGGTGCCGGCGGGGAGGAGGCTGCCCTGTTTGCCAATTCTCTTTACCGGATGTATACCATGTATGCAGAATCCCGGGGCTGGAAGCAGGAGGTGCTCAGCGCCAACCCTACGGAGCTGGGCGGCTTTAAGGAGATCAGCTTTTCCATTACCGGGGAGGGGGCCTATTCCCGGCTCAAGTATGAAAGCGGAGTACACCGGGTGCAGCGGGTGCCGGAAACCGAATCCCAGGGCCGGATTCACACCTCCACGGTGACGGTGGCAGTGCTGGTGGAGGCGGATGAGGTGGAGCTTGCCATCAGCCCCACTGATCTGAAAATTGACGTATTCCGTTCTAGCGGCGCCGGCGGACAGCATATCAATAAAACAGAGTCTGCGGTGCGGATCACCCATCTGCCCACCGGGCTGGTGGTGGAATGCCAGGATGAGCGGAGCCAGTTCAAGAATAAGGATCGTGCCATGATGATTCTCCGTTCCAGGCTGTATGAGAGAATGCAGCAGGAGCAGCAGGACAAGATCGCTTCCCAGCGCCGGAGTCAGGTGGGCACGGGAGATCGCTCCGAGCGGATCCGTACCTATAATTTTCCCCAGGGTCGGCTGACGGATCACCGGATCGGGCTGACCATCTACCGGCTGGAGGATGTCATGAACGGCAGCCTGGATGAGGTGCTGGATGCGCTGGCTACGGCGGATCAGGCTGCAAAGCTCGCCATGCAGCAGGCGGAGGGCGAAGCATAAAAAGGAGAAGACAGTTCAAGGAATGGAAACAGAGCTTTTATCCCCGGATGAAGCCGGCTTACAGAAGGCGGCGGAGCTGATCTGGACAGGACAAGTTGTGGGCATGCCCACGGAAACAGTATACGGGCTGGCGGCAGACGCCACCAACAGTGGGGCGGTGGAAAAGGTCTTTGCTGCCAAGGGCAGGCCCATGGACAACCCTTTGATTGTCCATATCAGCAGCATGCAGGAGCTTGGACAGGTGGCAAGGCAGGTGCCGGAGCCTGTCCAGGCACTGGCTGAGGCATTCTGGCCCGGGCCGCTGACCATGATTATGCCGAAATCTGTCCGGATTCCCCCGGAAACCTCCGGCGGGCTGGACACGGTGGGGGTGCGGATGCCCGCCCATCCGGTGGCACAGGAGCTGATCCGGCGTTCCGGTGTGCCCATTGCAGCTCCCTCTGCCAACCGGTCCGGCTATCCCAGCCCCACTACGGCTCAGCATGTGCTGGCGGACATGCTGGGGCGGATTCCGGCGATTCTGGACGGAGGGACATGCAGCTGCGGCCTGGAATCCACTGTGGTTGCCTTTGATGATGACGAAACGGTGCGCATTCTCCGGCCCGGCTTTGTGACCAAGGAAATGCTGATGGAGCATGTACCCCGGGTTGTGATTGATCCGGCAATCTTCCGGGAGGTATCCGCCGGTGAACGGGTTGCCTCTCCCGGCATGAAGTATAAGCACTATGCCCCCAATGCTGCGGTGACTCTGGTGGAGGGCCCGGCAGAGCTGTTCCGGCAGTTTCTTGCCCTGCAGCAGGCGGAGGGAGTTTATGCGTTGATTTTTGATGCGGATGCAGAGCAGTTTCCGTATCCGCATATGACCTACGGCGGCACATCGATCGAGCAGGGCCGGCAGCTGTTTGCCCGTCTGCGGGAGCTGGATCAGATCGGCGCAAAAACCGTGTATGTGCGCATGCCGCAGAAGGATGGAGTCGGACTGGCGGTGTATAACCGTCTGATCCGGGCAGCAGGGTTTGATATCGTGCATCTCGCGCCCCGTATCTGATACGGCGGCAGCATCAAAACGAAAGGGGGGAATGCGGTTGAACAGTCTGGAAGGCGTCATGGTTGTGGGGCTCACCGGTCAGACCGGAGCGGGGAAAACCACCGTGTGCAAGGTCTTTGAGCGCAGCGGCTTCAGCGTCATCAATGCGGACGCCATTGCCCGCCAGGTGATGGAAAAGGGCAGCCGCTGTCTGCAGGAGCTGACGGATTGCTTCCCGGAGGATATTCTGCTGCCCGACGGGGGGCTGAACCGGCAGAAGCTGGCCCAAATCGTCTTTACCGACAGCAAGAAGCTGGAACTGCTCAACAGCATTTCCTACCCCTACATTACGGGCGAAATTTTAAAACAAATCCGGCTGCACTCCATTACCGGACACAAGCTGATTCTGCTGGATGCACCCACTCTGTTTGAAAGCCGGGCGGATGATTTCTGCGAGCTGATTATTGCGGTGGTGGCAAAGGAGTCCCACCGGCTGGAGCGGATTATGCAGCGGGACGGGCTTACGGAGGAGCAGGCCTACAGCCGGATGCGCTCCCAGCATACCGAGAGCTTTTTCAAGCAGCATTCCGACTTTATCATCAAAAACAACAAGAATCTGAAAAATCTCAGTGACGTTGCCAAAGAAGTCTCGGATAAAATCTGGGATTATTATCATACTAATTATCATAATGCCAATTAAACCGGAGCTTACCCCGGCGTAGAAAAAGGAGAATACAATATGTCCAAGGAGAAACAGGAAAAGAACGGCAAAAACGCCGCCAAGGAACTAAAGAAAACGCTTTTTTATCAGAAAGAGCATGGCTGTAAGCGAATGAGCGACAGTGAGCTGAAAAAATGCGACAAATTTTCGGAAAAGTACAAGGCATTCCTGGACGCTGCCAAAACCGAGCGGGAGGCCAATGCCTATGCCATTGCCCTGCTGGAGAAGCGCGGCTTTACCGAGTATCACACCGGCATGAAGCTGAAGGCAGGGGACAAGATCTACCGGAACAACCGGGACAAGGCGGTGCTGGCTGCCATTATCGGTACGGAGGATATTGCAAAGGGCGTGCGTATCTGTGCGGCGCATATTGATTCCCCCCGGCTGGATCTCAAGCAGGTACCCCTGTATGAGGATCACGAGCTGGCCCTGTTCAAGACCCATTACTACGGCGGTATTAAGAAATACCAGTGGACCACCATCCCCATGGCACTGCACGGGGTTATCGTCAAGGCGGACGGTACCAGGATTACGGTGAATATCGGGGAGGATGAGCAGGATCCGGTATTCTGCGTCAGCGATCTTTTGCCCCACCTGGCAACCGAGCAGATGAAGCGGCCCCTTTCACAGGGCATCAAGGGGGAGGAACTGAATCTGCTGGTAGGCTCCCGGCCCTTCCGGGACGGGGAGGACAGCAGCGCAGTAAAGCTAAATATCCTCAATATTCTCTATGAAAAATACGGGATTACCGAAGCGGACTTCCTGTCCGCAGAGCTGGAGGCTGTCCCGGTAAGCAAGGCCCGGGATGTGGGCTTTGACCGGAGCATGATCGGTTCCTACGGCCATGACGACCGGGTTTGCGCATATACAGCGCTGATGGCAACGGCGGACTGCGAGAATCCGAAATACACCTCCGTGCTGGTTCTGACGGACAAGGAGGAAACCGGCAGTGACGGCAACACGGGCCTTTGCTCTGCATACCTTCAGTATTTCATTGCAGATCTGGCGGCAGCCTTCGGCCAGGAGGCCCGTACCGTGCTGTCCCATTCCCGGTGCCTGTCGGCGGACGTGAATGCCGCCTTTGATCCCACCTTCCCGGATGTGCTGGATCCCCGTAACGCTGCCTTCCTCAATTACGGCGTGGTGGTGACCAAATTTACCGGTGCCCGGGGCAAATCCGGCACGTCGGATGCTTCTGCGGAATTTGTAGCGGAGATCCGGAACCTGATGGATGAGAACCGGATCATCTGGCAGACCGGGGAGCTTGGCAAGGTGGACGCCGGCGGCGGCGGAACCGTGGCTTTGTATATTGCCAATATGGATGTGGATACCATTGATGTGGGCGTTCCGGTGATGTCCATGCATGCACCTATGGAGGTAGTGTCCAAGATTGACGTGTATATGGCATACAAGGCTTTCCTGGCCTTTATTTCTGACCGGAGCTGATGAAGCTTTGCGGGCTGCACCTGGGTGCAGCCCCTTTTTGTATGCGGCATGCTGTATGCTTACAGTGTGCCGGATTTTTTTTGCCCTGCATGGGATCGACAGGTTTTGCCCGGTGCCGGAGGTATAATGGGAACGGTGATGGTATGAGATACATATATGTGGATGTGCTGTTGATCCTGAACCTGTATGTGAATTACTTTCTGCTCCGGGCAACCGGCAGGCTGATGCACCTGCCCTGCCGGCGCAAACGCTGCATCGCCGCCGCTGTGGCTGGGAGCCTTTGCTCTCTGACGATTTTTCTGCCCCCCATGCACTGGGCACTCTGCACAGTGCTCCGGTTTGCCATGGCGGTGCCGGTGGTGTGGATCTGCTTTGGCCGGCGCATGCGGCTGCGGGATGTGGCATGCTTTTTTGTGGTGAGCATGGGCTTTGGCGGGGTGATGCTGGCAGTATCCCTCTGGCGGCGTCCGGCAGGGATGGCGTTCAACAATGCCAGTCTGTATCTGGATTTTTCTCCGGCCTGCCTGCTGATCTGCACCGTGGCGGCCTATGCCCTGACCTGTGGAATCCGGTTTCTGGTGGACAGAAGCACGGTAACAGCCGGTCATTACCGGATCGTGATCCGGCAGGGAGAACGAGTTATCGGCATGGATGCACTGGCGGATTCGGGAAATCTGCTGACGGACCGGTTTTCCGGCAAGCCGGTAATTCTTTGCGGGGGTGCGGAGCTGGAACAGCTGGTACAGCTGAAGGGGGAACTGACGGATCCGGCAGCCTATGCTGCTATGACCATGCACTGCAGAGGTATGCGGCTGATTCCCTGTGCCACAGTCACAGGCAGCGGCGTAGTGCCGGTATTCACCCCGGACGAGGTACTGATCTGCGAGGCGGGCACCGGACTGCGCAAGCCGGTGGACGCACTGATCGGCATCCAGCAGGAGCGGGAGGGTGCCATTTTCAATCCAAAATTGTTGATCTGAGGCAGCGGAGAATCCGCTGTTCTATATGGAGGGGACACTATGATCGGAACTCTTTACAGGCGGCTTTTACAGTGGGTTTCCCGGCTGGGAAGCAGGGAAGTGTATTACATCAACGGTTCGGACACCCTGCCTCCGCCCCTGAGCAAGGAGGCAGAGGCGGAGGCCTTTGCACAGCTGGCGTCCGAGGATGCGGAACAGGCAAGACAATCGCTGATCGTGCACAATCTGCGTCTGGTGGTGTATATTTCCAAAAAATTTGAGTCCACGGGCATCGGCATCGAGGATCTGATTTCCATCGGTACCATCGGGCTTATCAAGGCGGTGAACACCTTTTGCCCGGAAAAGAATATCAAGCTGGCAACCTATGCGTCCCGGTGCATTGAAAACGAGATTCTCATGTTTCTGCGGAAATCCTCCCAGTACCGGTCGGAGATCTCCATTGACGAGCCGCTGAATATTGACTGGGACGGCAATGAGCTGCTGCTGTCGGATGTACTGGGCACTGACGAGGACATTGTGAACCGGGGCATCGAGGCAGAGGCGGAAAAGTCCGTGCTGCGGCAGGCCATCGACGGGCTGGAGCCAAGAGAAAAGCGGATTATGCAGATGCGGTTCGGGCTTCTTGGGGGCAGGGAGAAAACCCAGAAGGAGGTGGCGGACGAAATCGGCATATCCCAGTCCTATATTTCACGGCTGGAAAAGAAGATTATCCGGCGGCTGAAGACGGAGATGGAGCAGGTTTAGGCGGCTTGTTTATCCCCGCCGGGATCCGTGCCGGATTCACTTGACTTTTGCGCTATTTGTGGTATACTAAAGGTGGACTGAAATTCAGGAGGGTGAAACCAAGCAATGATTCTGACTGTTGATGTAGGGAATACCAATATTGTGCTGAGTGTGTATGACCAGGACCAGCGGCTGTTCACATCCCGTATCGCAACCCAAGCCTCCAAAATGGAGGATGAGTATGCTGTGGATATGATGAACCTGTTCCGGCTGTACGGCTGCGAGTCCGCATCCTTCGAAGGCGCAATTCTTTCGACCGTTGTCCCCCAGCTGGTGGGCGTGTTGCGCCGTGCCATTGACCGGGTGTGCAGCTGTCGGGTCTATGTTGTATCTTCCGGCATCAAAACTGGTCTGAACATCAAGCTGGACAATCCCGGCGTGGTAGGAGCGGATCTTGTCTGCGGCGCAGTGGCTGCAAAGCGGCGTTATCCCATGCCCTGTATCATTTTCGATCTGGGCACAGCCACAACCATTTCCGCACTGGATGCCAACGGCGCGTTCCTGGGCGGATCCATTTTCCCCGGGGTGCGGGTGTCCCTGCATGCGCTTTCCACTGCAACGGCACAGCTGCCCCACATCGATCCGGATGCATTCCATGACGTCATCATCGGCACGAATACCATTGATTCGATGCGCTCCGGTGTGATTCTTGGAAACGCCTCCATGATGGACGGCATGATTGAACGCTACCGCAGTGTGCTGGGTCAGGAGGCAACCGTGGTTGCCACCGGGGGCATGGCGGAGCTGATTCTGCCCTACTGCAAGACCAAGGGCATTGTGCTGGATACGGATCTGCTTTCCGACGGGCTGTATATGCTCTACAAACTGAATTCAAAGTCCGAATAATACGCTGCACCCATGGAGATGGGGCAGCAGTAGGAGGAATTTGAAATGGAAGAAACAATCAAGAACCCACACGCACAGAAGCTGGACGTAAAGCGTCTGACTGTACTGGCCATGCTGGCGGCGGTCATCGTCCTGATGGCCTTTACCCCCATCGGCTACCTGAAGGTGGGGGCGGTGTCCATCACCTTCATTATGATTCCGGTTGCCATCGGCGCAGTGGTAACGGGACCTAAGGGAGGCGCACTGCTGGGCGGTGTGTTCGGCGTGACCAGCTTCATCCAGTGCTTCGGGCTGGACGCCTTCGGCACAGCGCTGATGGGTATCAATCCGGTCTTTACCTTTCTGCTTTGTATGGTTCCCCGGGTTCTGATGGGCCTGTTGGTGGGACTCATCTATCAGGGCATGTGCAAGGCAACGAAAAACGGCATTCTGCCCTTTGCGGTTGCCTGCCTCAGCGGCGCACTGCTGAATACCGCCGGATTTGTGGGATTGTTTTTGCTGCTGTTCTATAACAGCATTACCGTGCTGCTGGGTACGGATACGGTGGCTGGTGCCATCAGTCTGCTGGTTACCGGCAATGCACTGATCGAAGCGGGCGTGTGCCTGGTGCTTGGTACGGCAATTGCCAAGGCGCTGGTACATGTTCTGCCCCGCAACAACTAATGCGACACCCCATAAAGCACGCCTGAGGGCTTTGCGGGGTATCCCCTTAAAAAGTCCCGTTCTGCATACTTTCTGCAGAGCGGGGCTTTTTCTGTGCCCTGATGCAGAAAAATGTGCTTCAGCACAGGATGCGCATTTTGCAGCACAAAGAATGAATTGGGCGAAAGCACAGGGCCTGTCAATTTGTACAGGAGCAGCAGCTCGTGTTTGAGTAGGATGCACAGAGATCCTAAAAAAAGTCCGGGTCATTGACAGCAAGAAATCCGCTTGGTATAATAAAGCCATAATCAACAACCAAACAGGAGCAACGGCGCTCAAGGATGAATGCCGCTGCTCCTGTTTTTTGTTACAGAAATACCGGAAAGGGAGGATGCGTTATGGCAACGATGGACGTAGAAAAAACGCCGTCCACTGCAGACAGCAGCGTGGAGATTATGCTGGATCAGGTTGGTATGGTATATCAGAATGCGGACGGAAAGGATGTAACAGCGCTGACCAGCGTATCGCTGGACATCCAGAAAGGGGAATTCGTTTCTCTGCTGGGACCTTCCGGCTGCGGGAAAACCACCCTGCTGCGGATTATCGCAGACCTGCTGCAGCCTACCTCCGGTACTGTGCGGATTGGCGGTGAGAGCCCCAGGGCTGCACGGCTCAAGCAGCGGTATGGCATGGTATTTCAGAGCGCTGTGCTTTACGACTGGCGCACCGTCCGGAAAAATGTCATGCTGCCTCTGGATATCATGAAAGTGCCAAAGCAGGATAGGATCGAGCGGGCGGACAAGATGCTGAAGCTGGTTGGACTCAGCGACTTTGCAGACCACTATCCCCGGCAGCTCAGCGGCGGTATGCAGCAGAGAGTGGGTATTGCCAGAGCACTTGCAATCCGTCCGGAGATTCTGCTGATGGACGAGCCCTTTTCCGCACTGGATGAATTCACACGGGAAAAGCTCCATGAGGATCTGCTGCGGATCTGGCGCAAAACCAATAAAACCATTATTTTTGTCACCCATAACATTCAGGAGTCTGTGTTCCTTTCAGACAGGGTCTGTGTACTGTCCCCCCATCCGGGGCGGCTGTCCGCCGTGGTGAATATTGACCTGCCTCGTCCAAGAACCATGGAAATGAAGGAAACACCCGAATTCAACGCCCTGGTTGCAAAGGTCAGAAACAGCTTTGAGGGCGTGTGAAGCAATACAGGAAGTGATGAACATGAAGAAGCTCAAGCAATTTATACACTCCGGCACCATGGTGACGCTGGTCTGGGTGCTTGGAATTGCAGCAGTCTGGGAGGGCTTTGCATTCTACGTTGCACAAACCAAGCGGACGCCGCTGAACGTGCTGCCCCATCTCTGGCAGATCATCGGTTCCTTTTTCAGCGATAAGATGATTACCGGCCAGATGACCATGATGCAGCTGATCGGTACCAGCTGTGGGGAAACCCTGTCCCGTGCGGCGGTGGGCTTTCTGATCGGTACAGTGCTGGGCTTTCTGCTGGCGCTGCTGATGCATCTGTCCGGCATTGTAGAAAAGATCGCATTTCCCTACCTGATGATTATTCAGATGATTCCGATTCTGGGTATGGCGCCTATCATCCTGGCCATCACAGGGGACATCAATACCTCCCGGATCGTGATAGCCGCAATCCTGACCTTTTACCCGGTTTCCACTAATACACTGGCTGGATTCAAGGCAGTGGAAAAGGAAAAGCATGAGCTCATGTACAGCTATGCAGCAAGCAAATTCCAGCATTATATCAAAACCATTATTCCCTCCAGTATTCCGTATTTTTTCACCGGACTGAAGATTTCCGCACCCATGGCGATCACAGCCTCCATTCTGGTGGATACCCTGCAGGGTGGTAACGGATTGGGCTGTATGCTTTCCCAGTCCCTGAAAGGGGGCATGTCCAGACTGGTGTTCTGGGACATTGTCCTCATCAGCGCTGTGATCGGCATTCTGAGCTTTTATCTGATGGGACTGCTGGAAAAGCTGGTTTGTCCATATAAGCGGAAAAGCTGAAGGAGGTGGCATAAATGAAACAGGTAAAGCGCCTCATGCGTACTGCGCCGAATGTGCTTCTGCCCCTGGGTGCAGCAGTGCTGCTGTTTGTATTGTGGCAGACCCAGGTACTGCATAAGCTGCTGGGGACGGACACCATCACGCTGCCGCTTCCCACCCGGATCGGCGAGATCATCTCCCAGAACACCTCCGCCATCAGCCAGCATATTGAGATCACCCTGACGGTGGCGTTGGGGGGACTGCTGCTGGGTTCCCTGCTGGGCTACGGCATTGCGGTCATCGCAACCGTATTCCCCAAATGGGGAGCAGGCGGGCTGACCATTGTATCCGCCTTTAACGCTATTCCCATCGTGGCACTGGCGCCGGTTATCAACAACTGGACCCGGGATTTCAGCAGTGAGGTAAGTGCCCGGAGTACCCTGGCAAAGATCCTGGTAGTCACGATTTTCTGCACAGCCTCTATGAGCGTGAATGCCTTCCGTGGCTTGACAGAGCTCAAGCCCTTTTCAGAGGATCTGATGAAGACCTATGCGGCAAGACGTACCACTGTATTTGCAAAGCTGAGACTGCCAAACAGTGTGCCCTATATCTTTACGGCACTGAAGGTCAGCGTTCCCGCAAGTGTCATCGGCGCCCTGGTCAGCGAATATTTTGCTGAGGATACCGTGGGTGTGGGCAGACAGATCCGTGAAAATATCGTAAAGGGGCAATATCCGACAGCATGGGCATATATTGCGGTGGCTTGTCTGATCGGTATCGCCATGTATGCGATTCTGATGATCGCAGAGCATTTTCTTCTCAAGCGCAGGAAGGGTTAACTTTCCCGTGTCATACATCCCGTTAAAAAACAGAAAGGAAGATCATTATGAAACACACAAGGAAATCTGCATTCGCCGTTGTTGCTGCCGTATTGGCATTGGCACAGCTGACTGCCTGCGGTACCGCAGAAAGCAGCAGTACACCCACATCCAGCAGCGCAGACACAGGTTCTTCCGCTGCATCTTCCGCATCCTCTGAAGAGATAATCAAGGAAGCTGCCGCGGCTGGAAAGATTGGAAACTGGGGATTGGGCAATGAGTATGAAATCCAGGCACTGCTGACCAAGTACGGACTTCCTACGGATTATATCACCCAGGACTTCACGATGGATCAGTTTGATACGGATGCTGTAACCCTGGCGTCTGCCATGACCTACAACGAGCTGGGGCTGGTTGTTAACAGCTATGACGGCGGCTACAGCTACGGGGACAGCGTTGCAACCATTGATATGAACGATGAGGGCGTGGCGATGCTGGAGGACAATCTGTTTTGCTCCAAGGCCTTTGCCCAGTCCAACCCGAATACGGTCAAGGCATTTGTATCCGCTTCCATGAAGGGCTGGTACTACGCTTGTGAGCATCCGGATGAGGCTGCGCAGATCGTCTTTGAGGCGGGCTCCTCGGTTTCTGCGGATCACCAGGCTTATATGGCAAAAGAAGTTGCCAAGCTGGTAACAACGGATATGAATGGAAATAGCGTTTCCGCCGACAAGGTGGGGGAGATGCAGGATGATGCTATGCAGCAGACCCTGGATCTGGCGAAAAAGTATATCCTTCTGGAGGATGCATCCGCTAAGGACAAGCTCCAGGCTATGACGCTGGATGACATCCGGTCCAAGGATTACCTCACCTATGACAAGGAAAAGGACGGAGCAGTAGAGAAATCTGCAGTGTCCGTACCGCTCAAGTGGCTGCCGCAGGCACAGTTCATGGGCTATTATGTGGCAAAGGCAAAGGGCTATTATGACGAGGTAGGGCTGGATGTGACCATCGTATCCGGCGGCGGCGATATCTCCGAAACAACAGCCGTTTACAACGGTACCGTGGATTTCGGTGTTACATGGGTATCCAACCTGATCAATGCAAATGCCGGCGGTATGGATCTGCTGGAGGTTGCACAGGTATATCAGCGGTCCGGTCTGGTTCTGGTGTACAAAAAGAAGTAACCGGATCTCCGTTTTCTCCTTATACAGGCGCCTTCCCCCGGGAAGGCTGTCTGTACAGCGGAATCAACGTGCTGGTTCCGCTGTACAGGCAAAAAGCCGGGAGCGGCACGGGGCTGCTCTGAACGGAAAAGGAATAAGGGAGGTACATGATATGGATCTGATTATCAAAAACGGTACGGTGGTTACCCCGTCCGGCATGTTCAGGGCGGATGTGGGCGTTCAGGATGGAAAAATTGTGGAGATTGCCGCAAGCATTTCCGCTGAAGCCAAAGAAGTGGCGGATGCAGCCGGCAAGCTGGTGCTGCCCGGCGCCATTGACGGACATACCCATCTGGCCATGCCCTTCGGGGGTACCATTTCTTCAGATGACTATTTTGCAGGCACCAGAGCAGCTGCCTGCGGCGGCACCACCACTGTGTTCGATTTTGCCATGCAGGATTTCGGCGAGTCCATGGTGGATACCATCAAGCGCCGGGATGCGATGTGTGCGCCGAATGCGGCGGTAGACTATGCATTTCATGTTGCGGTAAAGGATGTGTCCGGCAGGCTGCTGGATACCCTGGAGGAGGCTGTAGCATACGGGGTACCCACCTTCAAGGTGTTTATGGTGTATGATTTCGGTGTGGATGACGGCGTGTTCTATCAGGTGCTGAAAAAAGCAAAAAGCTGCGGCGCCCTGATTGAGGTGCATGCGGAAAACCGGGATATTATTGCAGCTCGTATAAAGGAATACCTGGCTGAGGGCAAGACCGGTGCCTGGTATCATTATCTGTCCCGGCCGGAATTTGTAGAGGCAGAGGCGGATATGCGGGCGATCCAGTGGGCAAAGGCTCTGCAGGCACCCCTGTATATTGTGCATCTCGCCAATAAACAGGGTGTGGAGGCCGTGACCAGGGCGCAGCAGGAGGGCTATGAAATCTACGCAGAAACCTGTCCCCAGTACCTGGAATTTACCAGTGAGGTATACAAGCGGCCGGACGGCAGGAACTTTATCTGTTCGCCGCCCATGAAAGGGGAGGAAAGCCGGCAGGCTTTGTGGAACGCCATCAACACCGGCGTTATCTCCACGCTGGCAACGGATCACTGTCCTTTCCAGAGCTATGAGAAGGACTGGGGCAAGGACGATTTCACCAAGGTGCCCAACGGCTGTGCCGGTATTGAAAATATGTATCCCTACATGCTGGCGGCGGCCAATGCAGGAAAGATCACCTTTGAAAAGGCAGTGGAGCTTTGTGCTGCCAATCCGGCACGGATCTTCGGCTGCAAGGATAAGGGCGCTGTGGCCATCGGCAAGGATGCGGATCTGGTGATCTATGATCCGGAAAAGGATTTCACCATTACCAATGAAAAGATGCATTCCGACTGCGATCACACCATATGGGAGGGCGTCAGCCTGCATGGCTATCCGGTGGCAACCTATTCCCGGGGCAGACTGGTTTACCGGGACGGGGAATTTGTCGGAGAGCGGGGTTGGGGAAAATTTGTAAAGCGCAGCCGGACGAACTGACGAGGAAAGGAAGGATTCCCATGCTGAACATTTGCAGCGAGGCGGCAAGATGTCTGCTTTGCGACCGGGCGGGTTGCACAGCTGCCTGTCCCAAGGGCTTTGACCCTGCCGGCATGCTCCGGTCGGTTCGGTTTGAGAATGCTGCCGGGGCTGCATGGAAAGTGGATGCTGCCGGGTGCGCAGCATGCGAAGGCCCATGTGAAAAGGCGTGTTTGCATGATGATTTCCCCCTGCGGATCCGCCAGGTGGCAGCCGCTCTGCCCGGACGGCATGCGGGACCGGAATACAGCAATCTGGCCATTGACTTTCTGGGCGTGCATTGCGAAAATCCCTTTTTCCTTTCCTCCTCCGTGGTGGCAAGCAGCTATGAGATGTGCGCACGGGCGCTGTCCATGGGCTGGGCGGGGGTTGTATACAAGACCATCGGTCTGTTCATCCCTCAGGAGGTTTCTCCCCGGTTTGATGCTATCGGCAAGGAGGGAACGCCCTTTGTAGGGTTCCGGAATCTGGAGCAGATTTCGGATCATGACCCGGATGAAAACTTTGAAATTCTTCGCCGCCTGAAGGCTGCATTCCCGGAAAAGGTGATTGTATCCTCCATTATGGGTCGCAGTGAGGCGGAATGGACAGAGCTTGCCCGGCGTTCGGAGCAGGCGGGGGCGGATATCATTGAATGCAATTTCTCCTGTCCGCAGATGTGCGGCAATGGGCTTGGCTCGGACGTGGGACAGGATCCGGAGCTTGTACGTGCATACACCGCTGCGGTGAAAAAGGGAACAGGGCTGCCGGTGCTGGCGAAAATGACGCCGAATCTGGCCAATATGGAGCCGCCCGCCATTGCTGCTTGTGCAGCGGGGGCGGATGGACTGGCGGCCATCAACACGGTCAAGAGTATTACGGGGGTGGACCTGGAGGATCTGGTACCCCTGCCCCGGGTGGATGGCAGATCTGCGGTTTCCGGTTATTCCGGCAAGGCAGTTAAGCCCATTGCCCTGCGGTTTATTCATGATATGGCGGTATGCAGCCAGCTGCAGGGCGTGCCCATCAGCGGCATGGGCGGCATGGAAACCTGGCGGGACGCAGCGGAGTTTCTGACGCTGGGCTGTTCCAATCTGCAGATTACCACAGCAGTGATGCAGTACGGCTACCGGATTATTGATGACCTGCTGTTCGGGCTGTCCGATTACCTGAAAACCCACGGCTTCTCAACTGTGGGTCAGCTGGTGGGCAGAGCGCTGGATCAGGTGGTGCCGGCGGAGAAGCTGAACCGGAGCACCCTGGTGTATCCGAAGTTTGACCATTCCCGGTGCCTGGGCTGCGGCAGATGCTGTATCAGCTGTAGGGATGGGGGACACCAGGCCATCACCATGCAGAAGGGAAAGCCGGCGCTGGATGCTGCAAGCTGTGTGGGATGCCATTTATGTCGTCTGGTTTGTCCGGCAGGTGCCATCGGTGTCAGCCGTCGGATGCCTAAGCCCTAGAAATCCTGCACCGGGTGTGCCTGAAGAAATCTGATGCAAGCAAGGGGGGGAGTTGTATGCCGATCTCGCTGGCAAGACTTTGTGAAAACACCGAAAAGAGCTATCAGCTCCGGCTGATCGCCGGACGTGACGGGCTGGACAATCCTGTCCGCTGGGTGCATATGATTGAGGATCCGGAGGTAACGGGGTTTATTCACGGCAACGAGCTGGTGTTTACCACCGGCATCCGGCAGCGGGGCGTGGACTGGCTGCTGGAATTTGTGGTGAATCTCCGGGAGAACGGAGCGGTGGGGCTTGTGGTGAATCTTGGGCCATATATCACCTCTATTCCGCCCCAGGTAATCGTCTACTGCGAGCAGAATGCTTTCCCGCTGTTTACCATCCCCTGGGAGGAGCATATCATTGACGTGACCTATGATTTCTGTCACCGGATTGTCAGCAGCGAGGAGATTGAAACCAGTGTGGCGGCAGCCTTCCGGAATCTGATTTTCTCTCCGGACAAGGAGGAGGGCTACCGTACCACCATGCTGCGCAGCGGCTTTCATAACGAGAGCAGCTATACCATTATGGCGCTGCGGCTGAAAACCAGCAGGAAAATCCGGAAGCTGTCGGATCTGTGGAAGCAGTACAGCTTCTCCATGGGGCGGATCTTAAAAAAATCCCCTTACCCTGCATGCATGTTCCAGCAGGAAAATAATCTGATTCTGGTGCGGCAGAAGTCCTCCCCGGCAGAGATGAAACGGCTCTATACTGCCATTGAGCGGCTGCTGGATAAGCAGGATAGCCTGTATGCCGGCATCAGCACTGTGGAGGAGGGCTGGAGCAGGATTCCGGTGTTGTATAATGAAGCGGTATCCGCCGTAACGGTGGCCTGCCAGCGCAGGGTGCCCTGTATGGAGTATGCGGATCTGGGAATCTATAAGGTGCTGTTCGGCGTGCGGGATCCTTCCATTCTGTCGGACTATGTAAAGTCCACGCTGGGGGTGCTGATGGAATATGACCAGAAGAACAATACGGATTATATGCGGACTCTCCGGGTATATCTGGACAGCAACGGCAGCGTGCAGCAGGTGGCACAGCAGCTGAACTTTCACCGGAATACGGTGAATTATAAGATGAAAATGATCCGGGAGATCCTGCACACGGAGCTGCGGGACACGGACAAGATGAACTATATGTTGGCGTTCTGTATCATGGAGATGCTGGGCGCCGTGTAAGAGAAAGGATGAGAACTCATGGAAAAGCTGAGCGCAGAGCAGGTCCGGGACTATCACAAGCAGTATAATTTGCAGTCCTGGTCTAAGCAGGGGTCGATCAATCCGATTCCGGTGAAGAAGGCGGAGGGCATCTATCTCTGGGATTATGAGGGCAATCGCTACACGGATATGTCCTCACAGCTGGTAAACCTGAATGTGGGTCATGGGAACCGGCGGATTATTGACGCGATCAAGGAACAGGCGGAGCAATTCTGTTATATGAGCCCAAGCTATGCGGTGGAATCCCGGAGCCTGCTGGCGAAAATGGTGATTGACCGGATGCCGGACAATATGGGCAAGGTGTTCTTCACCAACGGGGGCGCAGATGCCAATGAAAATGCCATCAAAATTGCCCGGATGTACACCGGAAGGAATAAGATCTTCTCCCGGTACCGTTCCTATCACGGCTCCACCTTCGGGGCAGGCAATCTGACCGGCGAGCCCCGGCGCTATCCGCTGGAGCCCGGAATCCCCGGCTTTGTGAAATTCTTTGACCCCTATCTCTACCGGGAGAAGATTCCCTTTGAAAGTGAGGAGGCCGCTTCCGCATACTACGTAGAGAAGCTGCGGGAGCAGATCTGCTACGAGGGACCGGACAGTGTGGCAGCCATTGTGATGGAGACCATCACCGGCTCCAACGGGGTGATTATCCCGCCCAAGGGCTATCTTGCCGGAGTGCGGAAGATCTGCGACGAGTTCGGGATTATGATGATCTGTGACGAGGTTATGGCAGGCTTCGGGCGCACCGGAAAGCTGTTTGCCTTTGAACACTTCGGCGTCAAGCCCGATATTGTGTCCTTTGCAAAGGGAATCACCTGCGGCTACGTTCAGCTGGGCGGTGTATGCGTCAGCAAGCAGATTGCTGCTTACTTTGATGACCATCTGCTGTCCTGCGGCCTGACCTATTCCGGGCATCCGCTGGCCTGTGCGGCAGGCGTTGCGTGCCTGGAGTATTACGATGAGGCACATATTCTGGACAATGTGAATGCTTCCGGCAAGGTGCTGGGAGAACTGCTGGAGGAGCTGAAGGCAAAGCATGCCTGTGTGGGGGATGTACGGTATATCGGACTGTTTTCCTCCATTGAGCTGGTAAAGGATAAGGAAACCCGGGAGCCGCTGGTGCCCTACGGGAAGGATCCGGAGGGGATCATGGGCAAAATTATCGGCAAGCTCCGTGCCAAGGGCTTTATGACCTATTCCCATGAGAATATGCTGTTTGTTTCGCCGCCGCTGATTATTACGCCGGACCAGCTGCGGGAGGAAATGGAAAAGATGAATCAGGTACTGACCGAGGTCGATCAGACCATGTGATAAGGAGGGGATGCTATGTCTCCCAAAAGCTATCAGAATGCACCCCGGACTCCGCTGAGTCAGCTGATCGAAACCAACCGGTTCCGGCTGGTGCTTCATGCCCAGTTCGAACAGCCCTGCGGCTTGTCCGAGCTGCCAGTGGAACTGGAACTGGAATCGGCATTTGCCGGGAGGCTGCCCTTTCCGGTGCCCTGGGACAAGTGGCTGTACGGCTTTGTCCGGATCAATGATGCACTGCGCAAACTGCGGGACGAAAAGCAGGTGCGGGGCATATCCCTGCACGACTGGGGGGACAGATTCCTCATGCTGCTGGATACCCCTGGGGGAGAGATTCCGTACTTTGTAGGCAGTGATGAGGTAGCCCGGCTGCTGGCGGATTGCCTGAAGCCGCCGGAGCTGCGGGAAGTTGGGAAATAGGATACAGTGCCATGCAGACTATGGCAGACCGGAAAGGATGGGTAACGAGTATGTATGTATGCAGTAAGGAACGAATGACAGATAAGATCCGCACATTCAGCAAATTCGGGGATGCAGGCCATGGGGGCATCACCCGGTATTCCCTTTCCCCGGAGGCGATCCAGGCCAGGAAGGAATTTATCCGCCGTATGGAAGCCATCGGCGCCGTGATTGAAATTGATGATGTGGCGAATATTTATGCAACCCTGGCAGGCAGTGATCCGGATGCCAAGCGGATTGTGATGGCGTCCCACTGCGATTCCGTCAAGAACGGGGGCAACTATGACGGTATTCTGGGAGTGATGAGCGCAATGGAGGTGCTGGAAACCGTTGCAGCAGAAAAGATTCCCCATAAGCACCCCCTGACCGCCATGATCTGGACCAATGAGGAGGGCTCCTTGTATCCCCCGGCTATGATGTGTTCCGGCATCGTGTGCTATGATTATCTGCCGGAGGATATCCGGGCAAAGTTCCGCTACGAGGATATGATGGAGTCCAAGAGCATTCTGGATTCCACCAGGACTTTCGGTCAGGCGCTGGATGCGTCCGGCTTTAAGGGAGAAAAAAAATACCGGCTGTCTCTGGACCGGTATCAGTATATGTTCGAGACCCATATCGAGCAGGGTCCCATTCTGGAGGACAACGGCAACGATATCGGTGTGGTGGACTGTGTGCTGGGCATGTTCAATTACCGGTTGAAATTTTACGGACAGACCACCCATGCGGGCACCTTCCCCATGCCTAAGCGGCGGGATGCTTTTCTGGCTGCTTCCATGGCACTGTGTCATCTGCATGAGGAAATTGACAAGCTGGGTTACCCGGAGCTGGTTTATACCACCGGCGAGGTGGTATGCCATCCCTGTGTGCATACCTGTGTACCGGATTATTTTGATTTCTCCTTTGACGCACGGCACGAGGATCCCAAGGTGCTGGAGCAGGTGCTTGCCATTGTGAAAGCATGCGCCCACAAGACCTGGGTCGGCTGTACCTGCAAGGTGGAGAAGGCCTGGAACCGGGATACCGTGTACTGGGATAAAAAGCTGGTTGGTTATGTGAAAGCCGCTGCTGAGGAGCTGGGCGTCAGCCATCAGTACATTCACTCCGGCGCAGGACATGACGCACAGTTTGCAGCTTACATGCTTCCCACCACGATGATCTTCGTACAGTCCAAGGATGGGCTTTCCCACTGTGAACCGGAGTATTCCTCTCCGGAGCACTGCACCGAGGGCGCTTCTGTGATGCTCAATGCCGTACTGAAGGCGGACGCAGAGTAAGGGGGGCGAGCCGATGAGCAGAGCATTTACCGTGCCGCGGCAGATTCTGACGGGTACGGGGGCACTGGAGGCGGCAATGCCCCTGCTGGCGGAAATGGGAACCCATGCGCTGATTGTCACCGGGCAGATTGTCTGCAATCTGCCTTGCTTTCAGACCCTGACAGCAGGGCTGGATGCCTGGGGTGTTGCATACACGGTATTTACCGGAGTGACGGATGAGCCTACGGATCAGATGATCGAAGCAGGCAGAAGGGCTTACCTGGAAAACGACTGCGATTTTCTGATCGGCATAGGAGGCGGCAGTCCCCTGGATGCCATGAAAGCCATTGGGGTGCTGGCGGCATGCGGCGGCAGCATCACAGCATATCTGGGCAAGGAAATTAGCGGAAAGCTGCCGCCGATGGCTGCAATTCCTACCACTGCGGGTACCGGCTCGGAAGCCACCCAGTTTACAGTGATTACCGACAGCGAAAAGGGAATCAAGATGCTGCTGAAGGGGCAGGTTCTGGTGCCCCGGCTGGCGGTGGTGGATCCTGCACTGAGCCTGTCTGCGCCCAAGGGCATTACCGCATCCACCGGACTGGATGCGCTGACCCATGCCATTGAGTCCTATACCTCCCGCCGGCGGCAGCCCCTGACGGATACGGTGGCGCTGGCGGCGGTGAAGCGGATTTTCCGGTATCTGCCGGATGCATACAACAACGGCTCAGATTTGCGTGCCCGCAGTGAGATGTCCGTTGCGGCACTGGAGGCGGGCATGGCCATCAACAACGCCTCGGTGACGCTGGTGCATGGCCTGAGCCGTCCAATCGGCGCCCTGTTTCATGTGCCCCACGGAATCTCCAACGCCATGCTGCTGGAAAGGTGTTTAAGCTTTGCACTGGACGGGGATTATCCGGCCTTTGCAGACCTTGCGAGAGCCATTGGGGCAGCGGATTCCGGAACCCCGGATCCGGAGGCGGCAGCGGCCCTGATCGGAGCGGTGAATAGCCTCTGCAAGACCTGCCGGGTACCTACCCTGGCGGAATACGGTATTAACCGGGAGGATTTTTTCCGTGTCATCGACAAAATGGCAGAGGACGCCATTGCCAGCGGCAGTCCGGCTAATACCATGAAACCGGTCACCCGGGAGGATGTGATCCGGATTTATCAGAGCCTGTGGGAGGCATAAACCAGTTTTCCATAACCACAAACAGCCCCGGAGACCTTTTCAGTCTGCCGGGGCTGTTTTATGCTTTGCTTAGTCCAGGAAATCCTTGACCTTTTTGCTGCGGCTGGGATGACGCAGCTTGCGCAGTGCCTTCGCTTCGATCTGACGGATGCGCTCTCTGGTCACTTCAAATTCCCTGCCCACTTCCTCCAGAGTTCGGGAGCGGCCGTCCTCCAGTCCGAACCGGAGCTTCAGTACCTTTGCTTCCCGCTCGGTAAGGGTGGACAGCACCTCGTTGAGCTGCTCCTTCAGCAGGATCAGGGAGGCAGCCTCGGCGGGAGCCGGTGCGTCATCATCCGGGATAAAGTCTCCTAGGTGGCTGTCCTCCTCCTCGCCGATTGGGGTTTCCAGGGATACCGGATCCTGGGCGATCCGCATGATTTCACGTACCTTTTCTACGGGCATTTCCAGCTTTTCTGCAATTTCATCCGCCGTGGGATCGTGTCCGTTTTCATGCAGCAGCTGACTGGACACCTTCTTGACCTTGGTGATGGTTTCTACCATATGCACCGGAATACGGATGGTTCTTGCCTGGTCTGCAATAGCACGGGTGATAGCCTGGCGGATCCACCAGGTGGCATAGGTGGAGAATTTGAAGCCCTTTGTATAGTCGAACTTATCAACCGCCTTAATCAGGCCCAGATTGCCCTCCTGGATCAGATCCAGAAACTGCATGCCCCTACCCACATACTTCTTGGCGATGCTGACCACCAGACGCAGGTTGGCTTCGGACAGGCGTTTTTTTGCATAGGAGTCACCCTTGGACATGCGCTGAGCCAGCTCGATTTCCTCCTCTGCGGACAGCAGGGGTACACGGCCGATTTCCTTTAAGTAGATTTTAACCGGATCGTCAATGGCAATGCCCTCCGTGGAGAGTGCCATTTCCAGATCGTCACTCAGATCCGAATCCAGACCCAGTTTCAGGTCTGTGTCCGGCATAAAATCCTCTACGATTTCAATGTTGTTGTTGATACAGGTCTCGTAGAAGCTGTCGATCTGATCGGCATCCAGGTCAAAACGCTCGAATGCGTCATTGAGCTCCCGTGTGGTCAGCTTTCCGCTTGCCTTGGCCCGCTCGATGAGCGCATCGATGCTTTCATTTTTTTCTGCCATAATGAGTCCTCCTAGTTTTTGTTTCTGGCTTGATTGACTATGGAAAGCAGATCATCGTCAGAAAGCTGATCTGCATGGATTTTTTCATGTTCCTTTGCTTCAAGCAGTAGCCGGATACAGTCGTTCAGGGTGTCCGCCGTCAGCGTGACCTCCGCATTGCGTGCCATGATTCCTGTTATTCTGCCCATTTCCGCATCCGAGCATACGTCCCGGAACATGGAAACAGAAAATGTCTCGGTTTCCGGCATGCGCTGACAAAAGGCTTCATAGATTTTCCGGTGCAGGCTGGTGAAAAAATGCTTTGGCTTCAGCCGTTTTTCCACCTCCGGAAGCAGATCCGGATGGTAAAACAGGTACGCCAGAATCTGCTCCTCCGCTTTGGCCTCCCGCTGGTATTTCGGCGCTTCCGGATTCAGCTCGTCCCGGAAAGAGGCTTTGGCGACCATGGCATTCCAGTTCTGCTTCTTTTGGGTATAGTAGCTTTTGCGCAGCTGTGCCTTGACCTGAGCGTGGAGAATATCCGGACTGATCTCCTCCTCCTTGGCAATTCTGGACAGGTAAACCTCCCGCTCCATTTCATTCTCAATGCCTGCAAGCACCTGTACCGTGCGCCGGAGAAAATCAATCTTCCCCTGCTCGGTGGCAAGATCCAGACCCTCCCGGCAGCGGGCAAGCTCAAAGTTGATGGCGCCGCCGGATTTGTCCAGCAGCAGCTTGAAGCGGGTGGCACCGAATTTGCGGATATATTCGTCCGGATCCTTGGCATCCTCCACCTTGAGAATCCGGGTGTGGAGTCCGGCCTCGCTGAGCAGATTGATGGCACGGTGGGTGGCGTTCTGACCGGCGGAGTCACTGTCGTAGCAGAGCACCACCTCTGTGGCATACTGGGCCATGATCCGTGCCTGCTCGGCGGTCAGCGCCGTGCCAAGGGTGGCGACAACCTGTTCAAAGCCTGCCTGGTTGATGGCGATCACGTCCATATATCCCTCCGCCAGGATCAGCTGCTTCACGTTTGCATTCTTTGCAAAGTTCAAAGAGAACAGGTTCCGGCTTTTTTTGAATACAGGGGTGTCACCGCTGTTCAGGTACTTGGGGCCTTCCCCCTCGATAAGCCTGCCGCCGAAGGCTATCACATTGCCCCGCAGGTCAATGATGGGAAACATGATCCGTTCCCGGAAAAAGTCAAAGCAGCCCCGGGCATTCTGTCGGATTACTCCGGCAGCCAGCATCTCTTCCTGGGTAAAGCCCCGGCTTTTCAGATGCTGCATCAGGCCGTCCCATGCGGCAGGCGCATAACCAATGGCGTATTTCTTGATGGCCTGGGGCGTCAGCCCCCGCTGAGCTGCATACTGCAGCCCCCGCTTGTCCGGCCCCTGGAGCAGATTCCGGTAAAAGAAATTCGCAGCCTCCCGGTTGATCTCCAGAATGCGCATTTTGATTTTTGCGCCATCCTTGTTCAGATCGTTTTCCGGAAGCTCCAGCCCGCCCCGTTCTGCCAGGAGCTTGATGGCCTCGTAGGTATCCAGATTTTCAATCTGCTTGGTGAAGGTAATTACATCACCTCCCGCACCGCAGCCAAAGCAGTAAAAGCTCTGGGTGTTGGTGTATATGGTGCAGGAAGGGGTTTTTTCCGAATGGAAGGGACAGAGACATTTATAGTTGCTGCCGCTTCGGATCAGATGGACATATCGTCCCATGGTGGTGTCTATGGGGTTTGCCAGCTTCAGCTGGTAGATGAATTCGTCCGGCAGTGGCATGGCATCACCTGCTTCCCCAGGACTGGGGGATGAAGATCTGCTGATAGAGATCCACGGCGTACCCGTCCGTCATGCCGGAAATATAGTCGCACACCGCCCGGTGTAGGTCAAATCTGCGGAGAATCTGCTTGTATTCGTCCGGCATTTTCTCCGGGTGCTTGATGAAATAGCTGTAGAGCTTTTCCACAAGCCACTTTGCCTTTTCCTCCTCCGCCTTGGCCACCGGATTGGTGTATACATTGGCAAACAGGAAGGTGCGGAGCTCGTCGTGGGCAGCCTTGATGTCCTTTGTCATGCGAATTTCATCCGGGCCGTTTTCAATGACGGATGCCACCATGGTGGTGATCCGCTGGGATTTGTCCGTGCCGAGTATCTGGGTTAGATGTGCCGGAATATCCGCCGGAGTCAGGATCCCTGCCCGCACCGCATCGTCAATATCATGGTTGATGTAGGCGATTTTGTCGGAAAGCCGGACGATGTTGCCCTCCCGGGTGGAGGCGATCTGGTTGGTATGGCATGCAATGCCGTTCTTGACCTCAAAGGTCAGATTCAGCCCCTCGCCCTTCTTTTCCAGGTAATGCACAACCCGCACGCTTTGCAGATAGTGCTTGAAGCCGTAGGGACAGATTTCATCCAGAATGGCTTCTCCGGAATGACCAAAGGGGGAGTGCCCCAGGTCATGCCCCAGTGCGATGGCCTCCGTCAGGTCTTCATTCAGACGCAGCGCCCGTGCAATAGTCCGGGCAATCTGGGCAACCTCCAGGGTGTGGGTCAGCCGGGTTCGGTAATGATCCCCCACCGGGGAGAGAAAGACCTGGGTTTTCCGCTTGAGCCGCCGGAAAGCGTTGCAGTGGAGGATACGGTCACGGTCACGCTGGAATTCCGTCCGGTAGGGGCATTTTTCCTCCGGACGGCTGCGCCTTCCGTTTCCCACGCAGGTGCATGCATAGGGGCTGAGTGTGCCCAACTCCAGAATTTCCGTTTGTTCACGTACTGTCATCCTATCCCTCCAGTGCATAACATACTTCACTATATATATACTTTATCAATTCCTTTTTCCCTTTTTCCGACGGGCATTTCTTGTACTGTTTCGTACAAGTTGCCCATAGATCAGCTGTTGGCTGGCAGAACCGAGGAAAAATCATGAAAACCCGCATCCTCCAGGGCAATAGAAATGGTTCCGTTGGAAAGATCAAACAGCCGGTCACGCAGGGGCTGGGCCTGCTCCGCCAGCACCAGCAGGGTGACGGTAACGGATTCAGTGAATTGGGTGTCAGTGAAGATGACCGGGTCGGAAGCCAGGGCAAACTGGAGCTTTCCATAGAAATTGTAATCGCACAGAATGGTCATCGTGCAGCAGGCGCACATTTCCATGGTCCGGGCTTCCCGGAGAGCCTGGGCACAGGACTGGCTGTATGCCCGCACCAGGCCGTTTGCTCCCAGCAGTACACCGCCGAAGATCCGGCTTACCACGCAGCATACATCGGTCAGTCCCTGCTTTCGGATCACCTCCAGCACCGGCAGTCCGGCAGTGCCCTGGGGTTCTCCGTCATCGGAGTAGCGGCTGATATTCTGATCCCGCAGTACATAGGCATAGACATGGTGCCGGGCTTTCCGGTATGCAGCGTGGGCATCCTGAATGCAGGCTGTAGCCTGTTCCACGGTCTGGATCGGTGTAACGGCGGCGATAAATTCTGAGCGTTTTTCCACCAGGGTCCGGGTGCAGGGGGCGGCGATGGTTTTGTAGTTCATAGGGCTGTCCTTTCTGCGGAGCGGAAAAGAAAAAGGACGACCGCAGTCGTCCTTCCGCTTACTTATCCAGATTGAAACGCTTCTTGAAGCGGTCAACACGTCCGCCGGTATCAACGAGCTTCTGCTTGCCGGTGAAGAACGGGTGGCACTTGGAGCAGATTTCGACCTTGATATCACCAACAGTGGAACGAGTCTTCATTACATTGCCGCAGTGGCAGGTAATGGTGCACTCCTCAAACTTGGGATGAATGCCTTCTTTCATGATTGTCACCTCTTTACTCATATTTGCAGACATGACAGCCCATCAGTTCACTTAGACAGTAGTGCCATGGAAATTGCATTTAACCATAACATTATAGCACGGCGTCAGACAAAAAGCAAGTCTTTTTTGAAATTTTATTTCAAAAGTCCGGAGAAATCCTCCTGGAGCTTAGCTTCCAGCGCAGCTGCCGCATTCCGGTCAGTACCGGTGGTGGTGTAGTATGCCTTGATTTTCGGCTCGGTGCCGGAGGGGCGGATCACAACGCTTGCGCCGTCCGTCAGGCTGAAGGCCAGTACGTTGGACTTAGGCAGGGTCAGCTTGGAAACGGCGCCGGTTTCCACACAGGTGGAAATGCTCTGCTCATAGTCGGCAATATTGGTGACAGTCAGCCCGCCGATGGTCTTGGGCGGATCGTTCCGGAGCTGATCCATAATCTGCTGCATTTTCAGCATGCCGCTTTCCCCCTCAAACTGGAAGCTCTGCTGGCTGTGCAGGAACATACCGTATTTCTTGTACAGTGCATCCCTGGCCTGGATCATGGTTATGCCCTTTGTCCGGTAGTATGCAGCCATTTCCACAATCAGCATGGATGCTACCACTGCGTCCTTATCCCGGACATAGGTGCCGGCAAGATAGCCGTAGCTTTCCTCAAAACCGAATACATAGCGGGATTCCTCTCCCTTATCTTCCAGAAAACCAATCTGTTCGCCGATGAATTTGAAGCCGGTCAGAACCTCGATAACCTCAACCCCGTATGCCTTGGCAATGGCACGGACCAGATCAGTGGTAACGATAGTCTTGACCACCACAGGATTTTCGGGCATGGTGCCCATTTCCGTGCGGGATGCGCAGATGTACTCAAAGAGCATAGCACCCATTTCGTTGCCGGAGATCAGGGCATAACCACCGTTGCCGTCCGGTACGGCGATTCCCACACGGTCAGCGTCCGGGTCGGTTGCCAGCAGCAGATCCGGCTTGCAGGTTTCGCACAGCTTCAGTCCAAGAGCCAGAGCCTCCCGGATTTCCGGGTTCGGGAAGGGACAGGTGGTGAAGTTGCCGTCCGGCTTTTCCTGCTCAGGCACCACGGTAACATCAGTAATGCCGATTTTGTTGAGAATAGTGCGGACGGGCTTGTTGCCGGTTCCGTTAAGGGGAGTATAAACCACCTTCAGCCCGCTGGTGGGACAAAGATCAGTGTGAATGCCCTGTTTTAGTACATTTTCAAAGTATGCGTTGATTACATCATCTTCAATATAGGAGATCATGCCGGTGGCAAGCCCCTCCTCGAAGGAGATGATTTTCACGTCATCAAACATCTGATGGGACTCGATAAAATCCGTTACTTTCTGGGCAGCATCCAAAGTCAGCTGGCAGCCGTCATCGCCGTATACCTTATAGCCGTTGTACTTGGAGGGATTGTGGCTGGCGGTCACTACGATGCCCGCATTACACTTCAGCTGACGCACGGCAAAGGAAAGCATGGGCGTCGGCATCAGTTCCTTATAAATGTGTACGTGAATGCCGTTTGCCGCAAGAACAGCAGCAGCGTTCTGCGCAAATACATCGGACTTGATCCGGCTGTCATAGGCGATGGCAACGGAAGGATTCTGAAAATCCGCATTCACATAATCGGCCAATCCCTGGGTGGCACGACGGATGGTGTAGATATTGAGCCTGTTGCAGCCGGCACCGATCACACCACGCAGCCCGCCGGTGCCGAATGCGAGATCCCGGTAAAAGCGATCCTGGATGGCATCTGCATCGTCTGCGATCTGCTGGAGCTCTATCTGAAGATCCGTATCATCCACGGCCTTCTCACACCAAAGGCGGTATAAATCCTGTTCTGTTGTTTTCATTATGCATACCTCCTGTATCAATGAAAACCACATCGGTTCACATGTGGCATTGGTTACTATTTATTATAGCATAAAGAAACGGAATTGAAAAGGGGATTTCAAAAAAATCATGCGAAAAAACCGCCAAAAACTGCGGCTGCGGGAGCAAGATTGTTTGTGAAATATATAGTATATGACAGACTGAATAACTATTCATTGAAAAAGTTCATAGGAATTGTGCGATATTTTGTGTTGACAAACGAGCGTTGATATGATAGAATAAATAAGTCGCCAAGAGAGCCTGAAAAACGACTCTTCCCGACAAGAGAAAAAGAAATTTTGAAAAAGTGCTTGACAAAGCGAACGAGATGTGATATACTAGATAAGCTGCTTTCAGCGGCGGTCGGTACCACGGATCAGGAGCGAAGAAAACTTTGAAAAAGTTCAAAAAACCTCTTGACAAAGGGCGAGCGACGTGATATAATAGAAAAGCTGTCAAGAACAGCGGATCGAAAGATCACAATGGTATCTTGAAAATTGAACAATACGAAACACG
>JALELB010000061.1 GCA_022768805.1 Ruminococcus sp.
TGTCGTTGTAGCACATGCCCTTGGCGGAGATCAGCTCGCTGGTGACCATGCAGGCCCCGAAGCTGCGGCAAAGCTGCCGGTAGGCACGGTCCGCCACGGATGCCATGGGTGCAAGGGCGGCAGTCCGGGGCAGCTCCAGCCCGGCGATGGTGACCCGGTTCATGCCGCCCCGTCCTTTTCCTTCTTGCGGAATACCAGCAGCTTGCTGAGCACATAGTTTGCCACAAAAATCAGCACCTGGCTCACAAAGGTGATGACGGTTTCGTTCCAGTGCAGCAGATCGCAGCACAGCAGGAAGATGCCCTCCTCCAGCACGAAGGTCAGCAGCCGTGCCCCGTAGAAGGATGCAAACACCCGGAAAAATTCCTTTGCGCCCCGGGTCTTGTTCTTGAACACATAGGCCTTGTTGGTGAAAAAGGCAAAGGTCACCGCAAAGATCCAGGATAATGTGACCGCCAGGGTGGTGCGCCAGGGCTGTCCGTGATCCGGCACCAGGGCGAATACCGCCAGCTTGGTGACGATGGAGATCAGGGTGGTGAGCCCTCCGAAGAATACATAGAGCAGCTGCTCCTCATATTTGTGATACAGCTCCTGCACAGGCCTGGGCAGGAAGGACAGGATTTTTTCGATCAGCTTCAGCATGGTGTTGTCCTTTCTTCAGTAAATACTACTATATCATAACATTTTGCCGCCGCTTTTGCAAGCCCTGTTTCCCGCCGGGAGCACCCGGCAATATGTACAGAAATCTTTTAACACCGCACAAATCAATTGCACATTTTCTATGCAAAACGCTGAAATCCGTTTCTCCGTCCGGATTGACGGGTTCCGCCGGGGCTATGCCCTTGATTATTTGTGAAAGGTATGATATTATAATAATAGTACGCATTTGACATGCGAAACCAGAGAAATACAGGAGAATTTCATGACAGATATTATCATCATCCTGGTACTGCTTGTGATGTCCGCAGTGTTTTCCGGCTGTGAAATGGCCTTTTCCAGCGTCAACAAGATCCGGCTGAAAAACTATGCGGCACAGGGCAATAAGCGGGCAGTCCGGGCGCTGGAGGTCACCAACCGCTTTGACGATGCATTGACCGCCATTCTCATCGGCAACAACGTGGTCAACATTCTTTCCACCTCCCTGGCCACGGTGGTGTTCACCCGCTACCTGAACGCAGGTGCGGTGGGGGTTTCCACTGCGGTGATGACGGTGCTGGTGCTGCTGTTCGGAGAGATCACCCCCAAGGCATATGCCAAGGCCCATGCGGAATCCTATACCCTGACCATGAGCCGGCCGATTCTTGCCATGATGTGGGTGCTCCGGCCGGTGAACTGGGTGCTCCGGAAGCTCAGGGGCCCGAGGAAATCCGGGGAGCAGGCGCCAAGCGTCACCGAGGATGAGCTGAAGGTCATCATTGACGAAATCGAGGAGCAGGGGGTGCTGGAGGAGCAGGAAAGCGAGCTTGTCCGCTCCGCCCTGGAGTTTGACGAGATTCAGGTTGCCCAGATCCTCATCCCCCGGGTGAATGTGGTGGGGGTTGAGCGTTATGAGGACGTGAACCGGATCAAGGAGCTGTTCTTTACGGAAATGTACTCCCGGCTGCCGGTGTATGACAAGAGCATCGACAACATCATCGGGGTCATCACCAGCAAGGACTTTTTCCGGATGCTGGACAGGGGCGGCCAGGACATCGGCGTCATCATGCAGGATGTGCTGCGGATTTCGGAATTCAAGCGCATCAGCGAGGTGCTCCGAAGCATGCAGCGCACCAAGCTGCACCTGGCAGTGGTGCTGGATCAGTACGGAGGCACCGCCGGCATCGTCACCAGGGAGGACATTATCGAGGAGCTGGTGGGGGAGATCTACGACGAAAATGACGAGGTGGAATCCCCGGTAATCCGGATCGGGGAAAACACCTATGAAGTATCCGGGGAGCTGAGCACCAGCGATCTGTGCGAGGAGCTTTCCCTGCCGGAGCACGCCATCGAAAGCGCCAGCATATCCGTGGGGGGCTGGGCTATGGAGCTGTTCGGCCACATGCCCCGGCCCGGTGAGCAGATCACCGCAGGCAGATTCGAGCTGACTGTGCTGAAAATGACGGATCAGAAGATCCAGAGCGTGCGGCTCCGCATGATACCGGAGCCTTCGGTTCAGGAGGATGAGGAAGCATGACAACGGTTTTTGAGGTTTGCTTTTGGGTTGGCGTTTCCGTAACGGTCATCAACGCTGTGCTGGGCGCCTTTTTCGACATCATCGACTTCGGCATCGACTTTGACGTTGATTTTGACCTGGGGGATCTGCATCTGGATCCGGGCAATTTCCTGCCCCTGTCCCCCTCGCTGCTGTTTATGTTCCTGACCATCTTCGGGGGCACCGGCATGATCCTTAAGGGGCGCATCCCCCTGGGGCTGGTGATCGCCCTGGGCATCTTTTTGGGACTGCTGGCCACCTGGCTGGTGAATCGGTTCGTGCTGCGGCCCTTAAAGCGGATTTCGGAAAAGGAAAGCGGCAGCCAGGCGGACTTTATCGGCATGAACGCCACCGTCACCGAACGGATTTTTGCCAAGGGCTTCGGCCGCATCTCCTTCGTGTACGAGGGCAACAGCATTTCCGAGCCTGCCCGGTCGGAAAACGGGGAGGAGATTCCCACCGGCACCTCCGTGGTGGTGCTGGAGGTCCGGGACAAGGTCTATATTGTGCAGCCCCTGCAGTAAATGGGCAATATCACGCCCTGCGTGTGTTGTATAGAGGACAAAATAAGTTTTGGAGGTTTTGGAATGAGTGAAATTTGGAGAAGTCTGGGGTCTACGGGTCACATCGTGGTGATCGTGCTGCTGGTGATTGTACTGGTGGTTATCGGCTTTCTCACCATGTGGAAAAAGGTGCCCCAGGACAAGGCAATGGTCATTACCGGTATGCGCAAGCGGGTCATCAGCGGCGGCGGCGGCTTTGTGATTCCCCTGATGGAGCGCGCAGACTACATATCCCTGGAAAACATCAAGGTTGAGGTTCAGGTCAAGGACGCTCTGTCCATGCTGGGCGTTGGCATCACCGCCAGCGGCGTTGCGGTTATCAAGGTGCGCAATGACCGGGAATCCATCCTGGCAGCGGTGGAGCAGTTCAACACCGGCAACCAGCAGAAAACCATCGTGAACATCAAGGACACCGGCTCCGATGTGCTGGAGGGTAAGCTCCGTGAAATCGTGTCCAAGCTGACGGTGGAGGAAATCTACCGGGATCGTGAGAAATTCGCTTCCAAGGTTCAGGAGGTTGCAGCCATCGACCTGGCGGAGATGGGTCTGGAAATGAAGGTATTCACCATCCGGGACATCAGCGACCGGAACGGCTACCTGGAGGCTCTGGGTGCGGAGAAGATCGCCCAGGTAAAGAAGGACGCCAACATCGCCAAGGCGGAGGCCCAGATGGAATCCGACATCAAGACCGCGGAGGCTGTCCGGCTGGGTGAGGCTGCAAAGATCGAGTCTCTGACCCAGATTGAGGAATGCAACAAGAACAAGGAACTGAAGGTTCAGGAATACAAGAAGCAGAGCGAATCCGCAAAGGCAAACGCTGACCTTGCTTACCAGATTCAGGAGAACATCACCCAGAAGGAAGTTATCGAAACCGCTATGGCGGCGAAGATCCTGGAAAAGCAGCGGGAAAAGGAGCTGGTTGACGAGCAGATGCGCATCGAGATCCTGAAGAAGCAGAAGGAGATCGAGCTGGCGGAGAATGAAGTGCTCAAGAAGGAAAAAGAGCTGGATGCAGGCGTAAAGAAGCAGGCAGAGGCTGACAAGTTCCAGTCTGAAAAGCAGTCCGAAGCCCAGAAATACCGGGAAATCGCCCAGGCAGAGGCTGCTGCCACCGCAATCGAGCTGGAGGCAAAGGCAAAGGCAGAGGCTGTCCGGATCCAGGGTCTTGCAGAGGCGGAGATCATCCGGGCAAAGGGTTCTGCGGAGATCGAAATCGTCAAGGCAAAGGGCGAGGCAGAGGCCAACGTCATGAAGGAAAAGGCACAGGCATTCCGGCTGTACAATGATGCGGCTATGGCCCAGATGATCGTGGACAGAATGCCGGAGATCGCCCAGGCCATTGCGGCGCCTCTGGCAAAGACCGAGAAGATCGTCATTGTGGACAACGGCAGCGGCAACGGAGAGGGTGCCCGGGGCGCCTCCAAGGTGACCAACTATGTAACGGACATTATCGGCCAGCTGCCTGAAACGGTGGAGGCTCTGACCGGCTACAATCTGATGGATGTATTCAAAAAGAAGGGGCAGGGCGCCCAGGCACCTGCCGCTGACACGGTAGAAGCAGCAGCACAGGAAGCGGCGGAGTAATCCGCCCGGCATGCTGCCCGCCGGAAGGAGGGGACAGTTATGTATCTGATCAAACAGGCGAATATGCTCAAATGCACCCTGGAGCCGGGGGACCGGCTTAGTGAGACCCAGCTGATGGAGATCACCTCCGGCGGGCACAGCAGTCTGCTGCATTGCCAGAAGGCACAGATCAACGGGGTCATGACCCTGGTGTACGATACCCACGCCTATAACACCATGGAAAGCAGTGCCTCCCATCTGACCCCCCAGCAGATGCGTCAGACCATTCTGGAGCTGCTGCATGCTCTGCGGCAGCTGGAGCGTCAGTCCGAGCTGAGCGGTCTGCGGATGGGGAATCTCTGCGTGGAATTTGACAAGGTCTATCTGAACGGAGAGACCCTGCGGCCGGCCTTTGTCTATGTGCCGGTGGAAAGCGCAAAGGAGTTCCCGGAGGAGGAGCTGCGCAGCGAGATTATCGAAACCATCCAGTCCAACGAGTGTGTCCGGGATGGGGGCAATCAGCGGATTGTGCAGTATCTGCAGGATCCGGCAAACAGCCTGTCCGGCCTGACGGAGCTGATTCCCAGAATCGGGGAGGAGGTATCCCGGCCGGCACCGGAGCCGGAGCATGGGGGACAGCTGCACCGTCTCCAGGCGGAGAACCAGCGGCTGCGGCAGCGTATGCTTCTGTTCGGAGGCGCCGCAGTGCTGCTCATCGTGATTGTGGTGCTGCTGGTGCTGTTCGGAGGCGAAGACAAGGAGCAGGTGGACGCGGTCACTGAAACGGGGACTGCGGCTTCCACAGAGAATGGCACCACAGAGGCTGCGCTGAAGCCCGGGGATCTGAACGGAGACGGGAAGATTACCAAAGAGGACCGGGAGCTGCTTGCCGCCGCTGTCAACGGGGAGGAGCTGCTCAGCCCTGCCCAGTGGGATGCGGCGGATCTGAACGGAGACGGCAAGGTGGACATGAATGACTGTGCGGAGTTGACGCTGATGGAAACGGAGGAGGAGCAGCCATGATGCAGCTTGTACTTGCTGCCTCATCGGAGGATTATCTCATGCAGCTGCAGACCCTGCTGCTGGAGCAGTGCGGCCAGCTGAAGCTGGAGATCATTTCGGATTACAATTACCTGGAAACCTATTTCAAAGAGGACAGAAAGCCGGATCTGCTGCTGATTTCCGAGGGCTACTACAACCGGATGCGCAAAAACGGTACCCTTGGGGCCGCCGGCCGGCTGCCGGCAACCCGGGTGTTCCTGCTTTCCAAGGAGGGCACCAAGCCGGAGGGTCTGCCCTACGGGGTGCGGGTGCCCCGGGACTGTGCGGCCCATCTGCCCGCCCTGGTGCGGCAGCTGTATGCGTCAAAGCCCAAGCCGGAGGCAGCCCGGCTCTCCACCCGGCTGATTACGGTGCATTCCCCCCTGGGGCGCAGCGGCAAGACCACCGTGGCAATGGGGCTGGCGTATACCCTGGCGGAAAAGGGCGCAAAAACCCTGTTCCTGAGCATGGACAGGCTCCAGAGCTGTAACTGGCTGCTGGGGGAAAGCCGGTATCTGCCGGACGATTACCTGCGCACCTTTTCTCCGGAGAATGCCTCCATTGCGGACGATCTGGAGGGGCTTGTGCGGCGGCACGGGTTTTACTACATTCCCCCCTTTTCCTCTCCCAGCCTGTCCCTGCGGATTCCCAAGGAAACCTATCTGCATATGGCAACCAAGCTGGTGGAGGCTCACGCCTACGACTGTATCGTCATGGACGCCTCCTGTGAGTTTTCCTCCACCGTGTGCAAGCTGATGCAGGCCTCCCACAACAATGTGGTCATCGCCCTGCAGGACGCCAATTCCTCCTACAAGCTGAATCGGATGCTGGTGTGCCTGGAGGATCCCTTCCAGGAGAAATTCTCCTACCTGTGCAACCTGTACCGGGAGAATGTGACGGATTCCCGGTCGGCGCTGATGAAAAAGACCATCGGGGACAGGATTATTCCCTACAACCCCCGGCTGGACGGGGAGCAGATCGTCAAGGCGGCGGCGGATCCCGCCTTTGCCAACGTGATGAAGGAACTGACCGCCGGCATGTACTGAAGCCCCGGTATAGGAAAAGCACCCTGCAAGCCCATTGGCTTGCAGGGTGCCGGCATAAGAAAAGCCGGAGGGTTTTGCCTCCGGCTCTTTTTATTCGATGGAATTGATGAACATATCGTAGATTCGCCGGGTGGCCTCCGCAAAGTCGCTTTCGCTGATGCCCACGATGACGTTCAGCTCGCTGGAGCCCTGGTCGATCATCTTGATGTTGATCCGGGCATGGGCAAGGGCCGCAAAGATTCTTGCCGCCGTACCCCGGGTGCGCCGCATGCCTCTGCCCACCACTGCCAGCAGGGCGATGCCGTGCTCCACCTCTACGTGATCCGGGTTCACCGCCTTGCGGATCTGGGACAGCACCTGCTGCTCCTTGCCCGCCATATCCGCCTCGCTGATGATGATGCTCATGGTGTCGATGCCGGAGGGCATATGCTCAAAGCTGATGCCGTTGTCCTCCAGAACCCCCAGCACCTTCCGGCAGAAGCCCAGCTCGCTGTTCATCATGGCCTTCTGCATATTGATGGCGCAGAAGCCCTTCTTCCCGGCGATGCCGGTGATGGTGTAGCCGCTGACCTCGTCGTTGTCGTCGGATACGATCATGGTGCCGGGTGCCTCCGGGCAGTTGGTGTTCCGGATGTTGATGGGGATGCCCGCTGTCCGCACCGGGAAAATGGCGTCCTCATGCAGCACGGTGGCCCCCATATAGGACAGCTCACGCAGCTCCTCATAGGTGATGGTGGAGATTACCTTGGGGTCGGTGACCACCCTGGGGTCGGCAATCAGGAAGCCGGAAACGTCCGTCCAGTTCTCGTAAATATCCGCCTTTACCGCCCGGGCAAGGATGGAGCCGGTTACGTCGGAGCCTCCCCGGGAGAAGGTTCGCACATGACCCTCCGCCGTTGCCCCGTAAAAGCCCGGCAGCACAACCCGGTCCATGCCGGCAAGCCGCTGCCGCAGCAGGGCGATGGTTTCGTCCAGCAGGAATACCCCGTTCTGGTCAAAGCGGATCACCTCCGCCGCATCCAGGAAGGTATAGCCCAGGTAATTGGCCAGCAGCATGCCGTTGAGAAATTCCCCTCGGCTTGCGGCGTAATCCCGGCTTGCCCCCTGTCTGAAATCTGCCGCAATTCTTGCAAAGGCGTCATCCAGGGAGAAATCCAGCCCCAGACTGTCGATGATCTCCTGGTACCGGTCATGGATCCGGGTCAGGGCTTCGGAAAAATCCTGTCCCTTCTGGGCAAGCTCGTGGCAGGCGTAGAGCATGTCCGTTACCTTTGTATCCGAGGAGCAGCGCTTGCCCGGTGCGGAGGGTACTACATACCGCCTTGCGTCCTCTGCGTGAATGATGTCGGCTACCTTGCGGAACTGGGCTGCGTCCGCCAGGGAGCTTCCGCCGAATTTAACAACCTTGTTTGCCATAAAATGGCCTCCTGTTCAGATGATCGCCCTGCGCCGCAGCGTATTCCGGGCATGATATACAATATTATACGCCATCAGCCGGTCAAAAGCAATTGGTATCTGTGCCAAATATTCACCGGGGAAAGTTGTAGTTTTGGTGAATACGCTTGTATGCTCCGGGCGGACAGGCAAAAAGGCTTCCCGTCTTGCAAATTTTTTCGGAAAATCACTTGCAAAGTTTGAATAAATGTGTTATAATACATGATAGAAGTATAGAAGAAAGGAAGACCGGAGCGATCCGGTCTTTCACTTTGTTAGGAGAAATTGCATGAAGCTGAAGAAAAACGGAGCAACAGAGCAGAAGGTCTGTGAGCTGGCGGCGCCGCTTGCACAGTCCCTGGGTCTGGAGATCTGGGACGTGCGCTTTGAAAAGGAGGGCGCAAGCTGGTATCTGCGGGTGTTCATCGACAAGGAGGGCGGCATCTCCATTGACGACTGCGAGGCCATGAGCCGGCCCCTCAGCGATCTGCTGGACGAGGCGGATCCTATCGACCAGCAGTATTTTCTGGAGGTCGGCTCCGCCGGGCTGGAGCGTGAGCTGGTGCGGGAGTCCCATTTTGCCGCCTCCATCGGTGCGGTGGTGCGGATGCGGCTGATCCGGCCGGATGACGCAGGACAGAAGGAATATATCGGTGCGCTGGAGTCCTTTGACAGGGACGGTGTGCGCCTGGTGCTGGAGGATGACACAGTGGTGACGGCACCCTTTGCCAATATTGCGCATATAAAATGGCATGAAGATTTCTGATAGATCGTTTAGGAGGAATGAATCAAAATGAATAACGACTTTTTTGCAGCGCTTTCCTTGCTGGGGGCGGAGAACAGCGTGGAGACCGACCTGCTGGTGGAGAAGGTAAAGAGCGCCATGACCAAGGCGATACACCGGGCGTATCCGGACTGCGGAGACAATATCCGGGTGGACATCAACCCGGAAACCAAGACCTTTGATATGTGTATCATCAAAACCGTTGTGGAGGATGAACCCCTGGACGACAACGAGATCAACATTGACCAGGCCCGGCTCATCGACCCCTCCGTATTGGTTGGCGGTACGGTGGAATACAAGCTGGACACCGCAAACTTCGGCAGAAATGCTGCCCAGTCCGCAAAGCAGTCCATCCGTGGCGATTTGCGGGAGATCAGCCGGGAGAATCTTTTGACCAAGTTCCAGGACAAGGAGAACGAGTGCATCACCGCCACCGTATCCCAGGTGGAGCCGGGACGGGGCACTGTAACCCTCATCTACGACAAGACGGAGCTGTATCTGTTCCGGAACGAGCAGATTCCCGGAGAGGTTCTCAAAGAGGGACAATCTGTCAAGGTGTACATTACCGGCATTGCCAACAAGCAGAAAAAGCCCATCATCAAGATCTCCCGGGCACACCGGGATCTGGTCAAGCGGCTGTTTGAGCTGGAGGTTCCGGAGATTTACGACGGCACCGTGGAGGTTATGGCCATTTCCCGGGAGGCGGGTGCCCGCACCAAGATTGCTGTTCAGTCCCACGATCCCAATGTGGACGCAGTGGGTGCATGCATCGGGCCCAAGCGTGCCAGAATCACAGCAGTGGTCAACGAGCTGAACGGAGAGAAGATCGACATCATCAACTACAGCGAAAAGCCGGAGGAGTTCATCGCAAAGGCGCTGGCTCCGGCAGAGGTGCTCAGCGTCACTATCACCGATCCGGAAAGCCGCAGCTGCACCGTGGTGGTGCCCAACAACCAGCTGTCCCTTGCCATCGGCAACCGGGGACAGAACGCCAAGCTGGCCGCTAAGCTCACCGGCTATAAAATCGACATCAAGCCGGAGTTTGAAAACCCCATCCAGGGGCTGGAGTAATCAGGAAGGGAGAGGGCTTTCAGGAGCCTTGTGACACGGAATGAAACCGAAGAAGATACCCATGCGGCTCTGTCTGGGCTGCGGCGAAATGAAGCCCAAGCGGGAGATGCTCCGGGTGGTCAAGACCAAGGAGGGAGAGGTCTCCCTGGATATCACCGGAAAGAAGGGGGGCAGAGGCGGTTACCTCTGTCTGAATCCCGGATGTCTGGAAAAGGCGATGAAAGCACGGCGGCTGGAGCGATCCTTGTCCTGCCAGGTGGGAGGAGATGTATACGATGCCCTGCAGCAGCAGCTCGATGAAATTGCTCGGTCTGGTGACCATCTGCCGGAAGGCGGGTAAGCTGGTCTGCGGCTTTGATCCGGCGGGGGAGGCTGTTGCCTCCGGCAGGGCGGTATGCCTGCTGCTGGCGCAGGACGCTTCGCCCCGCACGGTAAAGGAAGCCCGGTTTCAGTGGGGGCAGCAGGTGCCCATCCGGGAAACGCCCCTCACCATGGAAGCGCTGGAGCAGTGCTTTCACCGGCGGGTGGCTGTGATGGCGGTGTGCGATGAGGGCTTTGCCCGGCGCTTTGCCCAGCTGCTGGAGCCGGAAGGAAAATAATCGTGAGCCTGGCTCACTTTCATATAGAATACCAATCCGTAAGAAGCATAAGGGGGTTTCGCCTATGACGAAAAAAATAAAGCTGAGTGATCTTGCAAAGGATCTGAACGTGCCCAGTCAGGAGCTGATCGAGGCACTGACCGCACTGGATGAAACAAAGAAGAAAACCGGTTCCGGCCTGACGGAGCAGGAGGTCAACTATTTGCTGGAGCGCTACACCCAGGGTAACCAGGTGGAGAGCTTTGAGGCATACTTCCAGTCCCGGAACGAAAAGCCCGCAGAGAAGCCTGCGCCCAGGCAGGAGGAAAAGCCGAAGCGTGCCGCAAAGAGCGAGCCGAAGAAGCCGGCAAAGCCGGAAGCAAAGTCCGAAAAGCCGGTTCAGAAGCCTGTGGAAAAGCAGGAGCCGAAGACCGGTCAGAAGCCTGCGCCCAAGCCGGAGGCCAAGGGGAAGGCAAAGCCGGCACCCAAGCCGGAAAAGGCTGCCCAGAAGCAAAAGTCCGTGCCCGACGAAGCACGGTATGCGGCAGCCAAGGAAAAGACCATTTCCGAAGCAAAGCCCCAGAAGCCCCAGAAGGTGCAGAAGCCCCAGAAGTCCCAGCCCCAGCAGGGTCAGAAGATCGGCTCCATGTCCAGCGAATCCGTTATCGAGAAAAAGCAGCGGACGGTGGATACCCGGGGCAGCTATGTGGAGCTTGACAAGTACAACGAGCGCTATGAACAGATTGCGCCCCAGAACAAGCATAAGGACAACTACTCCACCAAGAAGCAGAAGATCAACCAGAAGTCCCAGCAGCGCCAGAAGCAGCAGTATTCCAACAAGCGGGAAACCGAGGCGGAGAAGCTGCGCCGTCTGGAGCTGGAGCGTGCAAGAAAGCAGCAGCTGAAGGTGATGATTCCCGACAGCATTATGGTCAGCGAGCTTGCCACCCGGCTGAAGGTTACCGTAACCGACGTCATCAAGAAGCTGATGGGGCTGGGGGTTATGGCCACCATCAACCAGGAGATCGACTTTGACACCGCTGCGCTGGTTGCCGAGGAGCTGGGCGCAAAGGTGGAAAAGGAAGTGATCGTCACCATCGAGGAGCGTCTGATCGTGGACGATGAGGACGAGGAGGGAGATCTGGAGGAGCGGAGCCCCGTGGTGGTTGTCATGGGACACGTTGACCACGGCAAGACCTCCATTCTGGACCGGATCCGTCACGCAAACGTAACCGCATCCGAGGCGGGGGGCATCACCCAGCATATCGGCGCATACCAGGTGAACCACGGTGGAAAGACCATTACCTTCCTGGATACGCCGGGTCATGAGGCATTTACTGCAATGCGTGCCCGGGGCGCCAATATCACGGATATTGCCATTCTGGTTGTAGCGGCGGACGACGGCATCATGCCCCAGACCGTAGAATCCATCAACCACGCCAAGGCGGCGGGGGTTTCCATCATCGTTGCCATCAACAAGATCGACAAGGAGGGCGCTGATCCGGAGCGGATCAAGCAGGAGCTCACCGAGCATGAACTGGTCTGCGAGGAATGGGGCGGCGACGTAATCTGTGTGCCGGTTTCCGCAAAGACCGGTGAGGGCATCGATGAGCTGCTGGAGAATATCCTGCTGGTAGCCGAGGTCAAGGAGCTGAAGGCCAATCCCAACCGCCGGGCAAAGGGCACCGTCATCGAGGGCAGACTGGACAAGGGCAGAGGCCCCATTGCCACCCTGCTGGTACAGAACGGCACCCTCCACACCGGGGATGTGCTCATTGCCGGCACTGCCGTGGGCAGAGTCCGGGTGATGACCAACTTCCGGGGCAAGGTGGTCAAGAGCGCAGGTCCCTCCGTGCCGGTGGAGATTACCGGCCTTGCAGAGGTGCCCAGCGCAGGAGATATCTTCAATGCGGTTGAGGATGAGCGCCTGGCAAGAGAGCTGGTGGAGCAGAGAAAGCATGCGGCAAAGGAAGAACAGTTCAAGTCCTACCACAAGGTAACCCTTGACAGCCTGTTCAGCCAGATCGCCGAGGGAGAAATCAAGGAGCTGCCCATTATCGTCAAGGCGGACGTACAGGGCTCTGTGGAGGCTGTGAAGCAGTCTCTGGAGAAGCTGTCCAACGACGAGGTACGGGTCCGGGTAATCCACGGTGCGGTTGGCGCCGTATCCGAGGGCGACGTGATGCTGGCAAGCGCATCCAATGCCATCATCGTTGGCTTTAACGTGCGTCCGGATCCGGTGGCGGCAGAATCTGCCGCACGGGACGGGGTGGACATCCGGCTGTACCGGATCATCTACGACGCCATCGAGGAAATCACCACCGCCATGAAGGGCATGCTGGCTCCCAAGTACCGGGAGGTAGAGCTGGGCCGTGCGGAGGTGCGCCAGGTTTACAAGATTTCCAACGTGGGTACCGTTGCCGGATGCTACGTGCTCAGCGGCAAGCTGACCCGCAGCAGCGAAATCCGGGTTGTCCGGGACGGCATTATCGTGGCGGACGACAAGATCGCCTCCCTGAAGCGGTTTAAGGATGACGCCAAGGAAGTAACCAACGGCTACGAATGCGGTGTGACGCTTGAGAAATTTGCGGACATCAAGACCGGAGACATTTTTGAAGCGTTTATCATGGAAGAATATCGGGAAGACTGATTACGGGCGAACGTTCCGTAATCCAGGCGGGAAAAGGAGGAAATCCATATGGAAATCAGCCGTATGAGCAACAGCGACATGATTCAATACTGCAATGAAGCGCTTGCATGGGAAGAACTGGGACCGGTGGACATTCATTTCTTTGAGTCCGTGAAGCGGATCGTCACCGGCGAGTGCAAGGTGGATGAGCCGGAGGATATTTTCGACGAGGAAGGCTTTTTCACCGAACAGAAGGAAACCGAAAACTATTACAATCCGGGCGGGGAGGATTTTATCCACGTCTGAGGGCGGTTCCCCGCCGGATGTTCCGGAAAGGAGGAGTACCTCCGGCACTTTGCCGGCGGTACAACCGGTACTATGGCTAGTTTTAAATCTGACCGGCTTGCGGAGGATGTGAAACGGGAGCTTACCGCCATTCTGCGGGAGCTGAAGGACCCCCGGATCGGGCAGATGCTCAGCATCGTCCGGGTGGATCTGTCCAACGATCTGTCCCACTGCAAGGTATATGTATCCAGCTTTGAGGGGCTGGCGGTGGCGCAGCAGTCCGTAGAGGGTCTGCGCAGCGCCGAGGGCTTTATCCGGCGGGAGCTGTTCCACCGGCTGAAGATGCGGAAGGCGCCTGCCATGCATTTTGTGGCGGACGATTCCATCGCCCACGCCGCCCAGATCAATCAGAAGCTGCGGGATTTGGAAGGATAACAGGGAAAGGGAAACAGTTATGCGGATTGCGATTGCCCAGGCGGCAGACTGCCTGAAACAGTGTGAAGACGTATATATTCTCATCCATCAGAGTCCGGACGGGGACTGCGTGGGGGCCGGCTTTGCCCTGATGCACCTGCTGCATGCCATGGGCAAGCGGGCAAAGGTGCTGTGCCCGGAGCCGATTCCGGCACGGTACGGCTTTCTCACTGCCCCGGACAGCGGAGAGTTTCCGGCAAAATATGTGATCGCAGTGGACGTGGCGGATCTGCAGCTTTTAGGCGGCCTGCGGGAAACCTATGGGGAGCGGGTGGATCTTTGCATCGACCACCATATCTCCAACACGGACTATGCAGCAAGGGTCTGCGTGGATCCGGATGCTTCCGCCGCCTGCCAGGTGCTGTATGAGATCATCCAGGCACTGGGCATGCCCCTGACTGACCCGATGGCAGTCTGCATCTATACCGGCATAGCCACGGATACGGGCTGCTTCAAGTATGAAAACGCCTCCGCCCGTGCCCACGAGATTGTGGCAAGGCTCAAGCGAGAGCACGAGCTGCCCTATGCCCAAATCAACCGGAATATGTTTGACGTGAAGAGCCTGGGCAGGCTGAAAATGGAGCGCGCCGTCATGGAAATTATGGAGTTTTACCTGGATGGCCGCTGCACCATGATCTGCGTTACCCAGGAGATCCTGCGCCGGATGCAGGTGGAGGAGGCGGAGCTGGACGGCATCGCCGGTCTGCCCCTGCAGGTTGAGGGCGTGGAAGTGGGCGTGACCATCAAGGAAAAGGAGCCGGGCGTTTACAAGGTCTCCATGCGCTCGGCGGATCGTGCCAACGTATCCCGGATCTGCGGAAAGCTGGGGGGCGGCGGCCATGTGAAGGCGGCGGGCTGCAGCCTGCAGGGCACCCTTGCCCAGGTCAAGGAGACTCTGGTCAGCGCCGTGGAGCAGGAGCTGGCGCTTTTATGAACGGAATTTTATGCATGAACAAGCCGGAGGGCTTCACCTCCTTTGACGTGATCGCCAAGCTGCGGGGTATCCTGCGGATGCGGCGGCTGGGACACGGGGGCACCCTGGACCCTATGGCCACCGGGGTGCTGCCGGTGTTTGTGGGGGGCGCCACCCGTGCCTGTGATATTCTGCCCTGCCAGGACAAGAGCTATCTTGCCCGGTTTGCCCTGGGCTGTGAAACCGATACCCAGGACAGCACCGGCACGGTGACTGCCCGATATGACTGCCGGGTTACGGCGTCGCAGCTTCTGGAGGTTCTGCCCCGGTTCACGGGTCAGATCAGCCAGCTTCCCCCCATGTACTCTGCGGTGTCCGTGGACGGACAGCGGCTGTATGCCCTTGCCCGGCAGGGGGTGGAGGTGGAGCGGAAGCCCCGGGCCATCACCATACATGAGCTGGAGCTGCGGAGCTTTGACGAAGCCGCCCAGACCGGCACCCTGTTTATTTCATGCTCCAAGGGCACCTATATCCGCACCATCATTCACGATATGGGGAAGGCACTGGGCTGCGGCGGGGTGATGACCGGACTGGAGCGCCAGTCCGCCTGCGGACTGACCCTGGCGGACTGTGTGACCTTTCCCCAGGTAGAGGCCGCCCGGGATGCAGGAACCCTTTCTGCTCTGCTGCTGCCCATCGACAGGGTGTTTGCAGCCTATCCGGCTCTGCACCTGAACCCTGCCCAGAGCCGGATGTACCGGAACGGGGTCAAGCTGTCCCTGGATCGGCTAAGCATCCCGGCGCAGTCGGAAAAATACCGGGTTTACGGTGCGGATGGCTGCTTTTTCGGCATCGGTCGGCGGGAAGGGGAGCTTTTTCGGGTGGACAAGAATCTGACAGCTTCCGGGGAGGATGCATCGTGACCGTATTGACACAGGGCAGGGCTCCCCGGCCCACCGCAGTGGCTCTGGGACTGTTTGACGGGGTGCATCTGGGACACCAGGCAGTGCTGCGCGGGGCGGCGGCTCACAGGGGGGAGGGGCTTTTGCCGGCGGTATTCACCTTTTCCGCCCCCTCCGTGGCATACAAGCAGCACCGGCCGGTGCAGTATCTGTATACGGACCGGCAGAAGCAGCAGAGGCTTGCGGCCATGGGTATGGAGCTGATCTACAGCCCCCAGTTCCCGGAAATTGCCCCCCTGACCGGGGAGGATTTTTCCGCTCGGATTCTGCGGGAGCTGATGCAGGCAAAGGTGGTGGTCTGCGGCGGGGATTTCCGCTTCGGACGGAATGCGGCCTGGGGAGTGGAGGAGCTTGTCCGCCTGGGACAGATCCACGGCTATCGGGTGGAGGTTGTGCCTCCGGTGCAGCTGGAGGGGGAACAGGTATCCTCCCGGCGGATCCGGCAGCTTCTGTCCCAGGGACAGGTGGATGCTGCCGCCCGGCTTCTGGGCGAGGATTACCGGATCGGAGGCGTGGTGGAGCACGGCAACCAGCTTGGCCGCACAATGGGCTTTCCCACCTTGAATCAGCTTTTCGCCCCGGGGCAGTGCGCCCCCCGGTTCGGGGTGTATGCCTCCCTGGCGTATCCGGAGGGCAGACCCATGCCTGCCGTCACCAATATCGGCATCCGGCCCACCATCGGCGATACCAGCTGCCCCATCGGGGAAACCTATATTCTGGATTGGGAGGGCTCCCTCTACGGCAGAGAGGTGGATGTGGCCCTGAAGCAGTTTCTGCGGCCGGAGCAGCGCTTTGCGGACGTTTCCGCCCTGTCCCGGCAGCTTGCCCGGGATATTGCTGCCGCCCGGGACTATGCGGCAAAAAATCAACAGGAGGAACAGCCATGAGTAAACGTGTACGCACCCGGTTTGCACCCAGCCCCACAGGCTATATGCACATCGGCAATCTGCGGACGGCTTTATATACGTATTTTATTGCGAGAAAAAACGGCGGGGATTTTATCCTGCGCATTGAGGATACAGACCAGGAGCGCTATGTGGAGGGAGCTGTGGACGTGATCTACCGTACCCTGCGGATGGCGGGCATCACCTGGGACGAGGGCCCGGACATCGGCGGCCCGGTGGGTCCCTATGTCCAGTCGGAGCGGATGGGCATGTTCAAGGACTACGCCCTGAAGCTGGTGGAGCAGGGGGACGCCTATTACTGCTTCTGCGACAAGGAGCGGCTGGCAAGCCTGCATGAAGCAGACGGGGTGGGCGCCATGTATGACGGCCACTGCCGGAATCTGACCCCACAGCAGGTACAGGAGAAGCTGGAGGCCGGTGTGCCCTATGTGATCCGGCAGAAGATGCCCAGAGAGGGCACCACCACCTTCCACGATGAGATCTACGGGGATATTACGGTGGAAAACGCCTCCCTGGATGACCAGATTCTCATCAAGACCGACGGGATGCCCACCTACAACTTTGCCAACGTGGTGGACGATCACACCATGGGCATCACCCATGTGGTACGGGGCAACGAGTATCTGTCCAGCACCCCCAAATACAATCTGCTGTACCAGGCCTTTGGCTGGGAGGTGCCCCATTACATCCACTGCGCCCCGGTGATGAAGGACGCCCACAACAAGCTGTCCAAGCGCAACGGGGACGCCTCCTTTGAGGATCTGATCGCCAAGGGCTTTCTGCCGGAGGCGGTGGTCAATTACATTGCCCTGCTGGGCTGGGCGCCCAAGGGGGAGAACGAGATCTTTACCCTGCCGGAGCTGATTGCGGAATTTGACCTGTCCGGCATTTCCAAGGCGCCTGCCATCTTCGATCCGCTGAAGCTGAAGGCCATCAACGCAGAGCATATCCGCCGGATGCCCCCGGAGGTATTCGCAGAGCACATCCGCCCCTACCTGGACAAGGTGCTGACCCGGCGGGATTATGACCTGGCTGTGCTGGCAAAGGTGCTCCAGCCCCGGACGGAGCAGCTGACGGACGTGATGGATCAGGTGGATTTCATCGACAGTCTGCCGGAGTACGATACGGCCATGTACTGCCACAAGAAGATGAAAACCACGGAGGAAAGCGCTCTGGAGGCGCTGCGGATGGTTCTGCCGGTGCTGGAGGCTTTGCCGGAGTGGACGGAAACCGCCATTCACGACGCCCTGATGGGGCTTGCGGCGGAAAAGGGCGTCAAGAACGGCTGGCTGCTGTGGCCGGTGCGCACGGCTGTGTCCGGCAAGCAGGTATCCCCCGGCGGCGGCGTGGAGCTCTGTGCCATCCTGGGCAGGGAGGATACCCTGGCCCGGATCCGAAAGGGCATCGAAAAGCTTGGGGGCTGAGGCTGTCCTGTGCTTCTAATTTTCGCTGAGCTATCATAGAATCATCACAATGCGCCGGTATACTGAAACGGTGCGATGTATGGACCGGCAAAGGGCTGCCGGGACAGAATCAGGAGGTAACATAACATGATTGAGGTGCGCAACCTTACCAAGCGCTACGGCGACAAGCTGGCTGTCAACGACATCAGCTTTACCGTAGAGGACGGGGAAATCCTGGGCTTTCTGGGGCCAAACGGCGCAGGCAAATCCACCACAATGAATATGCTGACCGGCTATATTTCTTCCACCTCCGGCCAGGCGCTGATTAACGGGGTGGATATTCTGGAGGATCCCATCAAGGCAAAGGAAAACATCGGCTATCTGCCGGAGCTTCCGCCCCTGTATCAGGATATGACCGTAAAGGCTTATCTGAATTTCGTATATGACCTGAAAAAATGCAAGCTGCCCCGGAAGGCACATCTGCGTGACGTGTGCGATCTTTGCAAGGTTACCGACGTGCAGAACCGGATTATCAAGCATCTGTCCAAGGGCTACCGGCAGCGTGTGGGCATGGCCCAGGCACTGGTGGGCAACCCCAAGGTGCTGATTCTGGACGAGCCTACGGTGGGACTTGACCCGAAGCAGATCCTGGAGATCCGGACCCTCATCAAAAAGCTGGGGAAGAACCACACGGTGATTCTCTCCTCCCACATCCTGCCGGAGATTCAGGCGGTGTGCGACCGGATCATCATCATCAACAAGGGCGTGGTGGTTGCCAACGATACCACCGACAACCTGTCGAAAAACATCACCACCGACCACCGGCTGACCCTGCGGGTGGAGGGCAAGAAGGACGAGATCATCAAGGCACTGCGGAATATCGAGGGCATCAAATATGTCCGTGCGGATATGGAACGGGAGCCCGGGGTGTTCGAGTACGAGCTGGAGGCTGCTGCCGGCATGGACATCCGCCGGGAGGTCAACCGGATTCTGCGGGAGAATGACTGGCCCATCCTCATGATGCGGGCAAGCGATATGACCCTGGAGGATATCTTCCTGAAGATCACCATGGGGGATGCGGTTGCCATCAGCACAAAACCGGCAGACGCCAAGACTTCTGAAGGGGGTGCCAGATAATGGGCGCAATTTACAGACGTGAAATCGGAGCGTTTTTCTCCTCCGGTATCGCATATATCTTTCTGGCCGTGTTCTATCTCTTTGCCGGCTACTTCTTCTATGCAAGCAGCCTATACAGTGCCACCACCGACATGTCCGGCCTGTTTTCCAGCCTGTTCATGGTTGTGGTGTTCCTGATTCCGATTCTGACCATGCGGCTGTTCAGCGAGGAGCTGAAGCAGAAAACCGACCAGGGGCTGCTGACGGCGCCGGTATCCCTGCCGGGGATTGTGCTGGGCAAGTATTTTGCCGCACTGACCCTGTATACCATTGGCATCGGCATCGTGCTGCTGTTCGGCATGATCCTCAGCTTCTTCGGGGAAGTGGCCTGGGGTATCGTGTTCTCCAACTTCCTGGCGCTGTTCCTGCTGGGTGCTGCGTTCATTGCAGTGGGACTGTTTGTGTCCGCACTGACGGAGAACCAGATCATTGCGGCGGTAGGCGGCTTTGTGTCCTTGATGCTGCTGTATATGATTGACGTGGTTGCCAGCTACATCAAGGTGGAGACGGTTGCACAGGTGCTGACCTCTTTGTCGTTCTACACCAGATACTACGAGTTTACCTGCGGGCTGTTCAATCTGCCCAGTGTGCTGTTCTATGTGAGCACCGCAGTGATCTTCAATTTTCTGACCGTCCGCGTCTTTGAGCGCAGACGCTGGGCGTAAGGAGGGGATGCCGAAATGCGAAACGAAGAAAAGGATATGGAGAAACAGCAGGACGTAGAGCCTGCAAAGGATGTGGAGCAGCAGGATGCCGCCAAGGAAGCAAAGCCGGAAAAGGTGAAAAAGCCCCGGAACCGGAAAAAGCTCAAGTACGGCGCCCTTGCCACCGGAATCACCGTGGTGTTCATCGCCGCAGTGGTGCTGCTGAATGTGCTGGTTTCCGTGGTGATGGACAGATACCCCCTGAAGGTGGATCTGACCAGCTCCAAGCTGTATGAGATTTCTCAGGACAGCATCGACTATGTGAAGAATATGTCCCAGGATGTGGAAATCCTGGTGCTGGCGGAGGAAAGCTACTTCACCACCAACAACTATATGAAAATCGTGCCGGAGACCCTGGACAAATACCGCCAGAACTCCAACGGGCACATTACCGTGGAATTTTACAATATGGTAAACCACCCGGAGATCACCTCCAAGTACAAGCAGTACTACAGCGGTGAATTCCAGGAGGGGGATATGATCGTGGCCTGCGGTGATCGGGTGAAGGTGCTGGACTTCGGCGATATCATCAAGACCGAGCAGACCCCGGACTACTCCACCTATACCTACCAGACCAGCTACACCTTTGTGGGTGAGCAGTCCATTACCTCCGCCATCATGAGCGTTACCGACGCCAACCCCAAGAAGGTTGCCTTTATCCAGACCGCCGGTGCAAACTCCATTTATGCGGACACCAACAAATACTCCGTTGCAGCTCTGCATGACCTGCTGGACAAGAACGGCTATGAGATCACCGACGTGGATCTGCTGAACGACTCCATTACAGCGGCAGAGTACGACCTGGTTGTACTGCCGGCGCCCTATAATGACCTGACGGAGGCGATGATCACCAAGCTCAGCGATTTCCTGTACAACGAGGGCGGACTGAACCGGGATATGTTCTACATTGCGGATGTAAAGCAGAACGCCACCCCGAATCTGGACGCTTTCCTGGCGGAATGGGGCGTTTCCGTGGGAGATGCCATCGTCTATGAGGGCAATTCCTCCATGGCACAGTATGTGAGCACCGTCCTGGGCACCCTGACTGCGTCTACTGCCGTGATGGCGGAAAGCGACTACGGGGCACAGCTCAGCAACACCTCCCGGCCCATCGTAGCGCCTCTGGCACGGCCCATCAATCTGCTGTTTGAGTACAACACAAACCGGACTACCCTGTCTTTGCTGCAAACAACGGAGACTGCCTTCCTGTATCCGCTGGATACCCGGACGGACAGCAGTGAACAAACGACGGATGTGCCCGGTACGGAGGATTCCACAGAATCCACCACCCAGACCTCCTTTGATATCAGCACTGCGGAAACCGGCGTGCAGAATCTCATGACCATTACCACCAAGTCCAATGCGGTAAACGAGGATGTGAACTCCAGCCAGCTGATGGTGATGTCCTCCTGCTCCATGCTGGATTACTATGTGGCACAGAGCGCATCCTATAACAATGCGGAGTATGTGGTTTCCGCCATCAATGTGATGGTGGGTAAGGAAAATGGTCTTGTTATCGCAGACAAGGCCCTGGAGCAGACCAACATTTCCATTACCGAGGGTCAGCTCAGCGGCCTGCGCACACTGGTCATCATCATCATTCCGCTGATCGTGGTGGTCATCGGACTGGTTGTATTTGTAAGGAGAAGAAACCGATGAATAAAACTGCCAAGGGCATTCTCATTGGCGCCGGGGTGCTGGTGCTGCTGTCCGGCGCACTGGTTGCGCTGAAGCTGACAGAGCCGGAGTCCGGCACCTCCTCCGGCAGCACCCTCAGCTCGGAGGATACCAACTCCACCCTGCTGTGGGAGGTGGACGAAAGCACTGTCAAGAGCATTGCCGTCACCTATGGCGGCGACAGCTACACCGTGGTGCCCACGGATCCCACCCAGGATGAGGACGGGAATACCATATTCAACTACACCCTGGAAAATGCGGAAGGGCTGAACGTGGATACGGTAACCCTGCGTACTGTGGCATCCCGGGCGGTCAGCATCACCACGGTGAACACCGTGGAGGAGCATGCCACGGATCTTGCCCAGTACGGGCTTGACAAGCCCAGGGCCTCCGTGACCCTGACCCTGGAGGACGGTACAGTGAAGGCCTTCTCCGTGGGGGATGCTTCTCCCCTGAGCAGCCAGACCTATTTCGCCCTGAAGGGGGAAACTACCGTGTATACGGTTGCCAGCGACAAGCTGTCTCCCTTTTTGAAGCAGGAGGGGGATTACCTTAACAAGGCCATCGTACCGGAGCGTGCAGAGGATGACAACACCATCCTCAGCGAAATTCTCATCCAGCGGAAGGATCTGGATTACGACATCCGGCTGAAGTATGACAGCTTCTATGCGGAAATGGAGAACGGCGGCACCACCGCCACCCACATTATGACCGAGCCTGTTCCCTGCAACATCAGCCCGGAAAGGGGCTCCAAGATTACGGTGGGTATGTACGGGTTGACTGCCAGCGGGGTGGTGAAGCTGCATCCCACGGAGGCGGATCTGGCAACCTACGGGCTGCAGGATCCCTTCTGCACCATGACGGTCACCAGCGATGCAGGGGTGACCCAGACCCTGAAGATTGGCAATACCTTCCAGCTGGAGGGGGACGATACCACCTATTATTACGGCTATTACGACGGGGTGGATGTGGTATACAGCTTCACAGCTGAAACCGCACCCTGCATTTCCGTGATGCCCCGGGACATTTCCTCCGGTCTGGTGTTCACCACCTATGTATGGGACATCGGCAAGCTGACCGTTGAGGCCAAGGACCGGGAGACCATGGCGTTTGTAGGGTCCGGTACCTCCAAGGAGGATTACCAGGTGCAGCTCAACGGCAAGGATGCAGATTCCGAGCGTTACCGCCAGTTCTATGTGTTCCTGCTGAAGACTGCGGCAGAGGATCTGTGTCTCAATGGGGAGAAGCCCACAGGAGAGCTGCTGGCGAAGATCACCCTGGAGCGGCAGGACGGTCTCAAGACCCAGACCGTTTCCTTCTATGAGGCAGAAAACAGAAAGGTCTACATTGAGGTGGACGGCGTCTGCGCCTTTATGTGCCGCCGCAGCTTTGTGGACACCCTGTTCAAGAATATGGACATGTACGATACAGACGAAGAATTTATTCTCAACTGGTAACCGGATCCGACAAATTCCGCAGCGCTGCTGTGGTATAATCAGGAGTGCCGCATGACCAGTATTGAAACGACAAGGGGGCAAGTGCAATGAAGTTTTTTACGTATAAGGGCTATCCGCTGGTGCGCAAGGACAAGGAGCTGTATTTCGGCAACATGTACGACGAGTATGTTGTCTGGATGCAGATTCTGGAAACCGAAAAGCAGCAGAATATGGAGGTTGCGTCCAAAATCAAGATCTATCTGATGCGCACCGACGAGAAGCTGAACCCGATGGAAGCCATCGTCAAGACAGGAGAACGGGAAAGCCTGTATGATGCGCTGGATCTGGCAAAGGCGTGGCTGGACAGGGCAGAACGGGAAACAGCCTGATATGGGAAAGCCTGCTGCACAGCAGGGAAGAAGCCGCAGGAGGGAGAATCCTGCGGCTTTTTTGACAATGGGGAATTTTTTTCGGAAAACCCCTAGCATTTTTGGAATTGATATGGTATAATGGATATAAGTCCGGACAGTTATGCAGCTGCATAAGAGTCCGGGGGAAATAGATGCCGGACGGCATCAAAAAAGTATGGAGGTATTTACCAATGGCAAACAAATGGGTTTACATGTTCAGCGAAGGCGACATGACCATGCGCAACCTGCTGGGCGGCAAGGGTGCGAACCTGGCTGAGATGACCAGTATCGGTCTTCCGGTACCCCAGGGCTTCACCATCACCACCGAGGCCTGCACACAGTACTACGAGGACGGCCGCAAGATCAATGACGAGATCATGGCACAGGCTATGGAAGGCGTCAGAAAGATGGAAGAGATCAACGGCAAGAAGTTCGGCGATCTCAAGAACCCCCTTCTGGTTTCCGTTCGTTCCGGTGCCCGTGCTTCCATGCCCGGTATGATGGACACCATCCTGAACCTGGGCCTGAACGATGAAGTGGTTGAGGCTATGATCAAGGGCAACCCGGATCCTGCATTCGAGCGCTTTGTATATGACTCCTACAGACGTTTCATCCAGATGTTCTCCGACGTGGTTATGGAAGTCGGCAAGAAGTACTTTGAGCAGCTCATCGACAAGATGAAGGAAGAAAAGGGCGTTCAGTTCGACGTTGACCTGACCGCACAGGATCTGAAGACCCTGGCTGAGCAGTTCAAGGCTGAGTACAAGAACCAGCTGGGCAAGGACTTCCCCTCTGACCCGGTTGAGCAGCTGAAGCTGGCTATCGAGGCTGTATTCCGTTCCTGGGACAACCCCAGAGCAAACGTTTACCGTCGTGACAACGACATTCCCTACTCCTGGGGTACTGCCGTTAACGTAATGCCCATGGTATTCGGCAACCTGAACAACGAGTCCGGTACCGGCGTTGCATTTACCCGTGATCCCGCAACCGGCGAGAAGAAGCTCATGGGCGAGTTCCTCATCAACGCACAGGGCGAGGACGTGGTTGCAGGTGTTCGTACACCTATGCCCATCGCAAAGATGGAGCAGGAGTTCCCGGAGGCTTATGCTGAATTCATCAAGGTTTGTGAGACTCTGGAGGATCACTACCGTGATATGCAGGATATGGAGTTCACCGTTGAGAACAAGAAGCTGTACATGCTCCAGTGCCGTAACGGTAAGAGAACCGCACAGGCTGCACTGAAGATCGCTTGCGACCTGGTTGACGAGGGCATGATCGACGAGAAGAAGGCTGTTCTGATGATCGACCCGAGAAATCTGGACACCCTGCTGCACCCCCAGTTCGACGCAAAGGCACTGAAGGCTGCTACGCCTATCGGCAAGGGTCTGGGCGCATCTCCCGGCGCTGCATGCGGCAAGATTGTATTTACCGCTGACGATGCCGAGGCTTGGAACGCAAAGGGCGAAAAGGTCGTTCTGGTTCGTCTGGAGACCTCTCCTGAGGATATCACCGGTATGAAGGCTTCCCAGGGCATCCTGACCGTTCGCGGCGGTATGACCTCCCACGCAGCCGTTGTTGCACGTGGTATGGGTACCTGCTGTGTATCCGGCTGCGGCGACATCAAGATGGACGAGGAGAACAAGAAGTTCGAGCTGGCTGGCAAGACCTTCACTGAGGGCGACTACATCTCCATCGACGGCTCCACCGGTAACATCTACGACGGCATCATCCCCACCGTTGACGCTACCATCGCTGGTGAGTTCGGCAGAATCATGGCTTGGGCTGACAAGTACAGAGTACTGAAGGTTCGCACCAACGCTGATACACCTACTGATGCAAAGAAGGCAAGAGAGCTGGGCGCTGAGGGTATCGGTCTTTGCCGTACCGAGCACATGTTCTTCGAGCCCTCCAGAATTGCAGCATTCCGTGAGATGATTTGCTCCGATACTGTTGAGGAAAGAGAAGCTGCTCTGGCTAAGATCGAGCCCATGCAGCAGGCTGACTTCGAGGCACTGTACGAGGCGCTGGAGGGCAACCCGGTTACCATCCGTTTCCTGGATCCGCCGCTCCACGAATTCGTTCCTACTGACGAGGCTGACATCAAGGCACTGGCTGACGCACAGGGCAAGTCCGTTGAGACCATCAAGGCAATCATCGCTTCCCTGCACGAGTTCAACCCCATGATGGGTCACCGTGGCTGCCGTCTGGCTGTAACCTATCCGGAAATTGCAAAGATGCAGACCAGAGCTGTCATCAAGGCTGCCATCAATGTGAAGAAGGCTCATCCGGACTGGACCATCGTTCCGGAAATCATGATTCCGCTGGTTGGCGAGGTCAAGGAGCTGAAGTTCGTAAAGGACATCGTTGTTGCAGTTGCTGACGAGGAGATCGCAAAGGCTGGCGCTGATCTGAAGTACGAGGTTGGTACCATGATCGAGATTCCGAGAGCTGCACTGACTGCTGACGAGATTGCAAAGGAAGCTGAGTTCTTCTGCTTCGGTACAAACGACCTGACCCAGATGACCTACGGCTTCTCCAGAGACGATGCAGGCAAGTTCCTGAACGCTTACTACGACGCAAAGATTTTCGAGAACGATCCCTTTGCAAAGCTGGATCAGACCGGCGTTGGCAAGCTGATGGAAATGGCAATTACACTGGGCAAGCAGACCCGTCCCGACATGCACGTTGGTAT
>JALELB010000067.1 GCA_022768805.1 Ruminococcus sp.
TGCACACTGTAGTGATAATCCTGGCCGCCAACCAGATAGAGGCCCTTAGCGGAGCTTGCACCATCTGCTACGCTGGTTCTGCCGGATACCACCATACCGCGGGACTGGTTTACACCCATCCCATACTTTGCCGTCAGCTGAACTGCATCAGCATTGCCGCACCAACCATCATAGTTGGACTCAAATTCGTTGCTGACGTACTCTGTGGCATAGGCTTTATCCGGCATAGACGGCAAATAGGACAAAACCCCTGCGCAGCAGAGCATTGCCGTCATTCCGGCGGCAAATTTTTTAACTTTCATAGACTTTCCTCCCCCGTAAAGATCACCAATAACTTTTTCGGATATGTGATCTTTTTTATTGATTATACCAAATGTATTGTGATTCGTCAATGGATTTTTATGCTGAAATTATGTCAGTTTCGTGCTAAATGTTCAGAATGCCATAATTATATTGACAGAATGTAAACAATGCGTTATGATAAGAAATAAGAAGGAGGGATGCAAATGCGTATGGATGAAATCGGCTATCACCATCGTCATGACCAGGATTTTTGCATTGACCGCCCCGAAGGCGCCGGAGACTGGCTGCTGCTGGTCATCACAACGCCGGCTATATTCCGTGTGGCGGGAACAGAAACCCACGTAAAGGCTGGCTCATTTATTCTGTATACGCCGGACTGCCCCCAATATTACCGGACAGATCCGGAATACGGTGAATATATCAACGACTGGATGCATTTCGGACCTGACGAGCAGGAAGAGGCACTGATAAACGCCTATGAGATTCCCTTGAACCGGCCCGTATGTCTGGGGGATGTTACCGGGCTATCAGTACTGATGCGGACTATCTGCCACGAGTTCTACTCTGCACATACCCACCGGGTTGATACCGTCAATGCTTATTTTCATATTCTGATCAACAAGCTCCATGAGCAGGTAGAAAGGCTGACGCCTGTTTCGGTGTTTTCTGAGTCCAGCTACGGCGAACGGCTGATGTGGATACGGGAGTGCATCTTCCGGCGGCAGGGATACGCCTGGAACATTGATGAACTGGCAGCCAGTCTGTCTCTGAGCCGCTCCCGGTTTCAGCATCTTTACTCGGAAACCTTCGGCACAAGTGTAACCCAGGATATTATCGCCAGCCGGATACAATTCGCAACAGAGCTGCTGAAAAACCCGGAAATCCCCATTGAAAAGATCTCGGAAATGTGCGGATACGCCAGCGCCTCCTATTTTATCCGGCAATTCAAGGAGCAAACCGGAAGCACTCCGTCCCAATTCAGAAAAAAATTATAAAAAGGGCTTGCATCCGTCCGTTTTGGATGCAAGCCCTTCTTGTTATCCTCAATTGCCTTATGCAAGGACATCAGGCTCCTCTACGATAAAGGCCTGAATGTTTCCGGTCAGATACCTCTGGAGCTGCACAATGTCTGCCACAGTTACGTCGCTGCTCTGGTTGACATCCGCTGCAACCCGGACATAGGTATCAGTAAAGCCGCTGATAATCCCCTGTCTTGCCAGTGCAAGATCTGCGCCGTCGATGCATTCATCAAAGTTCAGATCGCCCCGGATCACCTTTTTGCCTTCTCCCGCGCCTTCGATCACCGTGCCTGCCACAGCGCCGATGGCTTCATCCACGTAGAAGCTGTTGGTGCTGTCTGCGGTTTCAATATACAGCTGCATATTGGTTGCATCTGCTGGAATCTGGTAGTTGGTGTTGCTCAGCTGAATCCACTGTCCCTTGATGGCTTCGCCCTCTGCCACAGTGGAATACTGGGTATCTCCGTTGGCGTCCGTATACTGGAGCTTCATGTAGAAGGTATCCATATCCCCTCCATCCGCAAACATAACATTTGCACTGAAGCTATACTCGCTGCCAGGCTGGAAAGCACGGCTGTTAAGGGAACGGGTTGCACCGTTCCAGGCGCTGGTTCTGCCCTCTACCAGCAGGGACTCGCTGCCTGCATAAGCAGTATATCCGCTGGTGGAGACAGTTGCGGCGCCTCTGCCGGACCATTCATCCGTTTTTCCCTCATAGGTGCTGTGGAAGTACCAGCCGTTTTCGTCCGGCTCCACTACAGAAGGCGTGTTCCAGTCCCCACGCTCATAATCAAAAAAGTCGATGTCTGCATAACCGCCGGTGGTCTTGGTGGCATAGCTGTAAATGCCGCTGCGATAACCGGTGAACAGCTTCAGATCATAAGCCATGCTCAGGGTGTTCCCCAGCTTGGTCCAGCTGCTGCCGTCATAGGAATAATAAAAGTCCGCCTTATCCTGATTATAGGAGGAATTCAGATTGCTGTCCACCATATTGAACAGGAAGTCAACTTTCAGATATACTTCATTCCCGGTCATAGGCGCCTCTGCAATGATTTTGTTATAGCTGTCCGTCACTGCGGCAGAGCTGGAATAACCGCCGTTCTCCGCCATATACACCTTCTTTTCTCCGCTGTCGGTCACATAGACGCCGATATTGCCATACTTGAACTGGAAAGCGGACAGACCGGCATAGTCTCCGGCCTTCATGCCGCTGGCATCCAGCTTGATAACAGCGGAACAGTTAGGTCCCTCCGTGCGCTGGGTCAGGGTATTCCGGGCATTCAGCAGATTGGTGGCAAGGGTCTTATTGGTCAGCCGCAGCCAGCCTGTGCGCTCCGTTACCGACCATGCAGAATTGTCCGGATTATGGTTCCACTGCCAGAGCAGCCCCAGCTTGTTGCTGCCGTAGTTAAAGTCATCATCCCCGGCCAGGAAAGTACCTGCGTAGTCCCCTTCGATCTCAAAGGTCACCGGCACCTTGCCGTTCACGCCCATCATAGGCCAGTCATTTTCCCAGGTTACCGGAACCAGCACCGGGATTCGTCCGACTGAGCCATGATCCTGGAACAGCAGACCATACCACTTGCCCTCCGGCGTATCCACAATACCGCCCTGGGCCACGCCGCTGCCATAGGTTCCGATGCCGGAATTCAGCACAGTCTTGCCCTCATAGGTACCTAGAAGATCCTTGCTCCGGTAGCAAAGCTCAATTCGCCCGCTTCCGCTGGGCCATGCAATCAGGAAAATGTAATAGTAGCCGTTGATCTTCTGAATGTGCGCGCCTTCACCGCTCAGACCGTCCAACCCGGTCTTGAACAGGGTTTTATCCGCACCGCCTGCCTTGAAGCCGGTCATATCCGCATTCAATTCCTTGATCTTGATCTCACCGCCGGCACCGTAAACCAGATAGTTCCGTCCATCATCATCAAAGAGCATGGATGCGTCATGGTACATGCCGTTAAGCTCCGTCCGGGTCCATGTGCCGTGTTCAATATCGTTCGTTTTGTAAATGTAGGACTTGCCTGTACCGTAGCTGCCGAAAAACACATAAAAGTTTCCGTCATGATACCGCAGACTGGTGGCCCACTGGCCATGTGCATAATCGTGCTTACCATTGGTGAGGTTCTGCACATCCCCTTCTGCCAGCCTATCATATACATAAGAGCAGATTTCCCAGGATACCAGATCCTTGGACTTCATAATCGGTGCGCCGGGACTGAAGAACATGGTGGTGCTGACCATATAATATGTATCCCCCACCCGGATCACATCCTCATCCGGCACGTCCGACCAGATAATCGGATTGGCCACTGTGGAAACAGACGCAGCCTGAGCCGAAAGCTCCTGCTGCTCCGGCAGGTAAGACAGGGCGGAAAAGACCAGCGCTGCCGCCATAATACCCGCAGCTGCCCTAGGCAGCCAGTGTTTGAATTGTTTCATAAAAACCCCCTAATCCCTGTGTCTGTTACAAGCTTCTTAATACATTAAGTATAATTTAAACCAAATTTATTTTCAATACAGAATCGTGCTATGTTTATTTCATATTTGTGCTGTGGGATGTGCAATCTTTTTGTGTGAAATCGCCAAAGAAAGAAGAAAACGGATCATGCATCCGTAACACAACGGACTGCACAATAGGGAAAGCAGTCATAACAGTTCAGCCTGAGCAGACAGAAATCTGCTCAGGCTGGTATCCTGCAAATCAACCGCAGGTTACATATTGTATGTTGAACAGCAAAAGGACAGTTCTTCAGCAAAGTCTTTTAAGCAAGTCTGGTCAAACACATTGTGGAAATACAACTCGTGTTCCTTCCGGCCATCACACAAATATCCCTTCACGGTGATGTGCCCTGTTTTGTCAGGAGCAAATGAAATATACTGTTGAAAACCGTAGGGCTCTTCAAGCTTTGCGGAACCTTCCAGTGTGTCATATATGGACTGCAAATCTTTTATAAACGCAATAAACTGTCTAATATCAATATCCAGTTTGGCAGAAGCAGAAAAACCACCGCTTTTCACCAAGACGGACAGGATGGTATTGACAGCATACTGCAAGTCCGTTTCAAAAACGCTGAGGCCGAATGACAGAGTAAAACCATCCGTTTCTAATATGTGCTCCGCCATAGCTGTTCCCCCTGTTCTCCGGCTCAACGGCAGCATATTTATAGCTTCTTGATTCTGGCGAAATTTGCCATCAGCTTTTTCTTGCCAACCTTGTCAAAGTCAATTTCCAGCAGTGCGTCATTCGCCATCTCCCGGACAGTCAGAATTGTGCCGTCTCCGAAAATGTTGTGATGGATCCGGTCTCCCTGGGCATAGTGTACGCTCTGCTCGCCGGATCCTGCCGGGGCTTTCTGCTTTGCCAGCTGCTGCTGCAGGGAAATGGAATGCACGGCGGTCACCGCCGGCTCCTTCACCGTGCTGGCAGAAATGGTATTATCATGCTTCTCAATCAGTTCCGAATCAATCTCTTTCAGAAACCGGGAGGTGAGATTCCGGCTGGTGGTGCCGAACAGCATCCGCTGCGCCGCACTGACCAGATACAGCTTTCGCTTGGCCCGGGTAATGGCCACATAGGCCAACCGCCGCTCCTCCTCCAGTGATTCCTCACTGTCCATGCTGCGCATACCCGGGAAAATGCCGTCCTCCATGCCGATCAGGAACACGGTGTCATACTCCAGTCCCTTGGCAGAATGGATGGTCATCAGGGTAACTGCGTCGTCGCTTTCCTGATTCCTGTCCTGATCCGTGTACAGGGAGATTTCCTCCAGGAAACCGCTGAGGGAAGGCTCCTCCGCCGCTTCCATGTATGTCAGCAGAGTGGACTTCAGCTCCTCCACATTTTCCAGCTTGGTCAGGCCCTCATCCCCCATAGCCGTCAGCATTGCCTTATAGCCGGTCTTGTCCAGCAGAAGATCAAAGAATTCATCCAGGGGCAGAGTCTCCGCTGCCTCGGTCAGGGAATCAAACATCTTTGCCACGCTGCGCAGGCTTGCTGCCTTTTTGGACAGCACCGGGTAATCCCCTGCATTGCGCAGTACCTCCATGGGTGACAGGCCCAGATCCCGGGTAATATCATCCAGCATGGACAGGGTTGCATCCCCGATGCCCCGCTTGGGCTCGTTGATGATCCGGCGGAAGCGCAGCATATCGTTGCAGTTGTCAATCACGCTGAGATATGCGGTAATATCCTTGATTTCCTTCCGGTCAAAGAACCGCATGCCGCCGTATACCCGGTAAGGCACACCGCTTTGGACAAAGGCACGCTCCAGCATATTGGACTGGGCATTCATACGGTACAGCACGGCATGATCGCTGTAGGAGCCCCCCTGCTGCACCTGCTCCAGAATGGTCTGGGCAACAAACCTGGCCTCGTCCGTTTCGTTCATGGCACGGTACCAGCAGATCCTGCTGCCCCTCTCCCCCTGGGTCCAGAGCTTTTTCTCCTTGCGGGACCGGTTGTGGCGGATTACCGAGTTTGCAGCATCCAGAATGGTGCCGGTGGAACGGTAATTCTGTTCCAGCCGGATCACCCTGCTGCCAGGGAACTGCTCCTCAAAGCCCAGAATATTCTCGATGGTGGCACCCCGGAATTTATAGATACTCTGGTCATCGTCACCGACGACGCACAGATTCTGATGGGCGGCGGACAGCAGGCTGACCAGACGGAACTGTGCCTGGTTGGTGTCCTGATACTCGTCCACCAGGATATACTTATATTTACTGCGGTACTTCTCCAGCACATCCGGAAAATCTGTAAAGATCTGCACCGTCAGCCGGATGATGTCGTCAAAATCCACAGCATTGGACTTTTTCAGCCGGTTCTGATACTCCCGGTACACCTTTGCAATGGCAAGGCGCCGGTAATCACCGGTGGACTGGGCCTCCAGCTGCTCCGGGTCCAGCAGTCTGTCCTTTGCCCGGCTGATTTCCCCCAGAATGGACTTGGGAGGGAACTGCTTTTCGGATATATTCATATCCCCCAGGCAGCCCTTGATGACCCGCTGGCTGTCATCGGAATCATAGATGGTAAAGCTCCGGTCATACCCCAGCCGTTCAATCTCCTGCCGGAGAATCCGCACGCAGGCAGAATGAAAGGTTGCCGCATGCACATCCCGTCCCTGCTCCCCAAGCATGGCTTCCAGCCGGGACTTCAGCTCCCCTGCCGCCTTGTTGGTAAAGGTAATGGCAAGAATATTCCAGGGGCGGATGGGTGCCGTTGCGACCACATCCCGCAGCCGTTCAACGTCCGTTTCCCGGCCGTCTGCATAGCCCTGTAAAAAGTCCAGATCCTCCTGTGAAACCGTCCGCCCGCTTTCGTGATAGGCATTCCCGAAGTACACCATATTGGCAATCCGGTTTACAATGACGGTTGTTTTGCCGCTGCCTGCCCCCGCAAGCACTAGAACCGGCCCGTTCACGGCGAAAACCGCTTCCTGCTGCATGGGGTTCATCTTTCCGAAAAACCGTTTCAATGCCAGCTGCTTGAGCTCATCATAGGATCCCATAGATAAAATACAACTCCTCAAAACTCCTCAAAAACTCTCCAAGATGCCTGAGTCTTCTCCTCTCAATGCATGCCTTTAATTATAGCACATTTTGCTGACCATGAAAAGCCCAATTTTAATTTTTGTTTATAATTCCTCAACTTTTTTCACATACTATCTGCATACCACACAGAATGCAGCATGTTTTGCTTCATGCTGTTCTGGGGTACCGCCGGAAAGGAGACACTTACATTCTATGAAACGTGAACAATGGTCCTCAAATCTGGGCTTTCTGCTGGCAGCGGCAGGCTCAGCCATCGGACTGGGAAATCTGTGGAAATTCCCCTATATTGCCGGCAGTAACGGAGGCGCTGTATTTCTGATGCTCTATCTGGTACTGCTGATTCTGCTGGGCACACCCCTGCTGCTGGCGGAAATGGCAGTGGGACGAGCTACCCGGCTGAACGCCATCGATGCCTGCCGGGCCATTCATCCCCGCTGGGGCTTTGTTGGGGCGGCAGGCGTGGTAGGCGCCTTTGTCATCCTGTCCTATTACAGCGTCATCGGGGGGTGGGTGCTCAAGTATCTCTTTGCCTACATGCAGCACAGCCGGCTGGGGGATGCGGACGCCTATTACACCGGCTTTGTCACCCGCCCCCTGGAGCCGGTACTGTGGCATCTGCTGTTTGCCGCATGCTGCTGCGGAATTGTCGCCTTCGGGGTTTCCAAAGGCATTGAGCGGATCAGCAAGATCTTTCTGCCTGTGCTGCTGCTGACCCTGATCGCCATCGGCGGCTATGCCCTGACCCTTCCGGGAGCGTCCCAGGGGCTTCGGTTTCTTTTCCTGCCGGATTTTTCCCAGATCCACAGCTTTTCGGACTTTGCCTCCATTCTGGTACGGGCCATGGGACAGGTGTTTTTCAGTCTCAGCATTGGCATGGGCACTCTGATTACCTATGGCAGCTATCTGGACCGAAAGGCAAATCTGCAAAAAAACGCAGTGCTTATCCCCCTGTTCGATCTGGTGATCGCCCTGCTGGCCGGTATCGCCATTCTGCCCTGTGTCTTTTCCTTCGGACTGGAGCCCTCTGCCGGATCCGGGCTGCTGTTCCGTTCTCTGCCCTATGTATTCGACCACATGCGGGGAGGCAGATGGCTTGCCATCGGCTTTTTCGCCCTGGTGTTTCTGGCAGCAGTCACCTCTGCCATTTCCCTGCTGGAAAGCATTGCAGCCTTTTTCATCGACCATCTTCACTGGAACCGGATTGCTGCCGCCGGGCTCTCCACCCTGGGCTTTGCCCTCATCGGTGTGGCAAACTCCCTGTCCATGGGCCTCTGGAACAGCTTTACACTCTTCGGCATGTCCTTGTTTGATCTAATGGTGTTTCTGTCAGACAATGTGCTGATGCCAATCGGCGGTTTTTTTCTGTGCATTCTGGCAAGCCGGATCTGGGGCTTCTCCAGTATGCTGCGGGAAATATCCTCCAACGGACAATATGCAATCCGTTTTCCGGGGGCACTCCGGTGGATTCTCCGGTGGCTGGCGCCCGCCATGATTCTGGTGATCTTTGCGGTATCCCTGTTCTGACAAAAAGAGCGCCGATCCGCAGATCAGCGCTCTTGTATGGTCGGATTTTTCCGGAAAGAAAGGGATTTCAGTCCGGCTGCTCAATGCCCGGCAGATCCTCTCCTCCGTCCCCCGGATTGCCAGTGGCAATCGGTTCATTGGTTACCACCGGAGGCGCAGCTGTGGTTACCCCGGTGGTTATCGTGGTTTCCGCCGGCGGAGCTGTTGTGGTCACTGCCGGATTGTCCGCATAGGTGATGACGAATTTATAATCCGTGGTCAGATCAATGGTTTCCCCTGCTGCCACACTGGTCTTGATGACAGCGCCGGTGGCGTAATTGTAGTTGACAGCCGGCGTGGAGGTATGATTCTTGATGCCGATCTTTTCAATCTCCGCAATGTATGCGGAAAGCGTATACCCCTTGCAGTCAGGCACCTTCACCTTGGAGGGTCCCAGGCTTACCTTCACGTCCAGCGTATCCCCGCTCTTGAAATCTTCATTTTCCTTTACAGACTGCCAGATAATCTGACCTGCCGGATACTCGTCACTGTACTCCTCTGCAATGCAGTTCAGCTCAATCCAGTCTGCAAGGTCAGCCTTCTTCGCCTTGTAGTCCATGCCTACCACGTTAATCATCACGGAGTCATATTCCTTGGTAGGAGTCACAGCCTCGGTGGTTACGGTGACAATATCACTCAGGGAGCTGCTTGTGCCGCTGCTCTGGGAGATCACCTGGGAATCTCCTGCCCAGAACACCCTGGACAGCACCAGTGCCACAATCAGAATGACCGTAATCAGCAGAACGCCGATAATCATGGGCACCTTGATTCTGTCAAAAGCGCTGCCAGCGGAGCTGCCGTCATCCAGATCCTCATAATCCTCGTAGTCATCGTACTCCTCTTCCTCCTCATAGGCAGGCTCCGGCCGGGGCTCATACCTGGGAACAGGGGGCGGTGCCACGGCGGTACGCTGGGCAGTTTCCTCCTCAGTGGCTTCAAACAGGCGTGTTACCAGCTCCGTAATGGTCTGGGTACGCTGGTCGCTTTGCAGTGCCAGACCGTCCATAATGGCTCTGGACACATGCACAGGAATGCTGCCGCTCAGCTCATGCGGAGCGCAAAGGTTGTCGTTATCCAGCCTGCTGGGAGCCTCCGTAGGCATACAGCCGGTAAGAATCCGGTACAGCACCGCACAGATGCCGTATACATCCGTCCAGGTGCCCTGCCTGCCGCTGGCGCTGTACTGCTCCGGCGCAGCATAACCGGGAAACAGCTCGGTTTTCAGCTCGGTATTCGCCGTGCGCACAGAGGAGATACAGAAGGCAGACAGCTGAAGGTTCCCCTTTTCTGTCACATAGATTGTTTCCGGACTGATACCCCGGTGCACAATGCCTGCATTATGAATCAGGCTCAGCGTGGTAAACAGGGGCGGGAACATCTTTTTGACCTGGTTCCAGCTCAGCTCCCCTGCATTGTCCTTCAGAAAGTCCAGCAGCTTTACGCCCTCGGTGTATTCAAACACAGTATAGGTTGTGTTATTTTCCGCAAAGAGATCCAGCGTGGGGTTGATATGGCTGAGATTGCGCATGCGGGCCAGAGCCTTGTTCAGCTCTGTATACTCTGCCATCAGCGCCTTGTACTGGGCAAGATTGTTGTAATTTACACTGATTACCGGTTTGCCCTTAACCCGGCTGCAAAGTCCGATGGGCATATATTCACGAATCAGAACCTTACAGCAGATTACGGTATCATAGGCTAGATAGGTAGCGCCCTCCCCGTTGTGCCCGAGCAGTACGCCGATCAGATAGCGGTCACGCAGCATAGTGCCCGGCGCAATATAATCCGGCAGATACGGCGTGCCGTCCTGATAGCCGCAGTGAGGGCAGACCGTCTGCTCTCCTTTCACTTCCATGCATCCATAGCACAATCTGTTCTCAGACATGTTCCGATTCTCCTTTACAGTGGTACTTCACCATTCATCCATACGATCACATTGTTCATTGTATCAGTTATGACCGGGAATGTCAAATTTTCAAGGGCCGAAACAGGAGCTGCTGACGCATTTGTATTATTTCTGTAATCTTTTTTATCGTTTCTCAATATTCCAATCCGGATTGCGCTCCTAATTTGTAACCACTTCATCAAATGCCAGCAGATTTGTCAAAACATTCACTCTTTCATCGGATACGGAAAGTACCTGATCGTCCTGCACCAGTACCCGGATCTGATAGGAAAGCATGTCCTTGCTGTCACTGTCCTTGTAGCAGTAACGGAAACAGTATTCGACTGCATTCACATCCATACGATAGGTTATGGCGTAGGGCTCCAGCCCCAAAATGTCCAGCATCTGAGCCTTGGAGGTGCCTTTGACCAGATCCGTCAGCAGCACATAGCCGGACTTTTTCTCTCCGAGGATGCTGTCCTCCAGCACGGCATATTGATAATACCGGACGGCGGAGAGCCTGCCGGTGGCATCGGCAGTACAGTAAATCACCCACTGGGGAATCCGGGTGCCGCACACAGAAACCTGCTTTTCACTTTCCCTTAACGCATCGTATTCACCTACATCCGTTAAGTAGCCGCAGGCAGGTGTGGTATACAGGGACAGATCTGCATGGGACTGGGCTTCAGACAGGGACGAGCCCAGCTTTTCCGAAAGCAGTGCCGCATACCGGGCACCATCGTTTTTTCTGTGCCGCAGCACAAGGATGCCGGTCAGGATGCCTGCCGCCACCAGAAGCACCAGCGCCCCGATCAGCCAGAATTTCAACGAAAGTCTGCGTCTGTGGTGGATCTGCTCCACCAGCTCCTCCGCCCCTTCCGGCGGGGTTGTCTTTTTCCTGTTCATCGTCCGCCTCCCTGCTTATTGCTTCAAAATCAGTCCCCGATCCAGCATTTCCTGAGCCGCCAGCAAAATGCCGATCCGGCCGCTTGTATAGGTGATACCCCCCTGCATCCAGACTGCGTAGGGCTCCCGCATGGGAGCGTCCGCAGAAAGCTCAATGGAAGCACCCATGGTAAAGGCGCCTGCCGCCATAATCACCTGGCTGGTGTAGCCGGGCATATCCCAGGGCTCCGGCGTGACAAAGGCGTCCACCGGGGCACCCTTCTGTACCCCCTGGCAAAAAGCGGTCAGCAGCTCCGGCGTTCCGAACCGGATGGCGGTGATGATATCCCCTCGGGTTTCGGACAGTGCCGGATAGCTGTCAAAGCCCATGAGCCGGAACAGTTCCGCTGCAAAGGCGGCAGTTTTCAGCGCATTGGCCACCACATCCGGGGCAAAGAACAGCCCCATGAACATTTCCTTGTTCTGGTGCAGAGTGCAGCCAACCTCCTTGCCCATGCCCACACAGGTGAGCCGGTAGGCGCACAGCTCCACCAGATCCTTTCTGCCGGCAATATAACCGCCGGTCTGGGCGATGGCGCCCCCTGCATTCTTGATGAGGGAGCCGACGATAAGATCCGCCCCCACAGAGGTGGGCTCCCGCCGCTGGACGAATTCTCCGTAGCAGTTATCCACCATAATCACTGTATCCGGGCTTACCTTGCGCACGGTCTGCACGATCCGTTCAATCTGCTCCACCGTATAGGCAGGCCGCAGAGAATATCCCCTGGAACGCTGGATGTATGCCACCTTTGCACCGGGCACCGCCTGTGCGATGGCGTCCAGATCCGGCAGTCCCTCATGGGTCAGGGCAACTTCTGCATACTCCACCCCGTAGTCCATCAGGGAGCCGTTTCCCGGCGTTCCGCTGATGCCGATGACCTCCTCCAGGGTATCATAGGGCTTGCCGGTCACTGCCAGCAGCTTGTCCCCGGGCCGGAGAACACCGAACAGGGCAACGGACAGAGCATGGGTACCGGACACAAAGGTGTGCCGCACCAGTGCATCCTCTGCATCCAGCACCTGGGCATACACCTTATCCAGAGTCTCTCTGCCGATGTCCCCGTAGCCATAGCCGGTGCTGCCGTAAAAGCAGGGCTCGCTGACCCGGTTTTTGATGAAAGCGGAAAGCACCTTTTCCCCGTTGTAGGCGGCATTGGCGTCAATCTCCGCAAATTTGGCGGCAGCAATCTGTTCGGCTTTTTTCGCAAGCTCCATGATCCGCGGATCAATTCTGAAAAAATCAGACATCAGTTCAACTTTCCTTTCTGTATTGCTTCTGCATCATGATCCATGCGCTCCAGCACATATTCCGTTTCCAGTGGATGAAATCCGATTTCCCTGTAAAAGCTGACCCGGATATCCAGAGCCAGCAGCACCGCATGCTTCCCGAACTGCTCCAGAAAGCCTGCCAGCCACCGGAGGAACTGCCGGGCATAGCCGCTGCCCCGGGCGGCTGCTCTGGTGGCAACCTGGGCAATCATCACCTCATTGTCCACGTCATAAAGAATCGTGGCAGTGGTGGAATTTTTATATGTAAATACCTTACTTACTCCCCGGCGGAGCCGGTGGGAAATATCCGTCAGCCAGAGATCGTGGGCAATCAGATTGGGGAAGCCCTCCCGGAGGATGTCGTAAGCATCATCCAGCCGGGGCGCAAAGTCCACATCGTACTCATCAAAATCCTCCGGCAGGCCGGTGGAGGTCAGCTCAAACACCGTCCGGTGCAGGGGGCGGTAGCCCTCCGTCTCCATCAGATGCTGCATCAGGTTTTCCGTGGTCTCCACCCGGAAGGGCTGATGCATGGCAATGAACAGCTGCACCTCCCGGGCAAGCTCCGTCAGATCCCCCTGCGCAGGATCCATACAGATCACCAGCGTGGCATTGAACAGCAGCGCATAGCCGGTTCCGGCGCCCTCTATGCGGAAAAACCGGCAGAAATCATAGCCCACCCCGTAGGCACGCAGATAGGTGTAGATCCATCTGCCGTAGCGGTTTGTTTTCAGGCTCTCACAGTCCAGCTGGGATGCCTCTGTCAGCTGCCGGATCATAGCTGCCAGATCCGTTTCATCATGGCCCCTGCCAGCTGGGCACAGGCACAAAGATCCCTGTAGGCCAGCACACAGGAGGGAGAATGCAGATACCGGCAGGGGGCGGAAATCGCCAGGGTCCGCACGCCCTTTCCGGAAATATGAATGGCACCGCTGTCATTGCCCCCGGCAATCATGGTCTTTGTCTGTACCGGAATCTGCTCCGCCTCTGCGGATGCAAATGCCAGCCGGTACAGCTCCCGGTCGTACAGGGTGCTGCGATCCATAAAGGATACCACAGCGCCACCGCCCACCCGGCATACCTGCTTTGCACCGGACACATCCGGAATGTCACTGGCAGTGGTGGTTTCCAGTACAATGGCGTAATCCGGAGCAATGGTATACGCCGCCGCCATGGCGCCCCGGAGGCCTACCTCCTCCTGCACCAGGAACGCAAACCAGGTGTCATATTCCGGCTCCCGCTCCAGAAGATCCAGCAAAATGGCACAGCCTGCCCGGTCATCCAGTGCCTTGGAGGCAATCATACCATCCCC
>JALELB010000062.1 GCA_022768805.1 Ruminococcus sp.
GTTCAAGCTTTGATATATAGCTTTCCCTTGTGCTGGGATGGAGACTGTCTTTGTTGTAAATACCGTAGAGCTTAAACACTCCCAGTTCGGCAGAATACCCGGCAGTTTTTAGTTTGGCATCAAATGCTTTTCTGCAAATAACAGGGCACACTCTGTCAACCCCAAAATTCTGAGAGATTTCCATTGCTTTATCGTAGTCTCTGTCGTCTACAATAAAGCAAAATGGCAGCAGAGGATTTCTGGCGAGAAGTTTATCAAAATAATCGCCTTCCTGCTTTTTCAGATAGGTCTCACCAGTCTGAAAGTCAATACCGTTTTGGGTAAGCAGTTTGGCAAAATCCGGCGATGTATGCAGTTCCCCGTGTGTTAGCTTATTAAGCGTCTCTTGAAGACGGTCTCTTTCCTTGATGTCATTTTGGCGAATGCTTTCATTATCATTATATTTTTCTCTTATAGCTGTAAGGTTCTCTTCGCGCTCGAAAAGATGTGCGTCAGCAATATCGTATCTGTGCAAAACTTCAGCAATCTCTGCTGCTGCTTTTTCCAGCATATCATATTTGCTCTGGAAGATATGTACCTCGTGAAGCTGTTTATTTATGTCCGATAAATTCTGCACTAAATCCAGATGATTCTTTTTGTTTTTGGCTTCAGACTCACTCTTTTTGTTGCAAAGCTCCTTTTCTACTCGTTCTGCATTTGTAATATCTGACGCAAGCCGTTTAGCTATTTTGTCAACGCTCTCTGTAGTTAAACTGCCTGTAAGGTCTCTGTCAGGGAGTTCACCGATCTGTTCTTCATATTTCTTTTCTGCTTCGGCAAAGCTCTCGCAGCGTTCCTGCAATCGACCTATATTGGTGTTCAGTGTGGATAGTTCGTCATTAAGTTCATAGAGTCTGTCATTCAGAGATGCCTTTTCATCATTATTATTTTCGGTTTCTTTCCTCAAACGCTTCTGCTCTGCTTTTAGTCTTTCTGCCTGTGCAGAATAATAATGATATATAGTTGCTCCAAGCCGCTTTTTTCTTACAGCAGTCTCATCATTTTCAAGTGCAGCTATTGTATTTTTTGCAGCCGTGATCTTATTCTGTGCTGCTTTGATTTTGCCGTAATATTCGGCAGCACGCATACAGTTCCATTGATGTTTCGCTTCGGTATGCTTTCGCTCAAGCTCAGGCAAAACGGATGCATATTTTTTCAGTTCATCAGCTGAATTGTCAAGTAATTTTTTCATAACATGGTACTGCTCCGAAAGTTCCTCGTGCTTGATTTTTCTTTCTATTTCTCTGCATTCCTTTTTCGCTGCAGCAGCATCGGCTAATTTGTTTTCTTCTGCTTTTATACAGCCTTTTATATGCTTTAATGCTCCTGCGATATACCTTTCTTTTCCTTCCTTTCTATCAAGCTCATCGGTATACTCTTTAAATACATTACCGAACGATTCAAGATCTTCTGCAGCTTTTTCCATGATCTCCTTTTCAGCAAGAGCCTTACTGCTTGTTATCATAGGCTTTATCAGTGATGCCGTTTCTTTGATCAGGCTTTGGCGCTGATCCTTATTGATATCATTCACGGTCTTTAATATCCATTTATCAAACAGCTCATCCGATGTTTTACAGTTCTGAAACAGTGCCGCCAGACCATTTCCGCTTTCAGCCTGATTTATTTTTGCAAGCAGCGCCCATTCATACTCATAGATATGGTGCTTTATCAAATAATTCTGATAATCCTGTTTTTTGTCTTTTACAAACACATCAAATTTATCATGCCCTCTTTTATATCTCTTAAGGTTTTCATGAAACGCATTATAAGTATAGAATACTTTCTTTCCGCCGTGAGTTTCTGAAACAGGAATATTTGCAATATCGTATTCGTTCCCCTGATTGTAATCGTGAACGAAAGTAAAGTATTTCAGAGACTTGATCTTTTTATCATCATCTCCTTGAACAATAGTTTTGCTAAGACAAATACCCGTCATAAAATAGGAAGGGGTCTTTGTTCCGTCAAGCAGCCACTCTATCATCACATACGAGGGCTTTGAATCTCCGGTAAGGTAGTCTGTTATCTTCCAGCCTCCGATATCCATGCCCGGTATGATCGGCTGAAATATTGACTCAACCATAACTGTTTTTCCGCAGCCATTTGCAAGGTTCATCAGAGCGCTTTTTCCGCCGTAATAATCAAAAAGGCAATCAGAGATGACCCTTCCGTCATAAACGATATTCACTATCCTGATACGGTTAATCGTCGGCATGGTCCTCCTCCTTTTCAAAAAGCCTGCTTATTTCGGATATCCTTTTATCGCTGAGATAATAATTCTTCATCAGGTCGGATAGTCTTTTTCTGCTTCTTATCTCATCTTCTTCATCGGCAAATATCACAAGACCGTTTTTCACAAGTATCCTGCACGCAGTCTTTACAAGCTCTACCTTGCTTTGCTTTCTGCCTTCGTCTTTATATAAATTGCCATTCCACTTGTCAGCGATCTGATGAAAATTCAGCTGTGCTTCTTCCATTTGTGCGGCCTTGTTCTCGTTTGAAAATCTTTCATCAAGCTTAATGACAATATCCTTTATCCGCAGTGATTCGGTTCTCTGCGGATCACTGTTGCGGCTGCCGAAAAACATCCAAAAAATCACCATGAATATATAGCATTGTAAATAAGCATCTATCTTTTTGGCATTTGAGGATATACTTTCCCTGAATTCTCTGAACCGCATATTGAACATTTCATTATCTGGAAGCGGCACAATATAAATATCATGAAAGGTCCTGACCAAAGTGAAATCCCATTCCTCACTCATTACTTCAAGCTCATCCCGTATATCCTCACGGGACGCCAGCTCAAACAGCTCCGCATCATCACGGTCATTTATAGAATTGCACATTATAAGGTGCTTTATTATTCTCATGCTTTCACGCATATTATATAACCTCCGCAATAAACCGCATATTGTCTATCTTAACAGTCTCTTTGCAGCTCAGCCCGGTTTCTTCGTCTGTGAACTCGCAGCCCAGTTCTTCCTGCTCACCTGATGACGTTATCAGAATCCGTTTTATCCCGTAAATACTTTCGTCCTGCGAATATATCCTTGATAAAGAATAAGAAAGGTCAAACTCACCCTGACTGTCCTCTGATTTGTTATCCTCCTGCTTCCATTGCTCAATATCTATGATTGCAAATTCATAGAGCTTCAGCATAACAAGAAAGAATCGCTTATTCTCGGCAATAAGACTTGTTTCTGCATGTTCAAGGCAGTATTCCCAAAGCTCTGAGAGTCTGAACGCTTTTCTGCGTGATGCGAATTCAAGCATAAGTTTTACTATTTCGGTATTCGCATTGTTTTTCCTTTCGACTGCTTTTCTGTAGAACGAACCATCTTCAAGCCTTTCCTCATCATCTTCAGTTTCGCCGGTGACATCTTCATTTAATTGCTGCGGCTCGTACACAAGTCTGAGATCAAGTATAGGCGGTAGCTTTGGTATCATAAGAGCGCCTAACAGCTTAGCGTATATTTCTTCGATATCCAGTTTATTGTTGCTGTTATATTCCTCTAAAGGCTTCAGGATAATATCTTCGATATCATAGCAGTGGGTTCTGTGCGACGTTATGGTTTTCATCAGGGTTTCTCTGTACAGCTGTCCCAGCTCTCTGCTGTGACTTAACAGCTCACGCTGCCTGACAAGTATTATTTCGGTGTTTTTTCCGATGGTAAATATATCACGCTTTTTATCTGCAAGCTCAGTTTTTACCTTGTCTGATAATATACAGTTATCCGAAAAGCTTTCTATTGCTTTTTCGATTGTTTTCTTTATTTCATTCATAACAGCATACTCGTCATCAAGCATCTGTTCTATCTCACGAAGCAGGGTGTCATACTCATCTCCCGATGTTTCATTAAGATCGTTTTTCAGCCTTCGTTCAAAAAGAGCAAGCTCTATTTCTTTTTGATTGAGCATTGCGATAAGCCGCTTGCTTTGCTCGGAAGCATCTGAAAAGTTGCCTCGTTCAATGAGCTTTTGCAGTCGGATTTCTTCAAGCTGAAAGCCAAGATCGTCCACCTCTTTGGTGCGAAAAAGCATATCAAAGCCCTGCTTCTCAAGAACATAGCAGATAACGCCGTCATCATCCTCTATATCCTTTATCAGTCTGACAGAAAATGATTTCAGCTTACTATCACTATGATCCATTATTTTGAATTTAAAGCTTTCCCCTTTGTTCTGAAGTATATCCTTAACGATGTATCGTGTCAGCTCTCTCAGTTCGCTATCACTTGGAGTTCTGCCATACGCCTGCAAAAGCTCCGCAAGAAAATCCTCTATATCCTCAAGTGTACATCTGACGCTTTCGGTGAGAGAACGCTCCATAATATGTACAAGCACCGCAAATATTATATTATCAAGCTCGTTATCACCAAAGCTTGTTTCTATAGCAATGTTCCTGTTTCTTCTGCAAAGCACAGAGGCTATCTCGGCAACAGGTTCCATACGGCTTGCAAACTTTTCAAGATATGAGATCATTTTAGCCCTCACAATATATATAATCTTTTAATACAGCATAATTGAGAATTTCCTGCGGTATATAATATCCGTTATGCAGCAAGTCCTTTATTCTTTCAGCAGACTCGCTGTCTATGCTTTGATAAAATTTGGATATGTTATCGGGCTGCCTCTGATTTGTACGGCATTTAAGACCTTCAGTATTATCGCCTGATAACAAACGATCAAATAATTCTGTCATTTTCTTATAAGCCTCAGCAAAAGGAAAAATATCGAGTTCAGGCGAGATGTTTACGAATGAAAGAAATATGTCTATTCCCTCATGGTCAATATCACCCCAGTACCAGACTTTCCCTTCAAAATGCGAATCAATATTAAGATAATCCTGCAATGAATTGTTTTTTTGCGTCACCTTTCTGCCTTCACCGTATATCACACAGTCTATTTTCACGCCAAACAGTCCGGCAAAATTCGGGGTATCGAGCATAAGCTTTCTGACGGTGAACCATGTATCCTTATTTTCGATCACCAAGACATTTTTGATGTCATTACCTCTTCTGTAATCAAAAAACGGCTCCGGGGTAGGGTATGTATTCAGCTTGTCAAAAACATTACAACTCTTCAACAAGGCAATATTATCCTTGCCCTCTTTTTTATCCAAAACCTTTTCGTCATTCCATATCTGATATGCCCGCTCATTTTCCGACAACGGATACTCCAGATTACTGCTGTGCGCTTTCAGGTAGTCATCCAGTATGAGAATAAATTCACGGTTCTTGATATACTTTTCAGTATTCTTTCTAAAAACGCCCGGCTCTATCATGTAATGAAGAGAATTTATCTCATTAATGAGCTGTTTATCAGGAGCCGGTTTATTCATAATATGATATTTTAGATAGAGGCTGGGATTCAGCCCGTTTTTCCCGCTTTGCTTTACAGGTTTTATGATCTGTCGGTCTATCAGACTGCTTATCGTTTCTACAAGTTTCGCATAATCACCAAGCTTAATGATCTTTTCCAGCTCATCCAGACCAATTTTTTTATAAGGATATTCAAAAATACTTGTTATAATTCCATCCATGCTAAAACCCCATAATAATTATATCACATATTGTAAAATAGTAAAAGCGTTTTCAGTTGAAATGCTATACACTTCATACAGATGAACCTAGAGCAAACCACACTACGACTGGCTATAGTACACAGATAATAACCCAAGCTCATTATATCAAAGAAAAGCATATGGGTCAAGATATTTCACAGAGGTCGCTGTCAATCATCCGGATCATTTCACCAACAATCCCCTCTCCTTGACGGGATTCAAGCATCAATAGATGGCATTTTTTTATAAAAACACGCTGAATCATTTTCACTTTTTCTGCATGCCAAGCACCTTATGATCCACAAATGGACGGAATGGTTTCATCAGATCACAGGCCAGGTTCAGGGCATTGTGTACATTCTTCACAGAGAAGATCTGTCCGGTACAGACCGGTTACGTATTGATGGATGAGATAAGCCTGTTTACATTTGCTCTGGTTTTTGCTGACCGATAGTGAACCGGCTGTTCCCGGACCGCTGATCTGCGTCAAATCAGACAGCACCCGGTTGCAGTGAAACGCCTTGAGTTTCAGTTCCTTTCTGTGAAACTGATTGGGAATCAAGCCGTTGTACTTGCTGGACAGCGTTCTGAGAAAGCGGTTTTCCTGGATTTCCGGGGTAAACAGAGATTCCAGCTCGCATTAGCGAATTCACAGTGTGTGTTTATGTTTTGGAAAATTATCTATCATTTATCTGCAACGCTTATATTTTCCATTATTATATCACGTCGCTTGCCGGAAAGCAATAGAAAAGCAAAAAAGAATTTGTAAAATAATCCTGGAAGTGAACAAATAAAAACGTCCTAAGCTGTACAGCAAAAACAGGCTATGAATCAAATTGATTCATAGCCTGTTTGATATTCAAATTATAAAACCTTGGACAAAAACTCCTGAAGCCGTGGATTCTGCGGATGATCGAAAAAGGGCTGAGGCGCATTTTCTTCCATAATCCTGCCGCCGTCCATAAACATAACACGGGAAGCAACCTCCCGGGCAAAGCCCATTTCGTGGGTGACTACCACCATGGTCATACCGTCCTCTGCAAGCTCCCGCATCAGCGCGAGCACCTCTCCCACCATTTCCGGATCCAGTGCGGAAGTAGGTTCATCAAAAAGCATCACATCCGGATTCATCGCCAGCGCCCTGGCAATGGCGATCCGCTGCTTCTGGCCGCCGGAAAGCTGTCCCGGATACTGCTTTGCCTTGTCGGAAAGCCCGACCTTTTTCAACAGCATTGCGGCCTTTTCATCCGCCTCCGCCTGGGTCATGAGCTTGAGCTTCACCGGCGCCAGGGTAATATTCTTCTGGATGGTCAGATGGGGAAACAGGTGGAAATGCTGAAAAACCATACCCATTTTCTCACGTACAACGTAAAGCTGCCGGTCGGACATGGCTGTCAGATCCTGGCCCTCAAAGAGAATCTGTCCGGAGGTAGGCTGCTCCAGCCGGTTCAGACAGCGGAGAAATGTGCTTTTGCCGGAACCGGAGGGACCGATGATGACCACCTTCTCACCCTTTTCAATTGTGGTGGTGATGCCCTTGAGAATATGCAGATCCCCAAAGGACTTCTCCAGATTCTTAACCTCGATCACTCTTTGCCAGCCTCCTTTCCAGTCTGGATACCATGGCACTGAGGAACATAACCATAATCAGGTAAATTGCCGCCACTGCAATCAGGGGCAAAAAAGCCTCATAGGTCTGGCTGCGGATAATGTCTCCGCCCTTGGTTAGGTCCACCAGTGCAATATATCCGGCAACGGAGGTTTCCTTCAGCAGCACAATGCACTCATTGGCCAGAGCCGGAAGAATGTTCTTGAACGCCTGGGGCAGGATAATGGAAATCATGGTTTTGGAATAGTTCAGTCCAAGACTGGCTCCCGCTTCAAACTGTCCAGCATCAATGGACATGATACCGGACCGGACAATCTCCGCAACATAGGCAGCAGAATTCAGACCAAATGCCAGCACAGCAACAAAAATTTTGTCCACATTAACTGTTGCAAAGATAATGAAATACAGGATCAGCAGCTGCACCACCACAGGCGTTCCCCGGATTACCGTCAGATACGCCTTTGCCAGCAGATTCAATATGCCGAATTTCCCGTTTTTATCGTGCGTCGCACGGACAATTGCAATCAGAAAGCCAAGGATCATGCCGAGGATCACTGCAAAAAACGTGACAATCAGCGTTGTAGACAGGCCGTCCGTCAGGTACTTCCATCTGTCATCCTTGAGGAAGGTTTCAGACAGCTTGTTGATAAAATCTCCGAAAATATGCATGCTGCTTTACTCTCCTGCAATGTAGTGGGGCCATCAGTCCTTGCGGACAATGATAACCTGGGTGGAGGTTGCATAACCCTGTGTAAAGGAAACATTCTTTTCACGATCCGGTGTTACGGAAAGACCTGCAACGCCCACGTCTGCCTTTCCAGATTCAACCGCAGAAATAATCGAGTCAAATTCCATATTCTCGATCTCCAGGGTCATACCCAGTTGATCGCAGATTGCTTGCATAATATCCACGTCAATGCCCACGATCTTGTCGCCGCTCATGCTCTCATAGGGCGGGAATTCAGCGTTGGTGGCCATGACGATCTTGCCGTTGTCACGGGAAATGCTTTCATCCGGTGTATAGGAGACCTGGTCAGCTTCATCACCGATCCAATGCTTGACAATGCTGTCCAGAGTACCGTCATTCTTGAGCTTGGTCAGCGCATCATCCAGTTTCTTTCCCAGCTCGTCATTGCCCTTTTTGTATGCGATTGCATAATCCTCCTGTACAAAGGGGTCATCCAGAATTCTCAGCGAATCATTCTTTTCCACAAAAACCTTTGCAGGCTCGCTGTCGATGATTACTGCATCCACCTTGCCCTGCTTCAGTGCCTGTACAGCGTCTGCACCCTTGTTGTAAGGCTCCACCTTGGAGTCCTTGACTTCGGTTTCGGCATAGATATAACCGGTTGTTCCCAGCTGGGCGCCGATTGTTTTTCCCTCCAGATCAGCAGCAGTAAAAACGGTGTTTGCCGGGGTACCGCAGCCTGTCAAGGAGAGGACAAGCAGCATCCCGGTAGTCAGAAGCGCAGTCATTTTTTTCATGTACAACATTCCTTTCAAAATGAATTGGTTTGGCCATGCCTATTTTTCTATTATAACGCAGGAAACGGAAAAATGCAATATATACTTTTTGATTTCTGCAGATTTTCGTCAGAACAGCCGTAAAAAAGAAGGATCAGCTTGTTGAGCTGATCCTTCCTCCTGTGGGATTATGCTTTTGTTTTTTCATTGCTCCCGGTCTTTTTCTCCTGGGGCTGATCCTCCGGCTCCTCTTTTCCGGACCGGCTCTTGCCCTTTTCCAGACGGATACCGTAAATAAATGCGGCACACAGATAAACCAGGAATGCGGTACCTTCCAGAATAACCGCCGGCTTCAGTGCAGAGTCAATCAGGCTCCGGATAAAGCCCACAGTGGAACTGCTTGCAGGAACCAGAATGCTGTAGGCGTCTGCAAAGGACACATTTTCATAGTACTCGTCAGCGGTCACGTTAATATCATCCAGCAGCTTGGAAACCTTTTCATTCAAAGATTCCAGGTCCTTCTCTACCCGTTCCATCTTATCCCGGGAGGCAGCGGAGCGATCCTGCAGCGCTTCAATCCGATCTTCATAAAAGCTGATCTGCTGGGTTGCAGTAGAAACATCCTTCTGGGCAGTAATCTTCTGGCTGATGAGCTTGTCATACTGCTCGGAGGCCTGGGTGTAGGTGGTGTTCACATTGTCCGTACCATTGCCAAAAATCAGGATGCTGTCCTTTTCATACTGTTCGATGGACTCCGTAATGGAATTCAGCCGGTCCTGGGCAACGTGTCTCTTACGTTTGAGTGAATCTACCCGGTACTGATAATAGGTCATCAGTGCCTGCCGGTCCTTGGTTACATTATTGACTGTGATATAGGAAGAAATCAGATCCAGATCCATGCTCTCGATGGTGCTCACTGCAGCAGACAGATCTGCAAAGGTATAGCCGGTCTTGCTGGAACGGAACCGTGTGGTATCCTCCTCAGCCAGCTGATCCAGGTAATCCTCCAGAGTGGACAGGGTTGCACTGAACACATCCACAGCCTCGGCATAGTCATAGTCCGTATAATTGATTGCAGTAATGGCACTGCCCAGCGCCTTGTTATAGCCGTAAACCTCGAAGAAATAGCTGCGGTAGCAATCCAGCATCTGGTTCAGCACCTCTGCAGCTTCATCGCTGTCATAACCGGTCTTGCTGTAGTCGAAGATAATCTGATACTGGGTGGAATAGTAGGAAACATCCAGCATAGCCTGTGCCGCAGACAAGGCGCCGTTGGTGGCATTTTGGTAAACATTCTGATAGGTAATGATCCGGTCCATTGCATCAGAGGGAATAATGCCATTGACGCTCAGACCTGCACGCACGGTCTCCAGATCCTCCACAGGCTTGCCCAGCTGGGTCAGCGCAGACTGAATCACCTCCGGGTTGCAGATACTGTTCTTCACATTGAAATCATTTCCGGCAGGATCCTTGCCCTGTTCAATGCCCTTATAGGTAAAGCTGATCAGCGCAGTGGTCTGCTTGTGCTGATCGGAAGAAACGACAGCGCTGAACAATATGGACAGCACCCCCAGCAAAACAGCTGCTGCAAGCCAGACCACAAAAAAGCGCTTGAGTCCGTTCCAGATATTCAGCACGGATATTACAACTTCGGATTTTTCCTCCTGGTTCATCTGTAATGTCACATTAATATCTTTCTTTTCATCCATTTCTGCAATTCCTCCTCTAATCGACATGGTAAGCAGTAAACAAAGATTATTATAACACAAACAAGAAAAAAAGTAAAGCCCTTTTGTCAAAAGAGCGGGTATGCGCCCGGGTCAGAGCCATTACACAAAGCCGGTCTTGTCCGTGCTGTTAAATCCTGCCCGACGGTAAAAATCCAGCGTGGCTTCCTGCCGGGAGCCGGTCATCAGCATGAGCTTGTAGCAGCCAGCCTGTCTGGCAAGCTCCCTTGCATATGCAAGACAAGCAGAAGCGAATCCCCTGCCCCGGCAGTCCGGATGGGTCACCACATTTTCGATCAGTGCATAGGGGCGCAGACTCCGGGTGAGATTCGGCACAATCAGGCAGACACAAGTGGATACGAGTCTGCCCTCCTCTTCATATACCAGAACATGATGCATGGGGTCCGAAAGGATATGCGCCCAGACTGCATGCAGCTGCTCCGACTGCTCCGGAACAGCCGTCTCGTGCAGATAAAGATATAATTGCAGCAGCTCCTGCAAATCCTCACGCTGTGCCTCCCGTACCATGCCATCCGCCCCTTTCTTCCTGCCATTATAGCATGTCCCCTCCGCACTGTCAAGGCAAGCCCCCATGCTTCCCACAGGCAGATTCCTGAAATTCCCGCCCTCCCCATTGGATTATGCAGGACGAAGCGGGGTCATACTAACTCCAAGAAAGAAAACGGAGGCTATGGCATGGCTTATCAGAAGGTTATCATCTCCGGAATCAACACATCCAAGCTGACAGTGCTCAAGGAAAGCGAAAAAATCCAGCTGCTGGAGGAAATCCAGCGCACCGGCAGCAAGGAGGCACGGGACAAGCTCATCAACGGAAATCTGCGGCTGGTGCTCAGCGTAATCCAGCGTTTTGCCGGCAGAGGAGAAGATATTGATGACCTGTTTCAGATCGGGGTAATCGGACTCATGAAAGCAATCAACAACTTTGATCTGTCCAAGGAGGTCCGGTTTTCCACCTACTGTGTGCCGATGATCAGCGGAGAGCTGCGCCGCTTTCTGCGGGACTATAATCACATTAAGGTCAGCCGCTCCCTGCGGGACCTTGCATACAAGGCCATGCAGGCCAAGGAGCAGCTGACTGCTGAGCATCAGAAGGAACCCACCATGGACGAAATTGCAAAACAGATTGGCGCAAAACGCAGCGAGGTGGTGCTGGCGCTGGAAAGCGTGACGGATCCGGTTTCCCTGTATGAGCCGGTTTATTCAGATGCAGGAGACACGCTGTATGTACTGGATCAGATCAGCGATCACAACAGCGTGGACAGCTGGCTGGATGAAATTGCACTGCGGGACGCCATCAAGGCACTGCAGCCCCGGGAAAAACGGATTCTCTATCTGCGGTTCTTTCAGGGCAAGACCCAGGTGGAGGTTGCCCAGGAAATCGGCATCTCCCAGGCACAGGTTTCCCGGCTGGAAAAAGGTGCCCTCACCCGAATCAAGGGGGAGGTCTGATTAACCCAGCGCCACATCCAGCACCATCATACAGGAAAAGCCCACCATAGTGGCCAGCGCCATATAATTCTTGTTTTCGTTGGTCTGGCTTTCCGGGATCAGTTCCTCTACCACCACATAGATCATGGCTCCGGCCGCAAACGCCAGCAGGAAGGGCAGCGCCATACGCACCCTCAGCACCAGCAGTGCACCCAGCACCCCGGAGATGGGCTCTACAATGCCGCTGAGCTGGCCGAGAAAGAATGCCTTGCCCCGGGATAAGCCTTCCCGGCGGAGGGGCACACTCACCGCCATGCCCTCCGGCAGATTCTGGATACCAATGCCCAGGGCAAGCATGGCGGCGGTAAGCAGGGTTGCACCTTCCAGATTATAGGTCAGGGAGCCGAACGCCACGCCCACTGCAAGCCCCTCCGGAATGTTGTGCAGGGTAATAGAGAAAATCAGCATCAGGCATCGCTTCCACTTGCCGGAACGGTTGAGCTTTGCAGACAGCTTCGGGGACCGTTCCAGCCTGTTGTACAGCTTATCTCCGGCAAACAGCAGCAATCCCCCGCCGAGAAAGCCTGCCAGCGCCACAAGCCATGCAGTCATCCCAAGACTTTCCGCCATATCGATGGACGGAGACAAGAGGGACCAGAAGGAAGCCGCAATCATGACTCCGCCGGCAAAGCCCAGCATTCCATCCATCCAGTTTTTGTTCACTTGCTTGAAGAATACAACACAGGCAGCGCCCAGTGCGGTCAACGACCAGGTGAACAGGGTCGCAAATAAAGCTAGGGTTGTATACGAAAAATTCTGCACAGCCTACACTCCTCTCAAAGCAGCCGGATACACCCGGCACAATTACAGTCTATGAGAATCCGTGAAAACTGTGCAAAAGAAAAGCCGCTCATACGCTTGTATGAACGGCTTTTTTCAGTCCGGACAACACTGCACACGCGCAGATGGCATGCTGCCGGATAGTTTTATGTTGATGAGCTGCTGCATCGGCGGAACAGCTTCCGGAATAATGGAATGACTACCTCCAGCATGGCACAGTATTTGTCTGTCAGTACAATGACCATGGACTCCTTGTACCGGGGCAGCCGGGTGGGCGTCATGGGCCACATATGCTTGAGGATAATATCCTTTTCCCTGGTAGACAGGGTGAACAGACGGGACGCCTCGCTGCATGCCATCTGAGGGTGCCGCTTGCTGTGAAAGGCCTCTCCGCTTTTGCGAACATATTCCTTGCGGTTATAGAAAAACAGATCGTGCAGCATGCCGGCTCTGGCCGCCGCCCGGGCATCCCACCCAAACCGACTGCAGAAAATGTAATTGTAGTATGCCACATTCAGACTATGCTGAAACCGGGTTGTCTGTACATGATGCCGGAACTGCTTCAGGCTCTGCACCGTTTCATTTTCCAGAAGATCAGAAATGACATCATAGAACGGAAGCAGCTCCAGATCTTTTTTGGAACCGATTGCACGAAGCATTGTCTCGCATCCTTTCTGTGGAGGTTTCCTCTTAAACAGTATACCGCAGAGGCTGCGAAAAATCAACGTCCAATTTATGGGGACAGAAGCCCGTCTTACTTCTGGAGCATCTTCTTGAGCCGTTCCATAGCCTCCACAGTCTTATCCTTGTCTCCGAAGGAGGTCAGACGGAACCAGCCGGCGCCATTTCTGCCAAAGCCCTCGCCGGGGGTGCCGACCACTTCAATTTCGTGCAGCAGGCAGTCGAAGAATTCCCAGCTTCCCATGCCGTTGGGGCACTGGAGCCAGATATAGGGAGAGTTCACGCCTCCGGTATAAGGAATATGGAGCTCGTCCAGGGTACGGGCAATAACCCGTGCGTTTTCCTGGTAATAGCTCAGATTCTCCCGGATCTGCTGCAGGCCCAGCTCAGAGAATACGGCAGCAGCAGCACACTGTACCGGGTAGGACACACCGTTGAACTTGGTTGCCTCCCGGCGATACCACAGCTTATAGATATTCTTGCCGTCCCGTTCCAGCTCCTTGGGGATGACGGTGTAGCCGCAGCGTGTGCCGGTAAAGCCGGCGGTCTTGGAGAGGCTGCACATTTCGATGGCACAGGTGCGGGCACCCTTGATGGCAAAGATGCTCCGGGGTACATCATCCTGGGTAATGAAGGCCTCATAAGCTGCATCATAGAAAATAATGGCGTCATTTGCATTGGCATAGTCCACCCAGGCCTGGAGCTGTTCGGTGGTGTATGCTGCGCCGGTGGGGTTATTGGGAGAGCAGAGGTAGATAAGATCCGCATGCACAGAGGGATCCGGCAGGGCACAGAAGCCGTTTTCCGGCGTAGCGTCTGCATAGATGATCTTTCTGCCGCTCATGATATTGGAATCCACATAAACCGGATAAACCGGGTCGTTCACCAGCACCACATTGTCCTGGGAGAAAATATCGCCAATGTTGCCGGCATCGCTCTTGGCCCCGTCATTCACCAGGATTTCATCCGCAGCGACTTCTACGCCAAAGCTTTTGTAATAGCCGGAAATTGCCTCCCGCAGGAAGGCATAGCCCTCATAATCCGGATAGCCCTTGAAAGTTTCCTTGTTACCCAGCTCGTCGCAGCCCTTTTTCATCGCTTCCACCACAGCCGGTGCCAGAGGAAGAGTCACATCCCCGATGCCCAGACGGATCAGGTGATTGTCCGGATGCTCCGCAACATACTCATTCACCCGCTTTGCGATTTCTGCAAACAGATAGTTGGGTACAAGATTGTCAAAATTGTGATTCACCTTTGCCATATTGATACTCCTTTATGATAAATTGATTTCGCCCTGAAATACTTCCGCCGCAGGTCCGGTCATCATAACAGTGCCGTCTGCCTGATAGGTAATGGTGAGCTCGCCGCCCCGGAGCTGCACCAGAACCGGCTCACCCTGGGGGCAATAGCCGTTGAGCACCGCTGCCACCACAGAAGCACATGCTCCGGTGCCGCAGGCCAGGGTCTCACCGCTGCCCCGCTCCCATACCCGCATCTGCAAAGTATGATTGTCTATGACCCGGATAAACTCCGTATTGACCCGATCAGGAAAAATGGGATGGTGCTCAAACTCCGGCCCCAGCCGTTCCAGATCCAGATCATCAATCCGGTCACAGAATACAACGGCATGGGGATTGCCCATGGATACGCAGGTGATCCGTTCCAGCCGATCGCCCACCTGTACAGGCTTTGCCACAAAGGGCTCCTGGGAATCGCTCTCCACCGGAATCTCCCGGGGGACAAGAATCGCCTTGCCCATATCCACCGTCACAGCTTGCACTGTCTTCCCATCACAGTGCAGCTCCAGTCCCTTGATGCCGGAATTTGTTTCCAGCGTGATCCGGGTTTTGTCCGTCAGCCCATGCTCATATACATACTTGCCGATGCAGCGGGTGCCGTTGCCGCACATCATGGCTTCAGAGCCGTCCGCATTGAAAATGCGCATTTTAAAATCTGCCGTCTCTGAAGGCATAATCAGAATCAGCCCGTCTCCCCCGATGCCGAAGCGCCGGTCACTAAGCCTGAGGGAAAGCTGCTCCGGGTTCTCCACCTTTTCCTCAAAGCAGTTGACGTATATGTAATCGTTGCCGATCCCCTGCATTTTGGTAAACTTCATCATTGCCTCCTTGGTACCACTTGATTACATTATAGATATGCGGAAAGTGCACGCCCTATACAATACCGTTGTTCCATCGCTTGAGCACTGTACCGTTGAAGGTATAGCCATCCACCTGGATTACATCACCCTCCAGATCGCTCTGATAGAACCAGAGATCCTTCGGGTGCTTCGGATTGCCCACAATGTGAAAATCCTGTGCAGGCATAGCTCCGCCTGCCAGCAGATAGCAGCGCTCACCCTCCTGATTCTCCGCCACGTCCACAACCATGACCACATGTCCGGGAGCGCCGCCATGCAGAAGCAGATCCCCTGCCTGGAGCTTGTCAAGCTGAATCGCACTGCTTTCTGCATCCAGGGATTTGGTGCCTGCATATCGCATCACCGCATGCAGATAGGCACGAAAGCTGTCGTAGTTGTTGGTATCCGCCGACAGCTTCCACATAGAAGCATAATTGCCGAAAGCCACAAGCCGGTTTCCGGCCCGCCAGTCGGTATACTTCACCTCCAGACCGTTGGTCAGATGAAAGCTGATTTTCTGTTCCTGTCCGGTCTGGTAATAATACTCTGCAATCACCCGGATGACGCTGTCGGCACACTGCTGCAGATCCCCGCCGCCCAGGTCAAAATCGTATACCGTCTCGTTCCCGTCCGTAATGACTTCCCCGTTGTATGCTTTCACCGGCGTACCCGCAGGCTTGAGCCGTATCCGGCGCAGAAAGTCCTGGAACCCATCCTCCTTGACATCCGTGCGGCTATAGCCCTCCGGCGGCAGGATCCGGGTCTGTACACAGTTTCCGCTGGTATCAAGCATCGGGTCCGGATTGGTGTCCGTCCCGGTATAAGCCTCCTCACACAGGCTGATGGGCTGATACACCCCTTTGGGATAGATCACGCCGGTGCGCTTTAAAAACCAGCGTGTGCCGAAGCATAAGCCGGCAAGTACGGCAACGGCAATAACCGCTGCCCGGATTCGTTTGCGTATCTTTCTTTTGTTCTCTTTGATCTCCATGTTGTTCTCCCTCCGGCATCAGGTCCCGGAACCGCCTATGGTGGCCTGCACCGTTACGATAAAGCCGCCGATGTTATCCCCGGAAATGGTGTAGGCATCGTTTTTCGGCACAGGGACTTCGGTGGTATTGCCCTGAACGGCGGGAACATAATAAACCTCATAATAGGTTCCGTTCACCGTAATCGCCGCTTGATTGCCGGAAGGCGTATAATCCCGGATCCACTCCAGATACTCCTCCAGGCAGAGATTGTTCTGCTTCATCAGGGCAGCATGAGGTGTGCTCACATAGCGGTAGTGCCAGGTGTTTTCCTCCAATCCGGTTGCATTTTTCTTATCTCCGGGATAACGCTGTACAAAACCATACTGGGTGCAATTAGAAACAATCCAGCTATACTTGTCCGCACCGGTAAATCTGCCAATTCCATCATCCTGGAGCAGGGACAAATCCACACAGTAACCGGTCTGCCGTTCCGGAATAGTTGTATCATACATACCGCCCGCATAATTCTCGTGGGTGGAATAAAGCATTACATTTTTGAGGCCTGTAGCCTGGCTGAAGGCGGCAAACATATCGTTCAGGGGGGTGAGCAGATCGCTGTGCACCATGAGACCGAAGTTTTTCAGCCGGAAGCTGTCATTTTTCGTCCCGCTGAAGGATGCAAGCTCACTTCCGGAGCCGGTGTAGGAATGCTCCTGATTCACCAGAATCAGCGGACCCGCTCCCACCTCTGTGTAAGGCTTGCTGACAGTGGTAAACCGCTCGGTATCATAGCCTGCTGCAGAGGAGGTATCCTCCGTACTCGCCGGGGTGGTGGCAGCCCCTGTTCCCACAGGCTCATGTACAGAATCCACCGTATCCGAAACAGAGCTGCCGCCCTCCAGCTGGATCTCCGGCTGCTTGTGAAACAGCTGGATCAGGGAGCGGCGGATAAAATCAATGCCGAAAATCAATAAAATAATCAGAGCAAGTGCAACTGCCAATCGTCCGAAATCAAAACGTCTGTTCATAATTCTTTCTCATCCACTCATTCATCATGATATGTCCTCCGACAAAGCCGCCTATCCGGCCTGCTCCGTCGGACTTTGTGATTTATTGCTCTCCGACGTTCTGCTCCGGAACGCCGCACAGCAGCTCGTACAGAGTCTGGGCATCCCGGCAGGGCGTTTCCTTTTCCTCGCCCCCTGCCACAACCACAATATAGGTTGTGCCCTCCTGTTCTGCAAAGGATGCCAGGCAATAGCCCGCATAATCGGTAAATCCGGTTTTCCCTCCCTGAAAGACAATATGCTGGGGCAGAAAACCTGCCATCCGCTGGTCAACCACACTGTACAGCTCCAGACCGTTCGGATGCTGACTGGTACGGGAGGTGGTATACACAGGGGTGGTCAATACCGTCCGGCACAGGTCATGCTTCAGGGTTTCCTGCAGCAGCAGGGCAATGTCCCGGGCTGTGCTGTAATGGTCTTCCGCATGCAGACCGCTGGCATTGGAAAAATGCGTATCGAACATACCCAGCGCCTGCGCCTTCCGGTTCATATGATTGGCAAAGGTCTGCTCATCCCCGTCTATCATGATGGCCAGCGCCGCAGTGGCATCCCCACCGGAGGGAAGAACGGAACCGTAGAGCAAATCCCCGAAGGTAACGGTTTCCCCGGCCTCAAAGCCCACCCGGGAAGCGCCTCGTTCTATCAACGGATCCAGCATATCCTGGTCAAAGGTAAAGGGCTCATCCGGTTCTATGCCGGACTCACAGGCAAGCAGAAGCGTCATCAGCTTGGTCATGGACGCCGGATACATCCGTTCCTCTCCGTTCTTTTCCGCCAGCACAAGGCCATCCGATGCATTTACCACATAGGCGTAACCGCATTCGATCTCATCCGCCAGCTCCAGCGGTGCAGGCACATCGGGCTCCGTTGCCGCGGGTACAGTCTCTTCCGGAACAGAATCCAGTACGCTTGCAGCGGTGCCGCCAAGGGGTGCGCCTGTGGGAATATCCCGCTGCCGCGCCGCAATCATATATACTGCCGCTCCGATCAAAAGCAGATCCACCAGCAGAAATACCGTAAGACCGATCTTTCCCCGTTTGCTCTTTCTCTCTTCCATACTGCACCTCATAAAATGGCAGCACCGCTGACGCACAATCTCTGTGCGGTGTTGCCATATGTTCTATTTTATTACACTTCTGCCGAAAAGTCAAGATTTCCGGCAGGATTCCTTTATAAACAGTATACCGGAGAAACGGAGAAATATTGCATGCAGCAGGAAAAAATACAACCGGCTTCAGGCGTTCGGATCCTCCGCCTTTTTCGCCTGTCAGGCTACCATGGTTCAAAGCTGGTGATGATGCACTGAGAGCCAAGCACATAAACCGTACATTTTCTCGTCATGATCCGCACTGTATAGGCTGTGCTCCGGTACAGCGTTCCATCCTCGATCCTTACGGTGTATTGCCAGTAAAGGCCCCGTTTCGTATATCTCTTTTCTGTTTCTGCGGCAAGAATCCCCCTGTGCATCGTACCTTTGGAGAGCACGATTTTTCTGATACATGCATACCGCAGCCAATCGAGAAAAAACAACAGGGCAACAAGCAATACAAATAGGAGCAGCCCAATGCCGTAGCCGGACAGCCAGGATTGTTTGAAGCCATCGGCAAAGGAGTCTCCCATAAACAGTCCCCTTGCTGTGTAAAACAGGAAGATCAGCAATGCAGCAGCCCCGAGGAGCTTTGCAGCGAACAGGTTTTCATCATGAACTGTTTCGTACTGCTGCTTTTTTCGTTTTGGCATATTCCCACTCCCTTTTTATACAGCAAAAACCGCCTTTGACACAGAGCATCAAAAGCGGCTTGAATGATAATGTAGGTTAATCAGAATGCGAAGCTGCCGGCAGAGTCGTTGATGACATAGTAAACCATGCCCTCCTCGGGCTTCAGGTATACGGCAACGCTCTTGATCTCGCTCTTCTTGCCGCCAGCAGCAATCCATGCTTCCTTTGCACGCTCGATCAGCAGTGCCGGAGTAGCTTCCTTCTGATCGAACTGAATGAATACCTTTTCTTCAATCTTCTTGGCTGCCGGCTTTTTTGCGGCTGCCTTCTTTACGGTTTCCTTGACAGCAGTCTTTGCGGTTGCAGCAGCTTCTGCTGCGGCTGCCTTGGTGTCAGCTGCCAGTGTCTTTGCTTCTTTCTTCAGTGTTTCCTTCTTGATAGCCATCACGATACCTCCAATTACTTATTTACAGCGTCTTTCAGTGCTTTTCCTGCCTTAAATACAGGTGCCTTGCACGCAGGTGCAACAAACTTCTCCTTTGTCCGGGGATTGATACAGGTCTTCTCCTGGCGTTCACGCACCTCAAAGGTACCAAAACCAATCAGAGAAATCTTCTCACCCGCAGCGAGCTTCTCGGTGATTGTGCTTAGAACAACCTGCAACGCACGCTCTGCATCCTTCTTGCTGGACCCTGCCGATGCAGCAATTGCGTCAATCAGATCTGCCTTGGTCATGGGCAATTCCTCCTTGTGATGATTTTATACTGTCATTATAATACGAAAAAACACCACTGTCAAATTATTTAAAGCGATTTTGGGGCTTTCATCAAAAATACTGGCTTCCCGACGCTGGAATTGTCTGTTTTACCGATTCCAAACCCGGATTTTCGGGGGTTTGGGCTATTTTCCCCCCGATCTTCTCCACCGTCTTGACAGCGGAATCGGGAATCAGTATAATGACAATAACAGAAAGAAAAGGAGGATGCGGCATGCATCACAAAAACTTACGGAATATGCTGATTGCCCTGACAATTCTTACCGCCGGGCTGACTGCAGTGAATGGTCTTACAGATCCGTTCCGGCAGGCAGAACGCAAAACAGCCTCCGTTCAGCTTAACCGGACTGATGAGCTTCGTGTGCCTTTGTTCAGCATAGAAAGCGGCTGCTATCAGACAGAGCAGAAGCTGATGATCCAGACGGAAACCCGGGACTCCACCGTGCACTATACCCTGGATGGCAGCACCCCCACTCCCCAGTCGCCGGAATTCACCCAGGCGATTATGCTGAAAGACCGCTCCGGAGAGCCGAATACACTTTCGGAAATCGGTGACATCTCCCCCAACGGCAATTTTGTCCCCGAAGACCTGGTGGACAAGGGAACAGTGGTGAAAGCCATCACTGTAGACCGGGAGGGCAACTGCAGCGAGGTGGTTACCCACTCCTATTTTATCGGACTGGATTACGGAGATATACCGGTGATTTCCCTGTCCACGGATCAGGAAAATCTGTTTGATGACGCCACGGGCATCTATCGCATGGGAGATACATATAAAGCCTGGAAGCAGGATCCGGCAAACGCTTCTGCTGAGGTATGGGAAGCGGAGGGAAACTTCTCCCAGAAGGGCAGAGAGTGGGAACGGCCTGTTTGCTTTGAGCTGATCGAGCCGGAGGGCAGTACCTTCACCCAGCAGCTGGGTATGCGGATTATGGGCGCAGCCTCCCGCACCTATACCCAGAAGAGCTTCCGGCTTTATGCCCGGGAGGAATACGGAGAAAAGAAGCTGCATTACAGCCTGATTCCGGGAAACTGCAAGGAAACAGATAAGGCTGCAACCGTGGATACCTACAAGACCTTCCTGCTGCGGAACGGAGGCAATGACCTGGATTATGCAAAATTCCGGGACAATCTGATCCAGCAGCTGTTTGCCGACCGGGACATTGCCACCCAGAGTGCCCGGCCTGCCATCGTATTCATCAACGGAGAATACTGGGGTGTATACGCCATCCAGGAGGACTATTCCGAGCACTTCATTGCAGAGCATTATGATGTGGACAAGGACCAGGTGATTCTCATCAAGCGTGGAGAGCTGGAGGAAGGGCTGGAGGAGGACAACCAGCTCTACACCGCCTTCAGCACCTGGATCCGGAACACGGATTTTTCCGATCCGGACAGCTATACAGCGCTCTGTGAGCAGATGGATGTGCAGAGCTTCATAGACGAGTACTGCGTTACCATTCTAACCGCCGGAGAGGACAGCCTGACGGAGGACAACAACTGGCGGATCTGGCGCACCAGGGACAAGGATGCCTCCAATCCCTACGCAGACGGGAAATGGCGCTGGATGCTGTATGATACGGAGTACTCCCTGGGGCTGTATGCCGGCGAAAAGAACGGAAATTTTGCACTGGACACGCTGGCAGCTGCCCTGAAAGCGGACAGCTTCAATGCAGTGCTGCTGCAGAAGCTGCTGGAGAATGATGCATTCCGGGCGCAGTTTGCCCTTACCCTGCAGGATCTGGTCAATGGGAATTTCAGTTCTGCCCATACCACTGCACTGCTGGATCAGTATGAAGCCCTGTATGCCCCCCACATGCCTGCACAGTTCAACCGATTCGGTCCGGACTGGGTGGTTCAGTGGATGAAGCCCTATGAGAATTACTATGCGGATCAGGTCAATGAGATCCGGAAGTTCTTCAAGCTGCGCCCCTCCCAGATTCCGGATTTTCTGCAAAATAACCTGAATCTGTCGCCGGAACGGGAAACCCTGACCCTGACCGTCAATGATGCAGCACTGGGCACAGTAGAGGTGAATACCCTCCGGAACCTGGATCTGTCCGGCAGCTGGTGCGGCACCTATTTTGCAGACTTCCCCATCACGCTAACTGCTGTGCCGGCACAGGGTTCCACCTTCACAGGATGGAGCGGAGATGCATCCGGCACCGAGCCTGTCCTGACGCTGACGATGAAACAGGCAATGCATGTGCAGGCGAATTTCTCCTAGGGTAACACCAGCCAGTTTGCAAGACTCCGATATCCCCTGCGCAGGGACCATTCCTGCAAAAACTGCGGAATATAGCCTGCAACATAGGCAAGCAGGGGCGCAGGAAACAGCTTTGCATAGCGGCAGGAGAAGGCCTCAGTCAGCGCCGGGGCATCCGGCACACCCAGACAGCGGAGTCCGTCAGCTTCTGCAAACAGCACCTGCAATGGCTCCGCACCAAACAGAAACCCTGCCAGCAGCTGATTGACCACCAGCTCTGCTCCGTTGATATGCAGATCCTCCGGCTGGCAGTGATAGATCCGGGCATATCCCGCAAACAGAGCCTCCAGCGCCGAAGCCGGAATCATCCGGCAAAGCTGATTTTCCAGCAGCAGGCTGGAATAATAGGCTTCCACAAACCACACACCCTCCTCGGTAAGGGCGTATGCAGGCCTGCCCAGCAGCGGATAATCTACACCCATGCAGTCGTTCCGGGGATCAAACCGGGCGGAATAGCTGCGGCAGAACCGGTCAAAGGCATGCTCCATGGCGTATGTATATGCGTCAATGGGGAACGGACACCGGAGAGCATAGACCTGCCGGAAAATAATCTTACAGCGTGCAAAGGCATCCAGCATGCATTCCGTGCCCCTGCGGCAGATCAGCTGCACCTGTCCCTCCTGCAACAGCTGTATGCTCCGGGAAAGCGGAATGGTTTTCAGATATGCATCACACCGGAACAGAACCGCATCATACAGCTGACGGGCAGCAGTACGTGGCAGCGTGCTGCTTGCCCGTTTTGTATACTCTGCCGCAAGTTCTTGAAACTGCTGATCCAACACTTGCCGGATTCCTCGGCACTGGCCTGCATCCAGCAAACCAGCCTGCTCACATACGCCCAGCAGGGACAGGGTATAGTTGCGTGGATCCAGCGACCCCGGATCCACCGGGCATACACACCGAGGTTCAAGCATCCTGGGACCTCCTTCCGCCGGCAGCCCGGTCATGTATCTCCCGGTAGAAGTACTCCAGTTCACGGCTCTGGAGCAACTCCAGGCTGCCGCCGCACCGGTGCTCAAACCAGCTGAACAGCAGCTGAACCAGTTCCTCGTCTCCGATCAGCTCCAGGCTTTCCTCCTTGGCTGTATAGAAAATATCCAGCAGCAAAAGCAGACTCTCTGCATACTCCTGCTGGGACAGGTAGCTGCTTTTGCAAAAGGTCTCTGCCAGAAGCGCCGCCGCACTGCCCCCAAGCCGGATCCGTTCCCCCTCTGCGCAAAGGGATGCCTCGGCACTGACAAGCTCCCCTGCCTGCTGCTCCGAAAGCTGCAAGCCGTATTTACCGGAAGTCCGATTGGTTTCCATCAGCAGTTTTACTTCCGTATCCCGGTCTCCGGAACTGCTCTTTGGTAATAATGTTTCAAATTCCATGAGATTCCTCCGACTTTTCATTTGATTTTGCTATTGACAAAATCAAGTTTTTGTGGTATGATAAAATATATTACATATATATCATACCATCTTTCATCGGATACGTCAAGAGGCCCCGGCATATTTCTGCCGGAGCCTCTTTTGATTATCATCTGGAAATGCCGGTGATTCAGGCATTCTTTTCATCATAGCATGCAAACACAGCATCCACTGCTTTCTGGTCACAGGGCTTGGTAAATGCGCTGACTACGGGTACGATAATGATGGAAAGCAACATCAGAATTGCGCCTGCATTGATGGGAGAAGCCAGGTTCAGCGGACAGGATACAGCCGCTTTGACCAGACCGGGGAAGGAGCTGGAGAAGAAGGAGAAAATGCACATATGGGTTACAGTGCCCACGATACCGGTGGCAAAGCTTGTCCATACTGCTGCTTTGGTTATCTTCTTGGAAAACAGGCCCCACATGAACGGGCCAAGGAATGCGCCTGCCAGAGCACCCCAGGAGTAGGACATCAGCGTGGAAATAGAAGCGGTCTTGTTGAAGGCAATCAGCACGGAAACCAGCAGAAATGCGCCGATCAGAATCCGCATGACGGTAACCTCTTTCTTGTCGCTCATGGTCTTCTTCATGGCCGGCTTAATCATATCAATGGTCAGGGTGGAGCTGGAGGTGAGCACCAGTGAGGACAGGGTGGACATGGATGCAGAAAGCACCAGAACCACCACCAGACCGATCAGCAGATCCGGCAATGCTGTCTGAAGCACAGCAGGGATCATGGCGTCAAATTCCGGCTTGCCATTGGGCAAAGTTGCAATCAGGGTTTTGCCGCTGGCATCAGCTGCATCCGTGGTACAGAACAGACGGTCAAAGCCACCCAGCAGATAGGAACCGCCTGCCACGATCAGTGCAAAGACGGTGGAAATAATGGTACCCTTTTTCACAGCGTCCTGATCCTTGATGGCGTAGAACTTATGTACCATCTGGGGCAGCCCCCAGGTACCCAGGGAGGTCAGCACAACCACACCGAACAGGTTGATGGGATCCGGGCCGAACAGGGTGTTGAGGGTGCCGGCCTTGGCACCGTTGGTGTCAATATTCTTCAGACCCTCCAGCGCAGAAGAAAATCCACCCTGGTTATGAATCACAGAGTATACCACTGCCGCAATACCCGCAAGCATGACAAGACCCTGTACAAAGTCATTGATGGCCGTTGCGGCATAGCCGCCCAGAATCACGTACACTGCTGTAAGCAATGCCATGGCCACAATAATCACCATATAAGAGGTGTCAGAGGTCAAATTAAACGCCATAGCAAACAGGCGGGACAAACCGTTGTATACGGACGCGGTATAGGGAATCAGGAAAACAAACACGATTGCCGCAGCAGCGATTTTCAGACTCTTGGACTGAAACCGATTTTCAAAAAACTCCGGCATGGTCTTGGAGCCCAGATGCTTGGTCATGATACGGGTACGGCGTCCCAGCACCACCCAGGCCAGCAGGCTGCCGATTACCGCATTTCCCACACCAATCCAGGCGGCGGATACACCATAGTTCCAACCGAACTGACCGGCATAGCCGATGAATACAACGGCAGAGAAATACGAAGTGCCGTATGCAAAAGCTGTCAGCCAGGAACCGGCTGTTCTGCCCCCCAGAACAAAATCACTGACGGATTTGGTTTTCCGGCTGGTGTAGAACCCGATGCCCAGCATGATGAGAATGTAGACGACAATCATTCCGATTGTACTTAGCATAGTCGTGGTCATGGACAGAAGCCTCCTTCTTTACTTTAAACGGTTGCGCTTTAAACCACGAAAGCTATTATAACAGACCAGTGTCTTTTTGTCAATACCTTTTTCTTATCCAAATATAATTTTATTTTTTATAATATCCCCAGCATAAAAACAACCTCCACAGAGCAGATTATGCCGCTCTATGGAGGTACGAAGAAGCATATGTGGAGCCTGTCAGGAATCCGAAGCACTGATGAGGCAAACCGGCACATAGGAAAACAGCTTCTCCAGCCGGTGGATCTCCTCCCGGGTAAAGTTCTCCCCTTCCAGGGTCAGACACTGGAGATTGGTCAGCCTAGTCAGAGAATCCGCATTGATGAGCTTACCCTCGGCGCATACGGAAAGATCCCGCAGCTGGGTCAGAGGTGCCAGCAGGGACAGATCCGAAAGTCCGGTCCACTCCAGATCCAGTGCATGCAGCTGCTTCAGGGCTGCCAGATCCTCCAGGGCAAAATTCGCCGGTTCATCCGTTGAAAAAATGGACAGCATCCGCAGCTGCTCACAGTCCCGCAGCAGATACAGATCGAATGCAGCTGTATCCATCAGGTTCAGCGTATCCAGATGTTCCATGCCCCCCAGCACGGACAAGTCCCCGAACTGCTTCACCCCATCCAGCGTCAGCACGGTCACGTTTGGGAATGCATACAAAAAGGATGGATCCGTCAGGGCTTTTCCGGCAATGGTCAGATCCGCAAGCTGTACATAAGAACCCGTATCCTGCACCTGGCTCAGGTCGCAGTTTGCAAGCTCCAGCTCTTTCAGATTCGGGCAAAGCCGCAAAAAGGCAAAGGACTTGAGCTGTAAGCCTGTCAGGGACAATTCCGTCAGTCCCTCCAGCCATGCAGGATCCAGCTCCCGTTTTCCAAACAGACGGTGGAGCACGCCCTGCTCCCGTGTCTGCATGTTATATAGCTGCCGGAACAGTGCCTTGTCTTGTATATCCGGGTGGTTCCAGGTTATCATGGCTTTCTCCTTAATCCCGCCAGCGCTTCCGGAACGCCAGGCAGGTCATATTCTCCGCTTTTTTGAATTGCTTGGTAAAATAGCTCTGATCGTGAAAGCCGCATAGCTCCGCAATTTCGTCCACAGACTTATCCGTAAACCGGAGCAGCCGCTTGGCATAGTTAATGCGCATGGCAATAATATGCTGGAAAATGGTTTCCCCGTAGGCCTTCTTAAATTCCCGTGTCAGATAGTATTTGCTGATATAAAATTTCCGGGAAAGCTCGTCCAGGGTAATATCCGTACAGAAATGCTCATTCAGGTAAGTAAGAATGGTATGCAGCTTGGCACGCAGGGCGTTATCCTCCGGCCGGATGCTGCGAAAGGTCAGAAGCTGGGTCAGCAGATTCACCAGCAGTTCAGAGGTCAGAATCTCGGTTTCCGCGGTTTTCTCCCCGTTGATGCGCATCAGCTCCTGCAGGATGTCAATAAACTTGGCAGTGGACGCAGGACTGAACACACAGTGGTTCTGACTGGAGAAAAGATCAAAGTAGGCCTCTGAGGTGCAGCCGTTAAAATGTGCCCACATTACTTCCCAGGGAGTTTCTCCGACGCTGTAATAGGAATGGGGCTTGCGGCAGTCGATGAAAAAGCACTCTCCCTTGGTCAGCGTGTAGGTAGCTTCTCCGTAATGCAGCACACCCTTGCCCCCAAGCACAACCACAAACAAAAAGGACTGCAGATTGATCCGTTTTGTATTATGCCTCTTGTTGGTTTTCAGATAGCCGGTTTCCTGCAGATAGAAAAAACTCTTTTTGGCAGTGGCGCTGGGTGTGCTGATGATCCGCACATCCTGTTCAGCAAATCCCGGCGTTTCGATTTTTTCCTGTATCATGGCTGACTCACCCCATCTATCTGTCCCGGCGGATCCGGGTACCTTTTTTCCGCTTATCCCGGACCAGCCCCCGGACGGGCCGGTTGCGTCTGGGATAAATCCGGGTAAAGTAAATGCATAGGCCAAGATACAGCACGGTCAGCACGATGGAAAGAATCAGCGCGGTTTTCATCCATCTGGAATGGGGAAACTGCCGGGCAGCAGAAAGATTAAACCGGAAAAAGGACTGTTCCACATCGCTGGTTGCCACCAGATCCACCTTTTTCAGGGTTTCCCCTCCGTACCGCAGCTCAATGCTGCCCAAAACCTGTCCCTTCTGCACCGGCGCCTTCACGCTGTCTTCCTTAACCACAATCCGCTGCACTGCACTTCGGTTCACATTATCCGGCCAGAGCATCACCAGCTCCTCCCGGGGCTTCAGGATGACATAGTTGTTCTCATCCTTTGCATTCTCCACCGAGACCTCAGCAATCTCTTCATTCAGACTCAGGATCTCCTCGTAACTGAAGTGGTCAAATGCCCAGTCCAGCACTGTTGCGGCATCAAGCAGATGATAATAGGTATTCTCCTTCTTGTCATTGTAGATGGGGGACTGCATGAGGATTACCAGGTAATGATGTCCGTCCCGTGCGGCATCAAGCACAATATTTCTGCCGTATTCCTGGAGAGTTGCGGTTTTCAGCCCTGCCACGCCCTTGTAGTAATACCGGCTGTCCGCATCCATCATAATATTGGAATGCTCCCAGGTCAGGCTTCCGCCGGAATGGTTTTCCGCAGTGCGGATCCGGGGAGAATAGCTTTCCGTCCGGGCAATATCCAGCACCCTTGGAGCATTGGCCTGGATATACTGCAGCAGCAGCAGCATATCTCCGGCGGTGGTCACCTGCTTTTCGTTATACCGGCCGTCCGGATTGGTAAAGTGTGTGTTCTGCATGCCGATTTCTTCCGCCTTCAGATTCATCATCGCCACAAAGCCCGGCACACTGCCGTGACCGATTTCGTTGGCAATCACCACGGAAGCCTCACAGGAGGAGGTCAGCAGCATGGCGTAGAGCAGCTCCTCCAGGGTGAATACATCATTCCGGTAAATTTCCGCATAACGCAAATCGCTGGGGTAGCGGTATTCCATAAACGGGTCAAAAAGGGAGCCCTTCACCGTAACCTGTGTGCCGGAAAGATCCTGGCAGTTTTCCACGCAGATCAGCGCCGTCATCAGATTCACCAGGGCACCGGGCATCATTTCCTGATCCGCATGCTTGGCATAAAGGGTCATCCGGGTATCCGTGCTGTACAGGATAGCCGCTTCACTTTTCAGATCAAAGGATGGTGTGAACATGGCGGATGCATGCAGACCCGGCAGGCATACGCTTACTGCGGTAATGCAGCAGATCACCAGAACAGCTGCTTTTTTCAGTTGTTGTATCCAACGCATATCGGTTCCCCCACTCTATGCATGCAATCGTATTCTGCATGCGTTTTGACGTATATTTTATTATACCAAATTTTTAAGCATTCGGCTAGTCTTTTTTCGAGAAAAATTCAAAAAATATATTTACCCCGGTCAAAAAATGTGCTATACTGTCCAATAGAGCAAAAATGGCACAAGCAACATGAGGAGGCACATATTCGTGATCTATGTAACCGGTGATATGCACGGTGATTTTTCCCGCTTCAAGGACTCCCGGCTGAAAAAGCTCCGTGCAGGAGACACCCTGCTGGTATGCGGAGACTTCGGTTTTCTCTGGGACGGCTCCCGGCAGGAGCAGAAGCTGCTCAAGAAAATCGGCAATCTCAAATACAATGTAGCATTCGTGGACGGCTGCCACGAAAATTTCGATCTGCTGGAGGATTATGAAGTAACAGAATGGAATGGCGGCCGGGTACATCATATCTGCGGAAATCTCTATCACCTGATGCGGGGAGAAATCTACGAAATCGAGGGGGAACGGATTTTCACCTTCGGCGGCGGACACAGCGGAGATTTCGACATCCGCCGGGATACGGACAACTGGTGGGAACGGGAGCAGCCCAGCTATGAAGAAATCATGCACGCAGTGGAAACCCTGGGGCAGGCGGACAATGCGGTGGATTTCATCATTACCCATGAGCCCCCGGCTTCCCTGAAGGACTGTCTGAACGTGGATACCTCCCAGCGGCTGGAGATGCATGCCTTCTTTGAGGACATCATCAAGGTCTGCACCTTCCGGAAATGGTATTTCGGCAAATGCCACATGAACAAGCGGATCCCCCTGAAGTTCTATGCTATCTTCGATGAGGTACACTGTCTGAACGAACCGGCATAATCCGGTAAAACCGCCAGGCAATGCTTGACGAACGGCTGTATTTATGGTATGATAAGAAAAGGCGGGGAATGGACTCCCCGCTTCTTCATTTTTCAGCAATCCCCAGAACGAAAGGATACAACATGCAATTCAGTCAACTTCCACTTTCCCAGCCCCTGCTGGATGCTGTCGCACAGATGGGTTTTACAGAAATGACAGAAATCCAGGAAAAGAGCATTCCGCTGATGATGCAGGGCGTGGATCTCATCGGCAGATCCAACACCGGCACCGGCAAAACCGCCGCATTCGGCATTCCCGCCGTGGAGTCCATCAGCAAGGATGACAGCCACTGCGTACAGGTGCTGATCCTCTGCCCCACCCGTGAGCTTGCCATGCAGGCCTGCGAGGAGCTGAAAAAGCTTTCCCGCTTCATGCCCTGGGTACGGCCCTGTGCGGTATACGGCGGCGCCAGCATGGATCGGCAGATCGGCGACCTCAAACGGGGTGCAAATATTGTGGTGGGCACACCGGGACGGATCATGGACCATATGAACCGGCGCACCCTCAAGCTGCAGAATCTGAAAACCGTGATTCTGGACGAGGCGGACGAAATGCTCAATATGGGCTTCCGGGAAGACATTGAAACCATCCTCTCCGGCGTACCGGAGCAGCGGCAGACCGTGCTGTTTTCTGCCACCATGCCTCCGGAGATCATGGCCATCACCAAGCAGTTCCAGAAGGATCCCACCGTGATTAAAATTGCCGCAAAGCACCGCACCGTGGACACCATCGAACAGTACTACTACGAAACTGCCATGGGCAGAAAAACCGATGCTCTCCGGCTTCTGCTTCTGGCCTATGAGCCCAGATCCGCCATGGTGTTCTGCAATACCAAGCGCACGGTGGACGAGCTGACAGAGGCGCTTTGTGACAAGGGCGTCCAGGCCGCCGGTCTCCACGGAGATATGAAGCAGATGCAGCGCACCCAGGTGATGAACGCCTTCAAAAGCGGCAGAATCGGGGTGCTGGTTGCCACGGACGTAGCAGCCCGGGGCATTGACGTAAGCGGCATCGATGTAGTATTCAACTACGATCTGCCCCAGGACAACGAGTATTATATTCACCGGATCGGCAGAACCGGACGGGCGGGCAAATCCGGCACAGCCCTCACCCTGGTCAGCGGCAGGCGGCAGGTATTCGCCCTGCGGGACATTGCAAAATACACCAAGGCGGAGATTATCCAGAAGGCACTCCCCACCCGGGCAGAGCTTGCAGACAAAAAAACAGCCCAGCTGCACGATGCCGTAGCACAGGCCTGCGGTGAACAGACATCCGACCGGGCGGCAAAGCTGCTAGCCCGGCTAACCGATGAGGGCTATACACCGGAACAGATTGCGAAGGCGCTGCTGGAGGAAAAGCTGTCCGCCGCTTTGCAGAGTATTCCGGAATTCGATGCGCCCCAGCCCATCCGCCGGGAAGGCAAACGGGGCAAAAGCAGCACTGCCACTGCAAAGGTGGATATCAATATCGGCAGACAGCAGCGGATTGCACCGAATTTCATTCTGGGTGCATTGGTTGACGCAACCGGCATGTCTGGCAAGGACTTCGGCAAGATTGACATTTTTGACCAGCACACCACTGTGGAGGTGCCGGAAGCCGAGATGGATTTTGTCATCGACGCCCTGAATGCCGGCAAAATCAACGGGCATAAGGTTACGGTCAAGCGCTATGAGGGCAAGGAAACCAGCAGCCGCAGCGATTTCCGGGGCAGACAGCGGAGCGACGGGTTCAGCCGCCGTCCCCGGGGAAGGAATACAGACCGGCGCAGCGAGCATAAGAAGCAATCCAGAAGATTTTACGGATAAAGCGAAAGGAAGAGATTATGAAAGCCAAGAAAAACAAGCAGCCCCCGAAAAAGTCCACGGCAATGCGCATCTTCATCCTTGTACTGGCAGGTCTGCTCCTGCTGTCCTTTGTGATTTTCCCGGTTATGAATATGTTCTGATCCCAATGCAAACACCGTACAAAGCCGACAGGCGTGCTTTGTGCGGTGTTGTCTTTATCGGCTATGGCTCAAAATAATAGCGTACAAAGGCACGTTCCAGATCATCCCGGAAGCCCAGGGAGCGGTAAAAGCGCTGTGCCCCTTCATTTTCCGGCAGGCAGGTCAATACGATCTCCAGGCACTGCTCCTGTTCACAGATCCGGCAAAGCTCTGCGAACAGCGCCTTGCCGATGCCTCGGCTCCGGTAGGCGGGGTCCACGCACACATACCAGATGGTGGCCATGGGGCGCATGCCGTCAAACACCGTGCGGAAAAAATGCAGGGTTGCATAGGCAACCACCTTTCCATCCAGTTTTCCTGCCACCAGCCGGTAGCTGGGATCCTTGCTGCACAGGGCAAAGGCTCGCTCTACCTCCTCCTTTGGCACGGATTCGGAAAAGCTCTGCATGCACAGCTCGTAGCAGGCAGAAAGATCCTCTTTTGTCAGCGGTTCAAAGGTCAGTTCCATGCTTTTGACTCCTTTCATTCTCACGACAGTGTAGCACAGCAGAGCAGCATTTGTCAAGATTCTGTAAAAAGTTTGTTCTGGCAAGATTCCCCTCTTGCAATTCTGCCTGATTTATGCTATACTTTTTATGTATTGAACTACGGAACAGGAGGTTATCACAATGAACCGAATCAAACGCATTCTATACGCAGCAGCAGTTGCAGGCTCTGTATGCATTGCTATCGCAGCAGGCAGCCTGTCCGCTTCCGCCACAACAAAAGAAGATGTCGTTGCCGCTGCAAGGGCAGCCGGCTTTCCGGAGGTATATATCCAAGCCGGAATCAACAAGCTCAACGAAGATGAATATACCTCAGAGGACTATGATTCCTTTATTGCCGCCATGAAAACCTATGAGGAGGAAATCTGGGCAAAGATTAACGAGCAGTTCGGTGTGACCGGTACAACCGCTCCCGAAAAGGAAAACAGCACTACCACCAGCACCACCACTGCGCCGGCACAGACGGAGCAATCCGGCGGTGCAGTCACCACCAAGCCGAAGCCCTTCATCAACATGACCCTGGAGGAAAAGGTGGCATATGTCCAGTCTTTGCCGGAAAGTGAGCAGGCAAAGTTCTTAGCTTCCCTTTCCACTGCGGAGAAGAACAGCATCATTAAGCAGCTGAGTCTGGATGATAAAACCGACATCATCAACAAGCTGGTGGAAACGGGAAAGACCATGGGCTTTTATTTCTCCGTAGAGGATCTGGAGGATGATAAGCTGACCATTTCCGCCCGGGATGAAGAGGGCAAGCTGATTGACGTATCCTCCATGGGCATTGTGGTGGACGATACCGGCATTTCCCACACCGGGCTTATCTCCGGTGTGCTGACAGCAGTAGCCGCCGCAGGCGCAGGACTGTACCTCATCGGCAGAAAGCTTGGAAAGGAACAGCATGAATAAGACAGAACAGACGGAGCATCCCGCAAAGCCCTCACGGGCCGGGCTGATTGCAGATCTTTGTACACCGCTTCTGCTGCTGGTGCTGTGCGGAGCCATCACGATTGCCGCTGCCATCCAGCCATACGAAAAGCTCCAGACCTATCTGCATATCGCCTTTATGGACAACTTCAAAAATGCAGAACCCCAGGCCGGGCTGCTCATCAAGGACAATAACATCAGCACGGAGCACCAGGGAGAAACCTATGCAGAGGGTGAAATCGAGCTGCCTGCCTTCGGCGAACAATATGCCACCCTCAGCTGCGCATCCATTGATCTCAGCGTGCCGGTATACTGGGGTTCCACCTCTGCCCTGCTGGAACGGGGCGCATGCCAGGCAACCAATTCCGTGGTGCTGGGCAATCCGGGCAACGTGGTGATTGACGCCCACGTGAACACCTTCTTTGCCCATCTGGATCAGATTGCTGTGGGAGATACCATTGTCCTCTACACCCAGTACGGCAGGTTTACCTATGAGGCTTCGGAAACCGTTACCTTCAAGAAAACAGACAAGCAGTATGTGATTCCCACAGAGGATGACCGGCTGACCCTGTACACCTGCATCAACAATGTATTTGGCTCCTCGGACGACCGATATGCGGTAATCTGCAAGCTGACGGAGCGTGCATTCTACCAGGAAACGGAGGCGCAGAATCCATGAAGGGATCCGGAAGCTTTTTTGTCAATATTCTGACCACGATTCTGCTGGTATTCAGTCTGCTGGCAGCGGAGGGTACCCTGTTCGTCCGGTTCTATGCCTGCAGTGCGGACACCTGCCTTTCCGTGATGGAGGAACAGGCACTGGGGGACCGGATCTATACTGCACTGGAGCAGCGTTTTTCCGAGCAGACCTCCACCAGCGGCATTCCGGCCAAGGTATATATGGATGCGCTTACCCCCCAGCAACTGGATGCCGGTGTCCGGGCAAGCATCACCTCCGCCTATGCCTATCTGCATGGCACCTCGGACAGCTACAATTTTGAAATGGACCTGTCCGGACTGGAATCCGGCATCCGGCAGTTTTTTAGCGACTATGCAGATGAAATCCAGTACCCCAAGGATGAAGCCTATGAAAAAAAGGTAAATGCCGCTGTAGACAATGCCAGACAGCAGGTGCTCCAGAGTGTGGATGTATTCCGCTTCTCCACCCTGGAATCCGCCGGGCTTCTTTCCAAAATCCGCCGGATTATGCCCTTTTTAACGCCTGCTGCAGCCGTATCCCTGGGTGCTGTGTGCATTCTTCTGGGTTTGCTGGCATGGATCAACCGCAAAAAGCCCCGCCGGATTCTGTACTGGAGCGGTTGCAGCCTTACGGTTGCAAGCAGCATTGCCTTGATCCCCCTGATTTATATCAAGGCAACGGATTATTTTGCTGCATTCACCATCAAAACCACTCAGATCTATGCAGCGGTAACCGGTATGCTGAATCGTATGACCGACGCCTGCCTGGTGCTGGAGAGTGTGCTGCTGGGCTGCGGTATCCTGTGTCTTGTGCTGTATGCTATTTTCGCCTGCCGGGCGTCCCGGAATTGATATATCCATGATGAAGATCCTGTACGACATGCAGGATCCTCTTTTTTTGCCTGAAATCACTTGTTATTCCCGCCGGACTATGCTATAATAGAATGTATAGAAGATCTGCCCGTCTGAAGCGGGAGAACGGAGCATAGGATGAAAGAATTTATGATTTCCGCAGAAGCGTTCTGTGATATGGATCCTGCCTACATGCAGGAGAACCATGTAAACCTGATGGGGGCAGTATACGCCCTGTCCGATGACGAATATCAGGAAAACACGCCTAACTCTCTGGACCCCAAAACCTTTTATGACCGGCTGCGCAAGGGAGAAATGCCCCGGACTTCCCAGGTCAGCGTGGAGCAGTCCAGAGCCGCCTTTGAGGAGATTGTCCGCAGCGGTAAGGACGTACTGCACATTGCCTTTTCCTCTGCCCTCAGCGGCACCTGTCAGTCCTGTATGATTGCAGCCAATGATGTCATGGAACGCTACCCGGGCAGCAAGGTGCTGGTGGTAGATTCCCTGTCCGCTTCCATGGGCCACGGCCTGCTGGTGGAGTATGCCCTGCGGCTCAAGGCAGCCGGCAAGACCCTGGAGGAAACCGCCGCACTCATCACCGAAAACCGTCAGAAGTTCTGCCACTACTTTACAGTGGATGACCTGAATCATCTGCACCGGGGCGGAAGAGTATCCAAGGTTTCCGCTGTGGTGGGGGGCATGCTGGGGATCAAGCCCGTTCTGCATGTCAACGAAGAGGGCAAGCTGATTCCCTTTGCCAAGGTGCGGGGCAGAAAGCAGTCTCTGCTGGCACTGGTGGAAAACATGAAAAAGAAATATCACAACGATCTGGAGCTGCCCGTGTTCATCAGCCACGGCGATGCGCCGGAGGATGCAAAGTTTGTGGCCGATCAGATCCGGGAACAGTTTGGCATCCAGGATATCCGCATCGGCACCATCGGACCGGTCATCGGCGCCCATGCTGGCCCGGGCACTGTGGCGCTGTTCTTCATCGGCGAGGACAGAAGCATATGAACCGTCAAAAAGAAAGGATGTATCCGATGTCCAAGCTGCTTCCGCTGCTCACCTGCGGCGCACTGCTGCTGGCACTGACAGGCTGCAATGCATCCGACTCATCCCAGAGCAGCAGTAACACAACCCTGTCAACAGCGGACTCCAACACCATATCCCCTGACCGGCAGGTCACGGATTATGACAGCCTGGTCAACGCATTTTCTCCCCTGCTGGACAAATATTATGAAGGACTCCGCACCCAGAGCTTTGACACTGCATTCAGTGTATTCCCTGACTTTTATGTGGATCAGATCAAGCAGGAATGCCAGCGAGAGGGCATTACCACAGACCAGTATGTACAGCAGGCCCATGCCTACTTCTCAAATAAATACGGGACGGATTATACCATTACCTATACCATCAATCAGATCTATCAGCTGACGGATGCATCCCTGGCAAGCTACAATGCGATCATCCACGAAAGTTTTGACCAGGACGTTGTGCTCTCCGACGCATACTCCATGAAGATCACAGAAGTTGACGATGGCAGCGCAGGCAGTGAAACCTGTGAGCTGGAATGGTATGTGTTTGTCATTGACGGTCAGCACTATCTCTATGAATCCTACTATGAAGCCCAATCATGAACATTTATAGAAAAAGCGGAGATTCACAAGCAATCTCCGCTTTGTTTTATCCGGTCATCCGGCGCATCAGCAGCAGCCCCTGCTCTCGGAGCCAGGTTCTGCAACGATCATAGTCCGGAAACACCCGGTACAGCTCGGCATAAAATGCGCCGGAATGGTTCATGTGCTTCCTGTGGCAAAGCTCATGGGCCACCACCGAATCCAGCACCTCCGGCGGCGCCGCCATCAGCAGGCAATTGAAATTCAGATTGCCCCGGCTGGTACAGCTGCCCCAGCGGCTTCTCTGGTTCCGGATGGTGATGGTGCCGTAGCTTACCCCCAGCAGCTTCGCATAATACGCCACCCGCCCGGGGATCACCTGACGAGCCTGCTCCGCCATATGGCGTATTGCATCCTCCGAAAACAACCCGGCAGCCTCCGCCTGCTCCGCCGTCTGCCGGCTTTGCCTGACATACTCCTCGATGCGGCCAGCCTGCTTACACAGAAATGTCACAATATCCTGCTCACGGGTTCCAAAGGGGGCCTGTACCGTAACCGTCCCCCCGGCATCCACCTTTACCCCCAGAGTTCTCCTGCCACTGCATATTATCCGTACCGGCACGGAAATACCCGGCACCTGCATCGTCCCGGCAAACACAGCCTTTTTCCCGGGCATTACACATCGCCTCCGATCTGCTGCCCCAGAATCTCCAGTCTGTCCTCCCCTACCTCACAGGGCAGATACAGTACCCGAACGCCGGCGTTCCGGGCTTCCTGCAAAGCCGTACCAAATTCCGGATGCATGGCAATATTGGGATGAACCTGCGTAACGCCCGGGATGGCAATCACAAAGGCAAGATAACAGGCAAAGCCCTGACTGCATGCCCCTGCCAGCTCCCGCAGATGCTTGACCCCACGTTCTGTGGGAGCATCCGGGAAAAAACCCTCTCCGTCCATTTCCAGGGTGCAGCCCTTGACCTCCAGCAGAATCCGCCGCGCACCGCACTCCAGGTAAAAATCCACACGGGAATTGCCATACCGGTACTCCGGCCTGCAAAGGGTCATATCCTGAAAGGGAACGGGCTTCGTTTGCAGCCATTCCAGCACCACAGCATTGGGCGCCTGGCTGTCAATATTGATCCACCCCACCCCCGGCTTCTGCACCCCGATCAGGTCATACCGGGTCTTCCGGCTAAGCCGGGCTGATCTTGCCAAAATGACCTGTCTGCCGGGCAGCAGCAGTTCCCTGCACCGCCCCGTATTCTTCACATGCACCGTTTCCTCCTGCCCCTCCAGCTCCGTCACCGCCACAAACCGGTTGGGACGCCGGAGAAATGTAGCATGCATCGTATGCTCATAGCGCATCCGGAAACACCTCCCCGTACATATCGTAAATATCACGCAGCGGAACGGACGTACCATCCCGAAACAGTAGCAAGCCCGCCGCTTCGTCCACACGGCGCAGCAACCCGGTGTAGGGCAGATACACACCGCCCGGTTTCCGGGGATCCGGATGGAATACCAGCAGGGTGATCTGTACATCCGGCCCTGCATCCCGGAGAATCCGGATGCATCCATCCAGACGTTCCCGCCGATCCTCCGTCAACTCCAGCTTTTCCTCCACAACCCTTGCCGCCTCATCAATGCCCTCCTCATACCCGGTCAGGGCTTTGAAGGCGGAAAACTGGGCAGCCCGGTCCTGCATGGACATGGGAGGACGCCGGGTAGAAACGTGGTGGGGATGATACAGGATATCCTCGTAGTCGTTCATGCTCTGTGGCCTCCCACCTGTCCGTTCCGGGTGATTGCCGTAGCCCCCTCCCGGAGATTCATACCCTTGAGCACAGCGTTCCTGCCGTATCGCTGCTGCATGGCAAGGATCGCCTTCTGCAGGGATTTTTCCTGCTGCTCCGCCTGCCGTTCCGCAGCATGCCTCCGCTGCTGCTCTGCCGGGTCTGTAAACATATCCAGCTGTACAAATTCCTCTCTGGGCACGTCCTGCTCGCGCAGCACATGGTTTGCCACCACATACATCCGCCGCACCAGCAGCCGCCTGTCCACGATTTCTGCATACAGCCGGACAACCGCCTCCACAATCCGCTTTGCAGAGGCAGTGAACCGCCCCAGATTCACAGAGCCGTGGGCCATTTTCGGAACGGTTTTGCCGTAGTGATTCCGCTCCAGAGCACCCTCATAGCCCTCCGGAATGCCCGTATGGTCGTAGCCCACAGTCAGTACCATCTGATCTGCTTCAAGGCCCTTGCGCACCAGATCCAGTACCAGCTGCTCCGCCATTTCCCGGACAATCAGCTTTCCCTGTTCAAAGGAATAGGGGCTCGGCAGCACCTGTCCCTGGCTCAGGCTGTGGGTCGCCGGCCGGTAAGCCTTGATGTCCTGGAGCCTGCAGGGCTCCCAGCCCCAGGCATGGTCGATCAACAGCTCCGCATTGACCCCGAACATCTGGTAGAGCTTTTTTTCGTTGTATTCCGACGCTCTTGCCACATCCCCCATGGTATACAGACAGGCGGTCTCCAGCTTCCGGGCGATACCCTTTCCCACACGCCAGAAATCCGTAATGGGCCGGTGGGACCAAAGCTGCCGCCGGTAAGTCATTTCATCCAGCTCTGCAATCCGGACCCCGTTTTCATCCGCCGGCATATGCTTTGCCACAATATCCATTGCGATCTTCGCCAGGTACAGGTTGGTGCCGATGCCTGCCGTTGCGGTAATGCCGGTTTCCCGCAGCACATCCCGGATCATCCGCATGGCAAGCTCCCGGGCAGTACAGCGGTAGGTTTTCAGATAGCCTGCCGCATCAATGAACACCTCGTCAATGGAGTATACATGAATATCCTCCGGCGCAACATAGCGCATGTAAAGATGAAAGATTTTCGTGGAAATCTCCATATATTTTGCCATCCTGGGCGGAGCGGTAATAAAGGACAGCTTCAGTCCCGGATCCGCATGCAGCTCCTCTGCAAGAAAGGACTCTCCCCGAAATGCCCCCGCCCGCCGCAGCCGGGCACGGTTGACCTCCTCCACCTTCTGCATCACTTCAAACAGCCGGGCTCTGCCGGGAATGCCGTATGCCTTCAGCGACGGCGTAACCGCCAGGCATATGGTTTTCTCCGTGCGGCTTTCGTCCGCCACCACCAGGTTGGTGCCTAGTGGATCCAATCCCCGTTCCACACACTCCACGGAGGCATAAAAGCTCTTCAGATCAATTGCAATATAAGCACCCATGCTATCACCTCAGATAATCCGGCACGATACGCTCCAGCCGTTCGCAGAGCCGGCTGTCCATGTATTCATAGGTATCCCGGATATGCAGACACACCACCGTTTTCCCGGCAAGCACATCCCCGTACCGGGCACGGATACGCTGCAGATGTTTATTTTCCATACAAAAAATCAGATCCGCCCAGCCCAGCATCCCCGGCGTCACCTTTACCCGGGCGTTCTGCTCGGTTCCGGCGGAGCGGACCTGATGCCCGGCATAGCCGTCAAACAGCTTTTCCGCCGTCAGACTTCTCCGCTTATTCTGACTGCATAAAAACAATACATGCATAGCTTCAGGACTCCCGGATTTTTCGGAAAAATGTGCTGTCCGGCGCATAGGGCAGCCGCAGCCGCATTCCCAGCTTCTGCATCTGCTGCACCTTAATCAGCAGCAGATTAACGTCCACCCCCAGCATGCTGGCAGCAGCAGCAGCGTCATAGCCGTTCAGTATCAGCTCCATCAGTTCCCCGTTATCAATCAGCAAATGCGCTGCCCACACATTTGCTTCATATTCGGTCTGACTGGACGTATGAAACAGCCGGAATTCCCGCAGGCCCTCTCCGCCGGCAAGATGCCGATGCAGCTGATCGTGGCCGATTTCGTGAGCCAGCACCATCCGGTACAGGTTTTCATGGACATTGGGATTCATCAGCACAATCCGGTGTCTCCAGCGGCAGGTGTACATGCCCAGCAGCTGACTAAAATCCGGACAGTCGTACAGCATAATGCCCATATCCGCCGCAAGCTGCAGGGGATCATTGGTGCCCCAGTGCTGGATCAGATTCCGGATCTGCCGGTAAACTGCATCAGAATCCATACCTACTCCTCTTTCTTCTGCCGGGTGCGTGAGGCATACTTTTTGTTGTCATCCTTGCAGTCAAAATATGCCTTTTGCAAAGCAATCATCACCGCATCCCGGTCATTTTCGGAAAGCTCTCCCCCGGCAAACAAGCCGGTCAGCTCCGCCACCAGTGCTTCCGCCTGCCGCTTGCCCCGGCTGCCGTACTGCTCTGATGCCTGGGTTACAAAGGCTTCATCCTCCGCCATCAGATAGTTTTTCTCCACCCCGAAATAGTCCGCCAATCTGGTATAGATCTCCCGGTTCCGGGGATAGCGCCCCTCCTGCTCATAGGAAACATAGGTGCGCAGGGATACCCGGATGCCGTCAGCCACAGCCTGCTGTGTTTTTCCCTGCTGCGTGCGCAAAATTCTGATTTTTTCTGCAAATTTCATATAAGCCTCCCATCCGCACAGCCACATAAAATGCGCAACTCAATTGCATATTCTCATTATATATCACAGCCAAGACTTTGTCAAGTGCTCAATGACAGAAAAAAGAGGAAGCGTGTGCGTCCCCGGTTGCAGTCATGCATACTCCACAACGATGATACAAAAAATCCACCCATCAGCAATAATCTGATGGGTGGATGAAAAGCATGCGTATTCTCCGCTCAGCCGCCGTTTGCAGCCCGATAGTCGCTCCAGCTGGTATAGCCGCCGGCCTGGAACTGGGCGCAATCATTTTCCCAGTCCGACCAGGTGTAGCTGTCATCCGTGCCAATTGTGTCCGGGTATCTGCCCAGAATTGCGCTGTCCGTATTGCCGTTGGACCATACCACCGCTACGGGAACATTACCTACATACAAACCGCCGTAATAGCCTTTGTCATCTGTACTAAGTTGATTGATCATTTCCTGATAATAGCTCTGCATAATCGGATCACTGGTGCTTGACAGCTTGGATTGCAGACTGGTCTTCCTTGCCGGAACAGACAGCCTGGATTCTGACAGATAGCCGCTGGATTCTGCTCCGCATGAAGTCACGACCTCCAGTGCGGTATTAAAATTCTGTTTGGCATTGGTGTTTGCAGCCGACACCCGGGACTTACGAATATACCCCATCATAACCGGCACCAGAATAGCTGCCAGAATGCCCACAATTGCAATGACTACAACCAGTTCTATCAGCGTAAACCCCTTCTTGCGATGCTTCATCAGACATCCTCCTTGTTTGAAATGGTATGTGTTATTTATTAAGGCTTGCAAATGAGTAACTAATATACATAAATTGTTTTCATTCTATTTATAGACTATACTATTTTTATATATTTGTCAAGAGGATACAAGAAAAATCCGCCGAAAAACGGCGGATTTTTTTCTAATCATTAGAAAGAGGGAACCAAAATGCCTGTATGTCGAAACATGCAGCAGACAATCAAGCATTTGTAGGGTATACGACAAGCTCATTCTCTGAAATCAGATGCGCCAGATACCGGGCCATCTGAGTCAGATCGTCTGCGTCAATATTGTTGTCCTGGACGCAGTTGGCATTTGCAAGACCTTCCGGAGAGATCGCAGGAATATCCTGATCCTGGGCAATATACCGAGCCAGCAGCACGATGTCGCTGATTTCCACGGTACCATTGCAGTCCACATCTCCGTACAGCGTAGCGACAACAGTCTGGGTGGTAGTAGTGGTGGTTTCACCAGCCTCTGTAGTGGTTTCCGCAACAGTGGTGGTTGTGGTAGTAGTGGTGGTAACTTCAACAGATGTGGTCTCAGCTTCTGTGGTAGTTGTGGTTTCAGTCTCAGTAGTTGTGGTAGTTTCTTCTGTTGTGGTGGTGGTTACGACCTCAGTGGTAGTGGTCACCGGTGCATCTGTATAAACAGAGCATACCTTGGAGGTTTCCTTCCAGCCGTTCTTGCCGTTTACAACAACTTCGCCCCAATCCGCAGACAGTGTGCCGCCTACGTTTGCAGAGGACATATCCAGATACTCAACCGGACTGCCGTTGCCGTACCAGCTCCATGCCAGCCAGCCGATCTGTACTTCCTTGCAGTATTCCATAATGTACGCTTCGTCCACTTCGCCGTCGGAATGCTTATAGCCGAATTCGCCGATTACCAGGCACAAATTCCGGGTCATAATACCGTCAATGACGCTCTTGATCACTGTGGAGGAACCGCCGGCGGTACCATACATATGTACAGAGAACATAACATTCCTTTCCGGATCGGAAGCCAGTACTGCACTGCCTCCGTCTCGAACGGTCACATAGCCCTGACCCCAGCCGCCTGCATCGCACATAATACAGTGGGTGAGACCAGCATCACGAATTGCCTTGACAGCTGCAATATATGCGCTTTCCCAGCTGCTGGTGTTGGCGTTGCCCTGCCACTCATTGGCAATGTTGATAATCACCGTATCCTCATGGCCGATCAGGGCAGACTTGATTTCTGCAAAATACTTTGCGCTGTTGAGCAGCAGGTTTGCATCATCCTTACCGGTGACATCATGTACCTCCAGCACAGCAACCAGCTTGTACTTCTCACACAGACTGATGAGGTTTGCAACCTCGCCCGCAGTATTCTTGGTATACTGCTGACCGTCAGAAAGCACGATTCTGACCGTATTTGCACCGTATGCTGCAATTTCCTTCAGAGTTGCTTCCTCGTTGCCCTCCCACTTATACCAGGTATAAGCATAGTTGGTGCCACGCATTTCAAATGCGTTCTGGTTAGCATCCCGGAGTACGGTGCCGTCTACATAAAAGCCGTCCTTGGGTTCAACCACTTCTCCGCTGCCGGACTGCTCCAGCTTCCAGCCGCTCAGGGTAACAGAGCCGCTGACGGTTGCGGTTTCACTGGTGGACATAATCATCATATTGACCCGCTGCACATTGAACAGATCTGCAATGGTCACCAGGGAGTTGGTCTGGGTATCTGAATCATAATACCACCACTCCTCCGCCTTGAGATACAGCGTCACATCCTTGGTCGCACCTGCGCTGACGGTGATGTTATCACTCTGGTGCCATTTCCAGGATGCACCGGTATTGACAGCAGCAGCAAAATTGATGTCGCTGGCGCTGTTGTTGGTCAGGGTAAAGCTCAGGGTATCGTACCCGGACCAGTCCGCACCATCAAAATTGTGGTAAAAGCCGGCTGCATTCTTGGTGCCGTTGTCCGTATCTGCAAAGCTGACAGTTACAGAATCCGCACCGTTTTCCACGCCTGTGGTGCCTTCCTGATACCCTTCCGTTGCAGACCAGGTAAAACCGCCCAGTCCGTCCGCAGCAACTGCCCCCATCGTTCCTGCGACAGATGCCGATGTCATCATGGCGCATGCAGTAACGCATGCAAGTAGTTTTTTTCCTCTCATCAACAATCCTCCTCATTATAATAGTGAACAAGCTTAAATAAATCACCGAGGCTTTATTTAATAAGCAACAGTGTCTTTATTTACTCTACATTTTACACATTTTTTATGTCTGTGTCAAGAGATTTTTCAGATATTAATCAAGTTTTTATTTTTATATTAAATAAAGTATTATTTAATCTCGTGAAGATGCTGCGGATGACTGTATAATCCCGCCGGATCCGGCAACAATATTTCACAGAACTACCGGTTCAAACGTGCTGACCGCCGCAGCGGCACCGATTCCACACAACGGCGGAGAAACGGAGTTATTATGAAAAAGTCAAAATCCAGCGCATCCAATGTTCTTGCGGGAAAGGGGTTTTACATTGCTTTATCCCTGTGTGTTGCCATGGTGGGCGCCGCCTGCTACTTTGCCTATACCCAGACGAGCAATGACCTGTCCGCCCAGCTTGAATCCAGTCTGCAGTCCGAACAAAGCGTATCCTTCACCAAGGAAAATGTGCCGAAAGCCACAACAACCGCAGCATCCACAACCACATACACCCGGACAACCGTTGCAGAGCCAGCCGTCACAGAAGCTATGGTACCTGCAGTTCCGGAATCGACAGCTCCACAGACAACTGCCGCTGTCCTAGTCCACAAACCGGAACCCGCTCCCAAACCTGTAATGCCGGTAAAGGGTGAGGTAATCAACCCCTTCAGCAATCGGGAACTGGTCAAATCCCCCACCACCGGAGCCTGGCAGACCCACAACGGTGCAGATCTGGCAGCGGAAATCGGGGATGATGTGGTCAGCATTGCAGCAGGAACGGTAAAATCCGTGGAAGAAGACGGACTGTTTGGCGTATGCGTCACCATCGACCACGGCAACGGCATCATCAGCCGATACTGTAATCTGAACAGCGGCGTTACCGTAACCGCCGGGGATGAGCTCAAAGGCGGCGATATCATCGGCGCAGTGGGAGATACGGCGGAAATCGAAAGTGCAGAGCCCTCCCACCTGCATATTGAAATATACCGGGACGGTGTGTTCATCGACCCGGTGGCATATATCCAAGGCAAAACAGAATAAACCGAAACCGGCAGGAGCATCTCAGGCGTCTGCCGGTTTTTTGTGTCCATACATTTCGGAAAAAATACTTGCATTTTCTGATACGGCATGTTATAATTGAAATGCTTATTCTGGGGTATAGCCAAGCGGTAAGGCAACGGACTTTGACTCCGTCAGTCGCTGGTTCGAATCCAGCTATCCCAACCAGCTTGCTGTGAAAACCAGCACATGCGCAAAAGGCACACCTATGGGTGTGCCTTTTTTGTCCTTTGGTATCATTCGGCTTTAGGAGAATCCTGCATACTCAGACTCAAAACTCGCCCGGCTGCCGATAAACTCACATATCACTTTTCCGTTATATGCAAACCGATAGTATGCCCTGCAGGAGGCGCTTTCAAAAATGGTGCGGCTCATACGCCCCTGCTCCGGTGCAAGCAAGGGCTGGGCATTCCTTTCCAGCAGACTGGCAGTTAGCACAGCATTCCCCTGTCGCACTGCAACCGTGTTCCTGCGGATATACTCCACCTTCGCGCCCAGATAAGTGGCGATGCGGTATTCCCTTCCGCCGGCCAGAACCACACCGATGATGCCGGTCATATGCAGACCATACAACGGAATATCGGCTACCGACAGCATCAGGGAGCCTTCGGGAAAGCAGCACTGGGTCCAGATATACTGCTTTGGAAAGGAGGAGCCACAGTCCCCCTCCATATAGCCCACGCCCTGCTGAAACCGCATGGGCTTTCCGTTTATCACAAGCTGCCCGTCAACCCGATGCTGCATACTGAAAACACTGTGCCGGCACTGCATGAACGGCACCAGCCGAAAAGGCCCCATAATGTCATAGCGCAGGGGCTGCAGCCCTCCGAAACGAAGGGTGCCATAGGCGGTGAGCTTGTTTGTCCGGATGTTCAGGCAAAGTCCCCTTTCGGAAAATATATTTCTCCCGATACGAATGGACAGGGGGCTTTCCCGGTATTCCAGTGTATCGAACGGAATGCTGCATGCAGTATCATCCGTAATCATCTGCAAGGACGCAGATTCCCGGTGACAGCTGCGGTGAAACGCCGGGATGCATGCAATGGTCTGTGTGGCATTGCTGCACTTGAAGTACCAGCCCTTGAAATAGTTCCTTTCCATCAAAGCGCCTCTGCTTTCCTGTATTTCCATTTAGTATAACATCCTGATGCGGGGATATACATAAATCCATGAAAGGGACACATACTACGGAAAGCGGCTGATGCATCTGCATACTGCTGAAACGAAGAGGAAACCACCGTCCGAAGGACACATAGGGCGGCGCTGTACACAGGAGGAATGATGGAATCAATCTGGCAGAAGGGTGTGAATATGCCCGTCTTTCCTAAGCTGCAGGGGGATCTGAAAACAGAGGTTCTCATTATTGGCGGCGGCATGGCTGGCATTCTCACGGCATATTTTCTGAAGCAAAGGGGTGTGGAGTGTATCCTTGTGGAAAAGCACAGGATCTGTGCAGGCACCACCGGCCACACCACAGCCAAAATCACCTGTCAGCATGGGCTGATTTATCAGAAGCTGCTCAGAAAAGAGGGGCTTGAACCGGCACAGAAATACCTGCAAGCCAACCGTCTTGCCCTTGAACAATACGGAAAGCTTTGCAGGCATCTAGATTGTGACTATGAAATCCGGGACAATTATGTGTACTCTGTCAGCGACAGAAAAAAGCTGGAACAGGAAATGAAAGCGCTGGAGAAAATAGGCTTTCACGCCGAATTATGCAGCCATCCGGCACTGCCGTTCCCAACGGCGGGAGCCGTAAAATTCCCTAACCAGGCACAATTTCATCCACTGAAATTCGTTGCTGCCATTGCAGAGGATCTTCCGGTTTATGAGCATACCTTTGTCCGGGAAATGCGGGGAAATACAGCAGTTACAGACAGCGGGAGCATTCAAGCCGGACAGGTTATCATCACAACCCACTTCCCCTTTCTCAATAAGCATGGAAGCTATTTTCTCAAGCTCTATCAGCATCGCTCCTATGTGCTGGCACTGGAGCATGCCCAGAACCTGGACGGCATGTATGTGGACGAAAACAGAAAGGGGCTTTCCTTCAGGAATTATGGGGATTATCTCCTGCTGGGCGGCGGCGGACACCGTACAGGCAAACAGGGCGGAAACTGGTCAGAGCTCCGCCGGTTTGCACAGCAGTATTATCCCAAAGCGCAGGAGTATTGTCACTGGGCCGCCCAGGACTGCATGAGCCTGGATGAGATGCCGTATATCGGTCAGTATTCCAGCCGTACAGCACAGCTATTCACCGCATCCGGCTTTAACAAATGGGGCATGACCGGAGCCATGCTGTCAGCCATGCTGCTCTCCGACAGGGTGCAGGGAAAAAAGAACGAATATGCAGACCTGTTCACTCCCTCCAGGAGCATCCTCAGACCCCGGCTTCTTGTCAACGGATTTGAGACAGTTACCAATTTATTGTCCTTTACAGGCAAACGCTGTCCCCACCTGGGCTGTGCGCTGCACTGGAACAGTGCCGAGCACTCCTGGGACTGTGCCTGTCACGGTTCACGATTTTCTGAAAACGGTAATGTGCTGGATAATCCTGCAAACGGAGAATAATGCCTTCCCTGTTATGCAGCCAGCTATGGATGCTTTGTCAGCGCAAGCTCAATCCTCTGCTCCACCGGCCGGATGGTCGCCACAAGGCAGAACAGCTCCTCCGGCAGCGCCGCCCAGCGATCTGAAAGAAAACGCCGCTTCTGCAATCCGAATGCGGCCTGAAACATCAGCTCTTCTCCTGCAGGTAATGCAACTCCCTCTCCGGGCAATTGCTCCTTTGTCAGCTGCTGCTGACCATCTGTCAGAGAAGAACCCCCAGGGGCGTATAATAGGCGCTGGCATTGGACAAGGCGGACAGCATCCGGGCATCCGCCCCGAACCGGGTGGGAATACCAGCCAACAGGCAGAACACCAGAAGCACAGCCCAGACCAGCATGAACACATACGGGGGAGTAATAGAGCCCGGCACAGAATTTCGAAGGATGCTACAAAATTCTGTGTAATTACACCAAGGGCAAGTAGAACTTGTAGAAATCACTTGCGTTCTGAAAAACTTTCCGTTGTGATGGTTGCAATTTTTCCATCAACATGCTATAATAATCTATGAAATGTACATCAGATATTCAGCACCAGTACACAGAAACAAAAGATAAGGGGAATCAACAAATGGCAAGACGTCGTGTCAGGTGGGATCGCCTGATTATCACCGGATTGATCCTGTTCGCATTGATTTTTATGCTCTATTCCTGTCTCAATAAGGGAAGCAGCGACAGTGATAATACCCAGAATACCACTGCCGCACCAACGCAAACCACACAGCCTGCAAAAAACTTCACCGTCACTCTGGACGCAGGGCACGGGGGCAGCGATGCGGGATGCCACAATGCGGATAAAACCAGGCTGGAAAAGGACGACAACCTGAAAATTACACTGGCGATTCAGCAGGAGCTGCAGAAGTTTCCGAATGTTACTGTGCTGATGACCCGTACGGATGACTCGTTTGTTTCCCTGGAAAAACGCTGTGAGATTGCCAACGAGGGAAAATCAGATCTGTTTATCTCCTTTCACCGGAACAGCGCCACGGAAGGAAACGGCGTGGAAATCTGGATCAACGAAAATTCCGAAACCGGCGACGCTCTGCTGGCAAGCAATATCCTGGCCGCACTGGACCGGGTTGGTGTCACCAAAAACCGGGGCGCCAAGGAAGGCTACCGGGACAATGACGGAAAGAATTATTATGTCAACCGGAATACGGACATGCCCAGCTGTCTGGCTGAACTGGGTTTCCTGTCCTATGAAGAAGACAATGTTTATTTCGACAACAATCAGGCTGCCTATGCAAAGGAAATTGCCCAGGCAATTATTGATACCGGCAAGCAGCTGAACCTATACAAGGGCAGCTCAGCGCCTGCCCCATCAGAACCGACAACCACTGAAGGCACTACATAAGCGTGATTCCCCGCATGGACGTGCGGGGAATCCTTATATGTAAAGGAGGGAACGGGCATCGCCTGCATGAATCAAAGGATTCTGTGCACCCTAAAGCTATGAAAAAATATTCAAAAGAAGCGAAAAAGAAGCTGCTGATTCTGGCGGCGTATATTGTCACAACCCTTGCCATTACTGCCCTGCTCTGGCCCTGGATCCGGAATCTTTCCACCGAAGACGGCAGAATCATCATGAAGCAGCAGGTTGAATCCTATGGGCCCTTTGCGCCGGTCATCTATATTCTGCTGCATGTGTTTCATGTGATCGTTGCCTTTGTGCCCGGCGAACCCATCGAGCTGCTTGGGGGCGTGCTGTTCGGTACCATTGCCGGCACGCTGTACAGTCTGCTGGGCATCATTCTGGGCACAGCAGCTGTATTTCTGCTGGTGCGCAAATTCGGCAGACCTCTGGTGTATTATTTTGTCCCGGAAGAAAAAATCAGAAACCACCGGCTACTCCAGAACGAAAGCAAGCTGGAATGGGCGGTCTTTCTGCTGTTTTTTATCCCCGGCACCCCAAAGGATCTGCTCACCTATCTTGTACCCCTGACAACGATCAACCCCACCCGGTATCTGCTGATCGCAACCCTCGCCCGGATCCCCTCCATTCTCTCCTCTGCCTATGTAGGCAGCTCTTTTGGCCAGGGAAAATACTTGGTCAGCCTGATTGCCTTCGGCGTAACCGGGGGCATCGGTCTCATCGGCATGCTGATCAACAAGTGGATTGAACGCAGAAAATAATCCCTATATAATAGTATAAGAATGCCTCCGCCCCATACACCATAGCGCAAGTTTTTCCCATTTTAGCGAAAATACTTGCTTTTTCGCTTTGGTTGTGCTATAATGTTTTTGTCTTGTTATGTTTTTTCGCATTAGCACTCTAAAGCGGACACTCAAAGGAGGTTTCACTATGATCTGTGATTTGCATTGTCATACAAAATTATCCGACGGCTCTCTCGGCATTGAGGATATTATCATGCAGGCAAAGCGCACCGGCATCGACTTTCTGTCGATTACCGATCACGACACGCTTTCGTCCTTCTCCAGAGCAAATATCCTCGGTGAGCGTTATGGAGTCCGTATTATTCAGGGCGTAGAGCTTTCCGCCTGGGACAAAGCCCGGAACAGCAAGGTACATATTCTCTGCTATGCACCGAAAAAGCCGGACCGGCTGGAGGGTCTCTGTCTCAAGTCCTGTGAAATCCGGAAGGCATGCAGCAAGGAAATGGTAGAAAAGGTAATGGAGCGCTTCCCCATTACACTGGAAAGCGTCATGCGCCATGCTACAAGCTCTAAAAGCATCTTCAAGCAGCATATTATGCGGGCACTGATCGACTATGGCTATGCGCTGGAGTTTTACGGAGAACTGAACGATGAACTCTTTAATCTGGAAAACGGCTCCTGCCTGGTGGAGCGGGAATATCCGGACGTAAAATTTGTATTGGATCTGATTCATTCCGCCCGGGGCGTGGCTGTCATGGCACACCCCATGTTGTACCACAATGTGGATCTGCTGGTGGAGCTTGCGGAGATGGGCAAAATCGACGGCGTAGAGGTTGACCACTACACCGCAGACGAAGCCCAGCGGGAGGAGCTGCGGAAAATTGCACAGAAATACAACCTGATTGTCACCGGCGGTTCCGATTTCCACGGTCTGTACAATGCTCAGCCCACGCATCTTGGCAGTAACAGCACCACCAAGGAAAATCTGGACCGTATCATCAAGCTGTCCAATAAGAAGGAGGCATAAATCATGAAGATTTCTTATCAGACCCGGGGTATCTGCGCACGGCGCATTGATATTGAAGTGGAAAACGGCACCGTACAGGATGTACAATTTATCGGCGGCTGCAACGGCAACACCAAGGGCATCAGCAGTCTGGTGAAGGGCATGAAGGTGGAAGAGGTAATCGCCAAGCTGAAGGACATTGAATGCGGCAGCAAGGGAACCTCCTGTCCGGCCCAGCTGGCCAAGGCGCTTCAGGACAATTTCACATGAGATCCATTCTGATCGAACGCATACTCCCCGCGCTGCTCCTGTGCGGGGGTTTTGTGTTTCTGCTGCCCATGTTCGCCCGGATCATCAACGCCGGAAATCTTCTTGGACTGACTCTCTGCGTGGTGGGACTCCTGCTCTGGTATTTCCGCACACCGTTGCATCAATGGTGCACAGCCCATCAGAGCATGCTCTGGTTCCGGATCGCAAGCAAAACTTGCATTACACTCGCCCTGGTGTCAGCGCTTCTTGCAGCAGGACTCACCGGCGGTATGCTGTATGCGGCATACGGCAAGCGAGCAGCAAGTGCGGACGTGGCAGTGGTGCTTGGCTGTAAGGTCAACGGCACCCAGCCCAGCATCATGCTCCGGCAAAGACTGGACGCAGCCTACAGCTACTGGACGGAGCATCCGGACTGCCTGCTGGTGGTTTCCGGCGGAAAGGGCAGTAACGAAGACATCAGCGAGGCTGCCTGCATGTATCAGTATCTGACTGCAAGGGGCGTGCCGGCCAACCGGATTTTACAGGAGGATCGCTCCACCAGCACCCGGGAGAATCTGCGTTTTTCCAAGGAACTGCTGATAGAAAACGGATACATGCCCAAGGAAATTGCACTGGTGACCAATGAATTTCATGAACTCCGGGCAGGCATGATCGCCAAGGACTGCGGCTGGACCGTCAGCAGCATCCCGGCCGGCACCCAGCCCTGGCTCATTCCCACCTACTGGGTGCGGGAGTGGCTGGGCATCCTGCATCATGCTTTACTGGGAACGGAATAGGCTTTGCATCACCCCAAACACAATAAGGAGGAGATTTCGATGAGGCTCAAAACACGAACTGTCCTGCTATGCACCCTGCTGGCAGTTGGCCTGCTGACAGGATGCGGACAGAGTAATCCCCCAGCCGACTCCAGTGCCGGCGAAAGCGTATGCAGCATTCCGGATGAGATGCGGCAAAAGCTGACCGAAATTGCAGAACAGAAACCGGTTGCCGTTCCTGCTGAGGGATGGACGGACGAAAGCTTGTTGGATGTCATCTATTTGAATGGTACAAAAATGCAAATGCCCTTCTCCCTCCAGGACCTTGGTGAAGACTTTGGGATGCTGACTGGTGAGAATTATTACTTATCCGGTACATCCAATGCCGGTGAAAACCGCTCACTTGCAACAATCACATATTACGGAAAGCGATGCGGAGTCGCTGGTATACGCGAGATTCTGACTCAGGAAGCCTTCAAAGCCAAGGAGCTTTCGTTTATTGCTTTCTACAAATATCCAGAAGAGGATACACCCGAGCTGTTCCCCATCAGCGTCAACGGCGTAACCATCGGTACAAGCTACGCAGATATGACAGCAAGACTTGGCTGGACTGTGGAGAAGGATGCTGAGGATCCGAACACATCCGGCAATTCATTCAGCGTCATAGGGTATACGGAAACCTATTATCTTAAAGTGATGGGCCAGGATGCAGCAGTGATCAGCATCGCATTTGGTTACAAGGACCAATAACCTCAGCCCCTTCAGCATACCCTGTTCGGTGCTGCCTTTACTTTTTGTCGAATTCATGCTATACTGGTGGTATTCGAGGAAAAAGGAGCATGCTATGAAAAAACAACTCTGGCTGCCGGCAGCTGTGCTTGTCATGCTGCTGGCAGGATGCGGCGCCCAGGGAGCAGAACCGGCGGACGCTGCGCCTGTTACCGAAGCCACCACTGCCGCTGTTTCCACCCAGGCAGTCACCGCCTGCACCACCCAGACAACAACAGAAACCACTGCCACGGCGACCGAAACCTCCGCCACCCAGACGACGACCACGGAACCTGTCCGGCAGAAAATCACTCTGAAAACCGCAGGGGCTGTTGAGGTGTACGATACCGTGCTGCTCCGGGACTATATCACCGAACCGGAGATCAGGCTGGAAAACAAAAACAGCCGGCTGGATACCTCAAAAACGGGAACCGTTGAACAGTCCGTCCGCTTTACCTATCAAGGACAATCCTATACACAGAATATCCGCTACCAGGTCGTGGATACCACCCCTCCCCTGCTGCTCAACGGCGGATACAACACCGTGATCGAAACAGGAAAGCCCTTTGATCTGAACAAGTGCGTAGGCTTTGGGGATAACTATGACAAATCCCCCAGGCTGACCTATACGGGACAGGTGGACACCGCTGTGCCGGGGAAATACCCCATCACAGCCACGGTAACTGACGCTGCCGGAAACAAAACCAGCTGGGATCTGACCGTCACCGTGGCGGACAAGCTGCCCACCTATACGGACACAGCCTCCCGGCTGAGCTTTTCTGATTTCGCAGAAGCATACGGAGGGAAAAACAAGCGTCTGGGCATCGACGTATCCAAATGGCAGGGTAAAATCAACTTTGAAGCTGTCCGGGATGCAGGCTGTCAGTTTGTCATCATGCGCATCGGCCACGGCCGGAACGGCATGGAGATGGATGAATACTACCGTTCCAATATGGCCGGAGCAAAGGCCGCCGGGCTGGATGTGGGGGTATATTTCTACTCCACCGCCAACACGGAAAAAGCCGTCCGACAGGAGGCCCGGTGGATTGCCGAGAATCTGAAGGGTGAAAAGCTGGACTTTCCGGTGGTATTCGACTGGGAAAGCTTCAGTAATTTCCAGAAATACGGTATGAGCATTCACGACCTGAACATGCTGTTTGAAGCATTTGCCGACGAGCTGCAGAAGCAGGGCTATTCCGCTATGCTCTACGGAAGTAAAAACTATCTGCAGAATTTCTGGTATCCCCAGAAGAAGTATCCGGTCTGGCTTGCCCATTACACGGATCAGACAGATTACCCAGGGGACTATGCCATCTGGCAGATGAGCTGCCGGGGTCGTATTCCCGGTATTGCCGGAGATGTGGATCTGGATATTCAGTATATGGATGTGCACCTGGAGTAAGCCGGACAGGCAAAAATGCCAAAGAGCAGCACGCCCGACAGCCAGGGTATCCGGACAAACACAGGGCATTTTGCCCGGTAATCACGACAAGGAGCTATCATAGGCTGCCAAAGGCGAACACCCGGGAAAATGCGAAGCTGCCGGAGAAATTTATAGAAAACCCTTGACAAATCCGGCACACTCTGCTATAATTTTATAGTATCCTTGCTCACACAACGTGGTGAGCGAAATCCAAAAGGAGGTGTAACAACATGGCAAAGGTAAACGCAAAGTATGAGGCTATGGTCGTGTTCAGTCTGGCAAAGGGCGAGGACGCAGTAAAGGAACTGATCGAAAAGTTCAAGGCTCAGATTGAAGAGAATGCGACACTGGAATCCGTTGATGAATCCTGGGGCAAGCGCAAGCTGGCATACCCCATCAACGATGAGCTGGACGGCTACTATGTAATTTATACATTTGAGTCCTCTCCCGCATATCCTGCTGAATTTACAAGAAAAGTAAACATCACAGACGGCGTACTTCGCTCCCTGGTTACTGTAAAGTAATCCAATGCACATTGGAGGTGCTTCAAAATGCTGAACAAGGTTATACTGATGGGCAGATTGACTGCGGATCCCGAATTGCGCCAGACCACTTCCGGCATTTCCACATGCCGTTTTACCGTAGCTGTTGACCGTCCCTACCGCAAGGATCAGGAGCGGCAGGCTGACTTCATCAGAGTCAACACCTGGCGGCAGACCGCTGAATTCGTTTCCCGTTATTTTTCCAAGGGGAAAATGATTATCGTAGAGGGCAGTCTGCGCAACAACGACTATACGGATGCGAATGGTGTCAAGCACTATTCCATGGAAGTACAGGCGGACAATGTGTCCTTCGGCGAATCCAAGGGTGGCGGACAGCAGCAAGGCAATTTTGCAGAGCCGGTTTATCAGCAGCCCGCATACAGCAAGCCCCAGCAGCAGGCAGCGCCTGCTCAGACCCAGCCGGCACAGGAGTCCATCCAGCTTGGCGATCTGAGTGATTTTGAAGAGATCCTCAGCGACGGCGAAGTCCCCTTCTGACCTGAACTCGAAAAGGAGGGTTATTTTCATGGAAAGAGAAAGAAATTCCCGGGGCGGCAAGAGACCCCGCAAAAAGGTCTGCATGTTCTGTGTAGATCGTATCGAAACCATCGACTACAAGGATATTGCACGGCTGAGAAAGTGCATGACCGACAGAGCAAAGATCCTGCCCAGACGGGTAACCGGTACCTGTGCATACCATCAGCGTGAGCTGACCGTTGCAATCAAGAGAGCAAGACACATTGCCCTGCTGCCTTACGTCAGCGAATAAGTCACAAAAAACCGCATTTTCAAATTGAAAATGCGGTTTTTTCTGATATAAGCCCGATGCATACAAGATGCATCTTTTCAGCCTATGCATTGCAGACACCTGCAAGGATCTCCTGCCGCTGTTTACATTCCGGTTTCCGCCGGCACAGGGAACAGCATGATTTTAAGGGAGGGAATCAGCTGCTTTTTTCCCTACTCCGGTCCAGAAGAAATCCCTGCAAATGTCTGTAAGTGCCTTGATTAAAGACCCGCATCCCAATTCTGCCAGGTCACGCCGCTGTCCAGGGTTACCTCCTCCGGATACCTGCCGATAATTGCATCGCTGCCCTTTGACTTGGACCACGCCACAGCTGCCGGGTAGCCATTTTTGTATATAATGTCAATATACCCACCAACCTGGTTGCTGATGAGGGATTGCTGGGAGGAAGAAAAGTTCCCGCTGGCCAGCCATGCCTTGAGGTTTACACAATCTCCTTCATCGCCGGTGACATTTGCAGTACTTAATGTGAAGTTTCCGTTTACCCCCATCACAATGCCTGCTTCATCCAGATCCACAGCGCTCATGGTGAGCTGATTAAAAATAGACCTGGCATTCTGATTGGCCGCCGTCTGATTGGATTTCTTGATATAGCCCGACACTGCCACGGCAAGGATTGCTGCCAGAACACCGATAATGGCAATTACCACAATCAACTCAATAAGCGTAAAGCCGCTTGCACGCTTTTTCATCTCTCATTCTCCCTTTCTATTTCCCTGATGATATGCTTTCTGATTATCTCTTCGTCCACCGGAATCTGCAGCGCCCGAAAGTTGTATGTGATAATCATATCAATCAAATCGGCAAGGCTTCTCTGATCGGAGGAAGCGATCCACTGAGCGGTCAGCGCATTCAGCAACTGTATATACGCAATCGAGAAAATATACAGTTCCTCAGAACGGTCTGAATGGATTTCTGCAATTATGTGCTGAAAGACCTCGCACAACTGATTGAATACGTTGTAGTACTCATTTTCTGACAGCTTGCTCATTCCGATAATTTTCGTCAGCATAATCAAAGACAGCTTTGGCTTGGTTGCATAAACCTTGACCACCACAGCGGTACAGGCAATCAGCTTTTCCGTGCTGTCCGCATACTGACTGGCCAGCTTTTCTTTTATGACAGCATCCAGGTGGGCTGAAAACTGATGATACAGGGACAGCAACACTTCTTCCTTGCTTTTATAATAGATATAAAATGTTCCGGTGGATACCCCTGCTTTTTGGGTAATGGCCTGAATCGAAGCCTGGTAGTATCCTTTTTCTGCAAAAACCTCTGCAGCGGCGTTCAATATATTGTTCTGCTTTTCTTCGCTGATATGGCGCATCGGAATAACACCCGCCTTATAATGAATTTTAATTCATTTTTGAATCTGTATTCATTTTAGCACGCCTGATTGGGTTTGTCAAGCCTTATTTACTGTAAATAAAATAATACATAAACTATGCATACATGCATTTGAAGCTGTCATCAGTGCCGGAAAATGAAACCGCCCTTCTGCCACATAAACAGAAGGGTGGTTTTGTCGTATAAACAAATTCCCCATGCATAAAGCATGGGGAACCGGCTTACTGTTCGGCTTCGTCAATCTGTGCAAACTGGCTTGGATGCCGGGTGAAGAAATCCACTCTCGGCTCCAGGAATTTCAGCTTATGATCCTGTCCGTCACAGAAGAATGCAATGGGTTCAAAAATGTAATCCCAACTCCAGAAACGCTTGTCCAGCTGCAGATATTCCAGAATTTTTTCCGTCCCCTCCGGGGCCATAGGATGCAGAAGCACCGCGGCAGTACGGATCATGTGGAATACATCAATCAAGGTCTGACGCCGCAGCTGTGCATCATCCTTTTTGTCCGCATCACCCAGCTGCTTCACCATTAGCTTGCTGGCCTTGCGGATATAGGTGTCCAGCACATAGGTTGCCTGGTGGAATTCAAAGCGGTACATGAACCGCTCATAATCCAGAATGGCTTTCTTCGCAGCTTCCAGCACCGGTGCGGAAACCTCACCCACCGGCATCACGCCGTCATAGTATTTCTGTGTGGTATAAATACAGGTGCGGATGATTCGGTTAAATACATTGGACAGCAGGAAACCGTCCTTGAGAACCGGATCTGCCTCATCCGGATTGGCATTGGGATTCAGCGGCTTGGGCTGGAAGCTGACGCTGCGCTGACCCAGACCCAGACCCAGATAATGCATCCGCAGCTGTTCAGCGGTGTAGTAGTTGAGCAGATCCGCAGCCATGGGAGGCTTGACTGCGCCGGAGCTGCTGGCTTTTTTATCCAGAAACAGAATGTGATTGTTTGCAACCAGAATGGGCAGCTGCATCTGTCCCTCAGCCGGATGGGTGGTCAGGTTGTCCTTCCCCTGCAGCGCCATGAACATACCCATTTCAGCCACGCCATAAAAATAGATATTGTCCGCCCCGATAAACTGATACACCTGGGCGTCCTTGGAGCACCAGTAATCCTTCCACTCCTCCATATCGTGGCCGATCTGCTCCAGATATGCCATGGTAAAGGAGATGGGCGCCCACAGGGATTCGGGCCATACCCAGATGGTCAGCGGCTCCTCCCCCTCCAGCTGGGGTGCAGGTACGCCCCACTCTACATTGCCGGTGAGCCGGAAGGGCACCAGGGTCTTGCCGGTACGGTACCGGATGCCATGCTCTGCCAGCACTACGCAAGCCTGGTCACAATCCCCCAGCTTCTTGAAAGCGATAGTGAAGGAGGGCTTTTTCGGTTCCTCCAGGAAGTCATGCTCCGGCATCTCTCCCCGGCAAGCCTCATACTGCTCCCGGAATTCATGCTTGATATAGATCACCGGGGGCTTGAGGAATTCCCCGATGGTTTTGGATACCAGAGGGCGCACATTTTTCTGGGTGCCGATCTCCGAAACATACTGATTCAGCAGCTCATTCTGCTCCGTCAGATTAAAATACCAGTTGGTCACTTGCTTCATGATGGGGGTTTCGCCGGTCAACGTGCTTTTGGGATTGATGAGCATTTCCGGCATATACTGATGTCCCAGGTCGCATTCGTCCGCATATCCCTTCTCAGAGTTGCAGCCCTCCACCGGGCACTTGCCGATAACCTGTCTGCCGTTCAGGAAAGCCCCTGCCTTTGCGTCATAGAACTGGGAGGTGGCAATGCGGGTCAGATGTCCGTTTTCATACAGCCGACGGATGAACCGGTCAGACACCATGTTGTGAATTTCAGCTGTGCGACCCAGGCCCGAGGCACCGAACAGATTCAGACTGATGTCGTAATCATCCAGGGTCTGCTTCTGTGCCTGATGATTTGCGGCAACAAAGTCCTTGATGGTGCCGGTGAAGCCCTCCTCCGCACACTTGCGGCGGTAGCTTTCCGCAATGGGAGAACCGTAGCAGTCCGTTCCGGATACGAAGATGACGTTTTCTTCGCCGATCCGGTCCCGCAGGAACCGGGCATATACATCTGCAAAAACAAACACACCGCCGATATGTCCGAAGTGCAGGGTTTTATTGCCGTAGGGCATACCGCCGGTAATGACTGCCCGCTTCGGGAATTCCGGGCGGGTTTCCGGCTTTTTGTGAAAGTTCTTTTCCTCGCTCATTGTGCATCTGCCTCCAAAAGAATCATGTACACCTTAGTATAGCAGGTTTTTCTGAAAAATGCAATAGGCGCACCGGTATCTGGGCTGTTTTGCCTGCGAGATTGCAGCAAAAACTGCCCCCTTCCCGTTCCGCCGGGTATGGGGACAGTGAAATACGATTCGGTTTCTGCTTGCCTTGGGGAAGCGGGAACAAACCGGCACAGCCAAAGCGCTGCACGCGCTAAGTGAACAGTGCTCCTACCTTACTATCAGCATCCGCTTCATCAGACATAAATCAGCAATATTGAGGACCTGATCCTGATGCAGATCCCCTGCTTGCCAGTCCGTAAGCTCTCCGGCATGCAGCAGCCATTTCTGCAGCATGACCATATCCGCAACATTAAACACCCCGTCTGCATTCACATCGCCGGTAATCCGGCCTCCGGGCGCAGCATAGCCATATACTGCGAATTCATTCAGATCTCCGCCGCCCTTGACGATTTTCAGTCTGTCCGTGGGTGCAGATTGTGCAATCAGATCGATATTCCGGCTCATATAGCTGCCCATATCGCTGGACCAGAGGAGAATATCTGTATTCGCATCATATACGGAAAAGCTGCCTGTTCCAAATGTGTCATAAATGCCGAAGCCGGTGATATAATACAGTCCGCCCAAATCCACATAGCAGGTAATGCCGGATTGATTGGAGCTGGTAACCGGCGCAGAAAGTGCGGAGGTATTGCTGTATGTATATGCCGGCATAGTATCCGGCTCATCAAACATGCGGTAAAACTGATTCAGAACCCCATCAGCAGGAGCAGCGGAAAGATCACACACCTCTGTATCATACCCTGCCGACAAGCAAAGGGCGGACGGCCGGATATAATGCCCCTTGCCGTTGATGATGGTTTTTTCGGACCGGGCATATGTCAGGTAAACCGGGGTTTCCGTAACGTCCAGACAGATGCGGCCATCTGCTATACTGAGCTGTTCAGTTGTACCCTCAGCATATTCTGATGGTCTGGTCAGATATGCAAAGGCAGCATCCTCTGCGGAAACGGAAAAGCCTTCAATCACCCGGTCCTCATTAGTCGGCGACCAGATACAGTCAATCCATTCACCGGTGATGCGATCCCGGAACCGATATACCGAAACCTCCTCAGTGGATAAATCCGCATAAAAGTCTGCATGCTCCAGCACTGAGGTCATACAGGACATGGCATACCAGGCTGTCTTTTTGTCCCATTGACCTTTTTGTGTAACCAAACCGGAATCAGCATAACCTCCGCTAGCCTCGTCACGGAGCTGGAATTTTGTAATTCTGTCCACCCCGTTTTTCAGTGCAATCAGATTTGTTCTGACGACACGCTGTGCATATTTCAGCTGATATGCAGCATTCTCATGGTTATCCACGCCCTCGGTCACCCAGTCATGCATGGGCACCTCATATTCTGAAATCCAAAGCTCGGTGCCGGGTGCATTTTCATCAATCCAACGCTGAAGCCGCCCAATGGTCTCCGCAAAGCTGCTGCTTTCCGGGTTGCAATCGTCCGGTCCGATATGCACGTTGATGATATCTACGGCAAATTTCCCGTCAGTGCGGTTGTAATCAAACCACAGCTTCATTTCCGACAGATAGTCCAGCATGGTGGCGGTTCCCACCAGGCCGCCCATCGCCAGCTTGAAATCCGGATCTGCAGCTTTGACCCCCGCAGCCGGAATCCTCCCCTCGTGGCCGTCATAGTCAGCCGAGCACATGGCGGCAAGCTCATAGGGGCTGTAATAATTCGCCTTTCCACTCCAGCTTTTATTGGGCTCGTTGCAGTTTTCCAGTGCGGAAAGCAGCCCCATCCCTACAGCAGGTTCCTTTGAATCGGCAACATGGAGTGTGTCCGGATCCACATCCGGATTGCTGCCGTATCGTGCTGCAACCTGGTACAAGGCCTGTGCATGTATGGTATAGCTGGTGGGATCAAGGGTATCCGCTCCCTCCGGTACAGGGATTTCCGGGAAATCAGAACTGCCGTATATATAGCTGCTGCCCCCCTGGAAACAGGGAATCAGGCTGATATTCTGCGCTTTCATCCCAGCGTAATAGCTGTCCATATCTCCCCAGGTACCCTGGGTAAACTTGATTTTCCCGTCGGCATCTATCAGCCAGTTCAGATTATGGTATTCACGGACATTGCCTGCGGCACAGATTGCCGTCATCGGGTCATCGATAAAGGCGTTGAAGCCAACAGTACCCCCGGCGGTAAGCGCCGTCCGGGAAACGCCGGATGGCTTTGCAGCCGTTTTCTGCTGCTGTGCATCCGACAATTCGGACACCTTGTAACCGTAGATTGCAAGCTCGCTGACACCGCTGTCTCCGCAGCATGTGGAAAAGCGCAGATATCTGGTGGGCTCTGCTTCTGCAATCGTTCTTCCCTGCCAGGACATATAGCTGTCTGTGGAAAAGGACAGGATTTCCTGCCAGTTGAAGGGTTCTCCGCTTTCTACAATCCAGTCATTGATGCCGTTCGTATCCAGATAGCATATTCCGGTTATCACATAATTGGCGTGCAGATCGATATAAAAGGAATCCTCCCCGTATTCCGGCTGCAAATTGGGCTTCCAGTTCGTACTTTTATTCGTAGCGTCAAATACCGCTTTGCCAACCTCCGTGTTTTCCGGAGACTCCGGCACCTTATCCTGTTCATCAAAGAGCACATGGGCATCGTTCAGAAATGAGGAGCCAAGATGCACCAGATTTTCATCCATAACAGTAAATTGTGTACTATCCAGCAATGCAGGCTCCGCCCCTTCGGAAAAAGCCTGTACGCTGAACAGGGATATACACATGGTCATTGCCGTAAAAGCAGAAACTGCTCTTTTCATCATCATAGTTTCCCTCCGTTTTCCTGTACATTCCATTCACGGTTTTGATTATGTAATATGATACCACAATCCGAACAGAATTGCAAGCGCACCGGACAATCCCATGAGCCGAACAAAAAAGCATTGCGAAGAACAGTGCAATACTGTCCCCGCAATGCTTTCTGAACAAAGATCAGCTCCTGCCGGTATCGGGTTCCTTTTCATCCGGATCCGGTGCTGCTCCGCTGTATTTTCCGGCACAGCGGTAAAAGAATGCTTCCAGTTCCTTGCTGGCCAGCTCAGGTGCGCCCACCGATGCACCGTCCGAAAAGCTAATCGATGCATAATAGGTTGTTTCGTCCAGCACATGAAACCTGTGTACCGGTTTTCGATAACGCCGCAGCTTGTCCAGGATCTGTTCCTCCCGGATGAGGCGCAGCAGCTCCTCCGCCTCCGCTCCGGTCACCGGACAATCCTGCAATTCCACCCTGGGCTGCTCAGCATCCGTAAAGCATTCCGCATCCAGCAGCCATCCATTCTCTGTTTTTTTCAGTTGAAAGGAGTAGCCATAACAGTAGTCCATATGTCCGCAGGAAACAGAAACCGACTGAATCTCTTCCCCAGTGTGAACCGGCTGCTTGTGTCCTCCCGGCAACCCGGCTCGTATCGCCGCAATGAAACGATGAAACATCAGGCTACGATCAGCATGTTCTTCATGAGGCAAAGATCATAGACATTGATTTTCCCGTCCTCATTGATATCTCCCCGCTCCTGGTTAGTCAGCGTTCCGGCCTTGATGATCCACTTCTGCATCATCACAACATCCGAAATGTTGAACACACCGTCGCCGTTGACATCGCCTTTTACGTTAACGGTCAGATATGCATTGTTTGAATAACACCAGCCATTGTCGTTATAGACCGTACAACATACGCCTTTATTGTCAAACCAGGTTTTGGCATTTTTGATGACCAGGGTATTGGTATCCTCGCCGGATACCTGGTAATACTTCTTTACGCTGTCCCATGAATAGGGCTGTTCGGATTCATCATCTGCGTCGAAGATATACCAGACATATTTTGTCGCATTATTCGCCTTGACTTTGAATACCACATCGTCCCCGGTAAGCGCGTCAACAGATTCCGGCTGACTGATAATATAAGGGAGATTGTATTCGATTCTTAGATAGGATTTGCCAAAGTAATCCGCCTTTGTGTTTATGTCAACGGCTAAACCGTCGTCAGTAACAGTACTTTGCTCGCCTTTGTTTACCAGATAACTTGCCAGTGTAAAGCTGTGGGTTGCACTTGCCGAATCATAATAAGCGTTAATACCTTTGTTTCCGCTGAATATTCCATTGTAAATCTTTACCTGGGTTTTTGTCAGGTCAAAAGAGAGTGCGCCGTCACAGCTTCCGGATCCCGTGCCTCTGAGCTTGAAATAGCCGTCAAAAATAGTGATAATCCAGGCACCATAATCGCCGCACAAGCCGCTTCTATCCCCGTAAAAATCACCGCCGTATACATTCAGCACACCGCCATTGCAGTAAACGCCGTAATCCTGATACCAGCCGTTTGTTGAATCGGTTTTGTCGAATTTGCCGCCGTAAATATTGACTATTGTATCATTGCCCATGATGTACACCGCTTCATCCCATGCACCGAATTCTCCGCCATTTATGGTGACATTTCCGCCCTTAACAGCCACAGCACAGGATCGAGCGTCATACTTTCCCCCGTTGATTACGGCGTTTCCGCCATTGATCAGAACGCCGACAGCCGGGCAGTCATCTGTAGGGTCAACATCAAGAACATAGTTCTCATAAACACCGCCGTCAATCTGAAGATTGCCTTCGGAGATAATACTTGGGTTTGCGCAGGTGTAGCTGTCATTGGCAAGTGTTCCGCTGACATTTGTTACCCTCAGGCTTCCGTTTTCGTATACTTTGAAAAGTGTACATTCAGAAGAGAAACTTTTGAAATCCAGATTCCAGCTGTTGTTGGAGGAGCTGTATTTTTTGCTGAGTATTCTCAGCTTTCCGGCTTTTATCTCAAAAAGAGCACTGTCGTATGTTCCGGTTTGTCTTGATATGGCGCAGCCGTTCATGTCGATAGTGATATCGGCATAGGGGTCGTCTACTTTAAGTGTATTGCCGCTTGTCATGTCCTCCTGTATAAGCCAGTCTGAGAAATCAAACTCTTTTTCAACGGTTATCCACTGCTTTCCGCCCTTTGCAAGTGCCTCTCTCAGTTCATCATAGGAGCTGACAATAGTCTGGTCATTCAGACAGGGCACAACAACGCTGTCAAAGTCATAGCCGCAGCTGTAGCTGCATTTCTTCTCCCACAGACCAGTTTCGGTTGCAGTAGGTTTTTTTGTCACGCTCCATGGCTCAGTTGCATAACTGCTTACATAGTGGCTTGATATTGTATAATAAAGCTTAGTTTCACATTCGGAGCAGACTTTCCAGTGATATTCATCATCAAAACGGTATTCACCAAATGTGTGTTCATGTCCCTCCGGTGCGCATATCATGACCGGAATATCTCCGAACATAACAAGGCTGTCGTTTTCCGTAATGCAGGACGGCAATGATACGCCCTCCGGTATTTCTGCCATAAGCTCTGAGAT
>JALELB010000032.1 GCA_022768805.1 Ruminococcus sp.
GCCCCCTGGTGGCCGAGCCCATCCCCTGTCATGGGGAGCCCTACTCCCTCGCGGTGAACGTGCCCCCCATCGGCGGCATCCTGCTGATGAAGGAGCCCCGGGGCAGAAAAAATAAAGATTAAGGAGCGATCTCATTGTTCGCAGGAAAAGAAGATTTCAAGGTCGCCTATGAGGCAAAAGCCCTGGAGACCTTTGCAAAACCCGTTTCAGAATGTACCACCTTTGAGCAGTACGAGCTGCTGGTCTACCTGATCTGCAGCACCACCGGCAAGGTTCGCACCCAGACCTCCCAGCGCCACATCCGGCTCCAGCAGAAGAAGGTCCACTACTTCTCCATGGAGTTCCTGATCGGCCGGCTGCTGCGGAACTATCTCATCAACCTGGAGATGGAGGACCTGGTCCGGGAGGGCCTCAGCGACCTGAACATCGACCTGGACGAGCTGTGCCAGTGCGAGCAGGACCCCGGCCTCGGCAACGGCGGTCTGGGCCGTCTGGCGGCCTGCTTCCTGGACTCCATGGCCTACCTGGGGGTCCCCGGCGTGGGCATGGGCATCCGCTACCGCTTCGGCCTGTTCCGTCAGAAGATCGAGAACGGCTACCAGGTGGAGGAGCCCGACAGCTGGATGGAGTACGGCTATCCCTGGGAGACCAAGAAGCCCGACGAGGCCATCCCCGTGAGCTTCGGCGGCTACGTGCAGCAGATCGAGGTGGCCCCCGGCAGCTACCGCTACGAGACCCGGGGCGCCCAGACCATTCTGGCGGTGCCCTACGACGTGCCCATCGTGGGCTACGGCGGCAAGACCGTCAACGTGCTCCGGCTCTGGAGCGCGGAGCCGGTGGTCCAGAAGCTGGACCTGGCGGCCTTCAACCACGGCGACTACTCCGGGGCCATGCGGGACCGGAATGAGATCGAAGCCATCACCACCATCCTCTACCCTGACGACAGCACCGACGCGGGCAAATCCCTGCGCCTGAAGCAGGAGTATTTCTTCGTGTCCGCCGGCACCAAGGACATCGTCAAGAACTTCAAAAAGACCTACGGCCCCAACTGGGACATCTTCCCGGATAAGATCAGCATCCACACCAACGACACCCATCCGGCCCTGTGCGTGCCGGAGCTCATGCGGATCCTCATCGATGAGGAGAACCTCAGCTGGGACGAGGCCTGGGCCATCACCACCAAGACCATCTCCTACACCAACCACACCATCATGCCCGAGGCCCTGGAGAAGTGGTCCATCGACCTGATGCGGTCCCTGCTGCCCCGGGTGTACCAGATCATCGAGGAGATCGACCGGCGCTACTGCGAGTCCTTCGACCGGACCCAGCCCGACTGGCAGGAGCGGCTCCGCAACACCGCCATCCTCTGGGACGGCCAGGTGCATATGGCCAACCTGTCCATCATCGGCGCCTACAGCGTCAACGGCGTGGCGGCCCTGCACACGGAGATCCTCAAGACCTCGGTGCTCAAGGACTTCTACGCCATGACCCCGGAGAAGTTCAACAACAAGACCAACGGCGTCACCCACCGGCGCTTCCTGGCGGAGGCCAACCCGGCCCTTTCCCGGCTCATCACCGAGGCCATCGGTCCTGGCTGGATGGGCAACGCCCTGGAGCTCCAGCAGCTCCTGCCCTACCGGGAGGACCCGGCGTTCCTCTCCTCCCTCCGGAACACCAAGCGCCAGGCCAAGGTCCGGCTGGGCAACTACGTCTATGACAAAATGGGCATCACCCTGGACCCGGACTCCATCTTCGACATCCAAGTCAAGCGCATCCATGCCTACAAACGGCAGCTGCTGGCTGCCTTCAAGGTCATGCACCTGTACAACGTGCTGAAGGCCAATCCCGACGCCGACGTGAAGCCCCACACCTTCCTGTTCGCGGGAAAGGCTGCCGCAGGCTACGCCTTCGCCAAGGAGGTCATCAAGTATATCTGCTCCCTGGCGGAGCTGGTCAACAACGACCCCGTGGTCAGCAAGAAGATCAAGGTCATCTTCCTGGAGAACTTCAACGTGTCCTCGGCCCAGCTCATCTACCCCGCCGCGGACATCTCCGAGCAGATCTCCACCGCCGGTAAGGAGGCCAGCGGCACCGGCAACATGAAGTTCATGTTCAACGGCGCCATCACCCTGGGCACCCTGGACGGCGCCAACGTGGAGATCCGGGACGTGGTCGGGGACGAGAACATTATCATCTTCGGCATGAAGACCGAGGAGGTCAACGCCCTGAAGGCCTCCGGCTACCGGCCTGAAAATTACTACAACAACAATCAGCTGATCCGGACCTGCATCAACAAGATGTACAAGGGCATCAACGGCTGTGTATTCAACGACGTGGCGGATTCCCTCAAGAACTCCGACCCCTATATGGTTCTGGCGGACTTTGACTCCTACCGTTCCGCACAGCAGCTGTCCTCCAGGCTGTATCAGGATACCCGCAAGTGGACGCAGATGTCCCTGGCGAATATCGCCAACGCCGGCATCTTCTCTGCGGACCGGGCTGTCAACGAATACGCAAAGGATATCTGGGGACTCTGATTATCACCATACCGTGCGGGGCTGTATGCAACGCACGGTATTACTATGTTTACGGAGAGTTATGATTATGGCTAAGCTATACGACAGCCGGGATCCGGCTTACAAAAGCCCCTTCGGCGCCATCCGCCAGGGGGAGCAGTGCACCTTTACCATCCGGCTGCCCCGGGATATGCAGCTGGAGGGCAGACCGGTGATGGTGCTGTTCCGCAGCGGCTTCAAGGAGCGGTTCATCACCCTGAACACCGTCACCGGGGAGGGGGATGTGACCGCCTACTCCGCCGTGTTTTCCGCAAAGTATACGGGGGTACACTACTGCTATTTTTCCTATATTGCCCAGGGACAGCGGGTTTATATCAAGCGCTCCGGCACCGGCGAGGGCGTGCTGGACAAGGGAGAGCTGTTCCAGCTTACGGTGTTCGGCCGGGACTTTGAAACCCCCGGCTGGCTCAAGGGCGGCGTCATGTACCAGATCTTCCCGGACCGGTTCTGCAAAAGCGGCATGCCCCATGAAAACGTCCCGGAGGACCGGGTGCTCCGGCAGGACTGGGGCGGCACCCCCTGCTACAAGCCGGACCGGAACGGTCATGTATGGAACAACGACTATTTCGGCGGCGATCTGGAGGGCATCCGCCGGAAGCTCCCCTATCTCCAGGAGCTGGGCGTCACCTGCCTGTATCTGAACCCCATCTTTGAAGCCCACGAAAATCACCGGTACAATACCGCCGACTACCGGAAGGTGGATCCTCTGCTGGGCACCAATGAGGATTTTGCAGCCCTGTGCCGGGATGCGGAAGCCCGGGGCATCCGGGTTCTGCTGGACGGAGTATTCTCCCACACCGGGGCGGACAGCGTATACTTCAACAAATTCAACCGCTATGACAGCTGCGGCGCCTGCCAGTCCCAGGACAGCCCCTACTTCCCCTGGTACAGCTTCATCCGCTACCCGGAGGAATATGAGTCCTGGTGGGGCATCGACACCCTGCCCAATGTACAGGAAAACGAGCCCTCCTATACGGAGTTCATCTGCGGGGATGAGGGCGTGCTCCGGTACTGGCTGGATCAGGGGGCGGCGGGCTTCCGGCTGGATGTGGCAGACGAGCTGCCGGACCAGTTCATTGAAAACCTGCGCCGGTGCGTCAAAGGAGCAGACCCGGACAAGCTGGTCATCGGGGAGGTCTGGGAGGACGCCACCACAAAGGAAAGCTACGGCAGACAGCGGCGCTATCTGCTGGGAGATCAGCTGGACGGGGTGATGAACTACCCCTTCCGTGCCGCCATACTGGACTATGCAGCAGGGGGCAGCCCATGGGAACTGAAAAACCGGATTCTCACCCTGCTGGAGAACTACCCCAAGCCGGCTGTGGATGTGCTGATGAACTTCCTGTCCACCCACGATGTCCCCAGAGCCATCAACTGTCTGGGCGGAGAAAGCTGTGCCCATCACGACCGGGACTGGATGGCCCGGCACCGGCTGACCCCGAAGGAATACGCCCTGGGCAGGGCAAGACTCCGGACCGCATTGGTGCTGCTGTTCTTTTTGCCGGGAATCCCCTGCATCTACTACGGGGACGAGGCCGGCATGCAGGGAGACAAGGATCCCTTTAACCGGGGCTGCTACCCCTGGGGGCAGGAGGACCGGGAGCTGATGGACTTTACCCGGGAGCTGAGCCGGATCCGCCGGAGCTGCCCGGTATTCCGGGAGGGGGAGCTGGCTTTCCTCAGCCTGGAGGAGCAGCTGCTGGTATTCGCCCGGTATGACCGGCGGGAAAAGCAGACGGTGGTCATCGGGCTGAACCGGTCCGACCAGCTGCAATATATGAAGCTGGAGCCGGATATGTGCAGCCCGGAGTACCTCCGGGGACGGGCGCCAGAGCCGGGCAGCGACCTGATACCGGTACCGCCCCACGACTGTACGGTCATCCGGATTCCGGACTGGATAGTTCCAGAGTATGGGCAATAAACTACTAAAACAATGCAATATACTCAATTGAAACCGTACTAACAATCAGCTATAATACTAATTGTATTCTGCAAATGACGAACAGCAGAATGTACAGTTTTTCATTGTGCCGTCTTCCGTACCCGGAAGTGCTTCGCAATTATGTTTTTACCATACACTGCTACAATGGCTTGTGTTGCATGGTACAATGACTGTGGGGTCTGAACCGTCAGGACTACTCCCCGAAAAGTGCGGACAAATATGAAAAGCCTGTAATATTTGAACTGAAACGTACTTTTCTGATCCTGCGACCGGGACTATGCGTACCACAGCAAGCTGTCAATAAGGCACTGCTTCGGAAACAGTCGCCTGTTCGTTGAGCCGGGGCTTGAGATGATTCGATTTTTTGAGAGGGGATCGGGTCGGGCAAAGCGCACGGCAATCATAACACTCCATTTTTTATACGGCTCGAGGACAGATTTTTCTGTCCTCATTTTTTTGCAGCCCGGTGCAGCAGTCCGCTTCACCGGGCTGTCGGTTTTTCTCCGTTTTTCCCGGAACTTTCACCTGGCTCACACAAAAGCTGTTGCATTCACCGGGAATCTGTGCTATACTAAAGGCAACAATGCGCCGGGCTGGGTGTACCCGCAGAAAGGGAAAAACAGGGGCAGAGTCTGTCTCCCCATGCTCCCCTGCCTGTGCCCGGGCATACAAAAGAAAAGGAAGGAACGGACTATGAAACTGAAACAAACCATCGCCGCCCTGGTGGGTGCGGTGATGCTTGCTGCCATACCCATAAGCACCTGCACGTTCACCGCATTTGCAGAAACGGACGATTTCTATAACGGCTCGGAGGATTCCGACCAGGTGGAGACCTTCACCAGCGGCGACTATACTTATAGTTTGCTGAGCAGCACGGAGAACGCCGGTCGGCAGGCTGCATGCCTGGAAAGCTGCACCTCCAAAGAGGAAAACCTGGTGATTCCGGAAACCATCGACGGCTATGAGGTGGTGGCCCTGGGGGACAATACCTTTATGGACAACACCACCGCTAAAACCATCACCATTCCGAAAACCGTCATCGGCACCGGGCTTTACACCTTCTTTGGCTGTACCGGCGTGACGGAATATATTGTAGACCCGGAAAATGAATACTACGAGGCTGTGGACGGCATTCTGTATGCAGAGGATCAGACCTACCTGGTTCAGTATCCCATCGGAAAAAATCCCACGGAATTCACTGTGCCGGACAAGGTATACGACATCGGCAACAGCGCCTTTGCCGAGTGCAAATCCCTGAAAACCGTCTCCATTCCGGACAGCGTGAAGCAGATCGGCGTGTGGGCCTTTGCGGGCTGCAGCTCCCTGACCTCTGTGACGCTGCCCAAGACCATGACCAAAATCGAGGACTTCTGCTTTGCCTATGACGAGGCCATTACCGAATTCAATATTCCCGACACCATCCAGACCATCTGCGCCGGTGCCTTTGCAGGCTGCAAGGGGATGAAAACCTTTAAGATTCCCTCTGCATGCACCACCATCGAGCAGGCGGCATTTGCGGGCACCTCCCTGGACAGCATCACTGTTCCGGAAACGGTTACCTCCATCGGCTTTTCCGCCCTTGGCTATGATCTGGACGAAAACAATCAGTTCGTGGCCCGTCCCAACTTTACCATCTACTCCACCGCAGGCTCTGCGGCAGCCCGTTACAGCATAGACGACGAAAACGACAACCATTTCACCTTTGTGCAGATCACTAAGGAGCAGACCACCGGGGATGCCACCACACGGCCCAATATTGAAGGGGTGCCCGTCAACGGCAATACCATCAGCCAGGAGGATGCCCGGATCTTTACCGTCATCAAAGCCGTGATCCTGGCCCTCATCGCCATAGCCATTGTGGCGCTGACTGCGGTGGGCGTGGTGATTTCCAGAAGAAAACGTGCCCTGTCAGACGCTTCTCTGCCCGGCGCTGAACCGGCTGAAGAAGCACCGGAAACAGACCGGAAGGAGGACGCATGAAAGGAAAAAAACAGCTCTGCGCTGGGCTGACCGGCATTCTGCTGGCCATTTCGGCACTGCCCTGCGCCGCAGAGGAGGATGCGCAAAGCGCTGAAACCTATAAGGGAGAGGGCTTTACCCTGTCCTACATCCTAGAAGAGACAGGTGCCTCCGTAGTAGGCTGCTCCGGGGATGCAGTCAGCGTTACGGTACCTGCCACCCTGGGCGGACAAACCGTTGTGTCCATCGGCGAGGGTGCATTCAACAACTGCGGCTCCATTGCGTCCATCACCCTGCCGGATACGGTAACCGAAATCGGAGACGGCGCCTTTTTCGGCTGCCAGACACTGAAGGAAATCACCCTTCCCAGTGAACTGACCAAGATCGGCTATGAAGCCTTTTACTACTGTGCGGAGCTGGAATCCATTACCCTGCCGGACAAGCTGAAATCCATCGGGGAACAGGCCTTCTACTACTGCCCCAAACTGACCAGCGTCACCCTTCCCGCATCAGTCACCGTGCTGGGGGACTATGTGTTCGAGGGCTGTGAAGGGCTGACGGAAATCCGGGTCCAGGCGGGCAACCCAAATTACTGTGACCAGGAGGGCGTTCTGTTCAATGCCGACAGAACCCACCTCATCAAATACCCGGATCAGCGGGCAGGAGACAGCTACACTCTGCCGGACAGCACCGTATCCATTGCTGACTGGGCCTTTGTGGACGCAAAGAACCTGGTGTCCCTGGATCTGGGCAGCGTAACCGAAATCGGCAAGGATGCCTTTTACACCTGCACTGCCCTGGAGCAGATTACCATTCCGGAGGGAGTCACTGCTCTCCCCGGCGCCGCATTCGGCAACTGTACCGCCCTCCGGCAGGTGCAGCTTCCCGACTCCCTGACAGATCTGGGTGCGTACTGCTTTGTGAACTGTCCGGCGCTGACGGAGCTTACCGTGCCGGGCTCCGTGTCCACCATCGGGGACTACGCCCTGGGCTATACCTTTGATGCGGATACCGATTCCACAACAAAGCAGGAGGGCTTCACCCTGCGGGTACAGGTGGGCAGCGTTGCCGCCAATTACGCCAAGACCAACGGGATTGCTTTTGAAAAGCAGGGCGCCCGGACAGGCATTGCCCTGGTAATTGCCGGCGGCATACTGCTGGTACTGGGAGCGGTCATCCTGATTATCCGGCTGAAGGGAACCAAACAGGAACAGAATACAGACACGGCGCAGCCTGCACCGGAAAAGGAGTAACTGATGAATCGGATCAAACGACTGCTTGCCACGGCCTGCGCTTGCGCGCTGACTCTGCTGGTACTGCCCTGCACCGCCGTCCGGGCAGAGACCGGCTCCGGAGACAGTGCAGACAGCTTTTCTGACGATGTGCTCACCTATACCAAGCTGGGAGACGGCAAGGTATCCGTAACGGCCTGTGACACCAACACCGTTACACTGAACATTCCCGCTGCCATCAACGGCTTTGCTGTAACCGCCATCGGCGAGGAAGCATTCAGCGGCTGTACCTCTCTGACCCGGGTAGTGCTGCCGGATTCCATCGATACCATCGGGGAAGCGGCGTTCTATTCCTGCACCGGCCTGACAGAAGTCACCCTGCCGGAAAGCCTGGAGGCACTGCCCACCGCTATGTTCTGCTACTGCACAAATCTGGAGCAGGTAAGCATTCCGGACACGGTAACCGCTGTGGGAGATTATGCCTTTGCATACTGTACGAGCCTGAAAACCCTGGAGCTGCCGGAGGGGATTACCTCCATCGGACTTTACGCCTTCCAGTACTGCATGAATCTGACGGAGCTGACGATTCCGGAGCAGACGGCCAAGATTGATGCGCTTGCCTTTGTGGCATGCAGCAAGCTGAATTCCCTCCGGTTCCCGGCGGCAACAGAAACCATCGGGGATCTTGCCTTTGTGGGCTGCAACAGCCTGGAAAAGGTGGAGGTTGCAGAGGAAAATCCCGCATTCCTCGCCCAGGACGGCATGCTCCTGTCCAAGGACAAGTCCCGGCTGATTCTGTATCCGGCAGGGAAATCCGACAACAGCTTTACCGTGCCGGACAGCATCACCGCCATTGAAGCCTATGCCTTTTCCGGCAACGGCTATCTGACCTCTGTGGAGATTCCGGACACGGTGCAGGAAATCAAGGAGGGGGCTTTTGCCGGCTGTTCATCCATAAACAGCGTCCGGCTGCCTGCCGGCATCACAGCCATCCCCGGCAGTATGTTTTCCGACTGCTCCTCCCTGACATCCTTTGAACTCCCCGCCACGGTCACCGCCGTGGGAGATTATGCGTTCTACAGCTGTGATAAGCTAACCGGTATGTTTGTGCCGGATTCCGTTACGGAAATCGGGGAAAAGGCCTTCGGCTTCACCGCAGACAGCCAGGGCAATTCCTCCGTCCTCAGCGGCTATACCCTGACCTGCTCCTCCAAATCCAAGGCATACAGCTACGCTCAGGAAAACGGCATAACCGCTGCCACCACGGATTTTGTCATCAACTGGGTACTGGTAAGCTGTGTGATCGGCGGCATCCTGCTGATCGCCCTGGTGCTCATTCTTCTGGGGGTCCGCAAGAAAAAACAGCTTGCCGCCCAGCAGGAGGATGCTTCCGCTGAATCGGCCCAGCCAGAACCGGAGGAGCCTGACCCCAATTATCAGCGTATCCTGGAGCAGGATGACTCCGACGAATGATTTGCATACCGCACAGGGCAATTTCCGGCTTTGTGCGGCATTGCTGTTTTGGGAGGTCTTATGAAAACCACAAAAAAACGGCGCACATCCGGTTCCCCCTCTGTGCGCTATGATCTCTTCCCACGGGCACTGGCTGCCTTTCTGGTGCTGGCCTGCGCCATTGTATTTTACTTTATTCTGCTGAATTTCGACACGGTACAACGCTTCTTTGAGAATGCCTTTACCGCCATCGGCCCGGTGTTCACCGGACTGATCTTCGCCTATCTGCTGAATCCGGCAGTGGTTATGCTGGAAAAGCATGTGTCAAAGCTGCTGACCCGGCGGGCAAAGAATCCCGCAAAGGCCAGGAAAACGGCCCGGGTCATCAGCACCTTTGTCACGGTGATTGCGGCGGTCTTCCTGATCGCACTGCTGTTTGTGCTGGTGGTGCCGGAGGTTGCAGGAAGTGTAACCGCCATCGCTGGGGAGCTTCCCCAGGATATGGACGAATTCACCAGCAGGATCAACCAGAAAGTGCAGGAAAACAGCCGACTCAGCACCCTGTACGGTCTGGTGTCCCAATACCTGGCGGAGCCCCTGGAAAACTGGGTAAACAGCGGCATCCTCAACAACGCCAGCGTGTGGATGGGCTATCTTGCCTCCGGCATTGTGGGGGCATTCAACCTGGTGTACAACCTGTGCGTAGGACTGATTATCTGCTTTTATCTGCTCATCGGCAAGGAGCGTTTCATGCGCCAGGGTGGCAAGGTTCTGTATGTCCTGCTGAAGCCCAACCGGGCGGAGTGGATTCTCCGCCGGCTCAACGGCGCAAACCGGACCTTCAGCAGCGCCATTCTGGGCAAAATTCTGGACTCCATCATCATCGGCATGATCTGCTTTATCGGGGTACGCATTCTCCAGACCCCCTACTCCGCTCTGATTGCTGTAATCGTTGGGGTCACGAACCTGATTCCCTTTTTCGGGCCCTTTATCGGCGCCATTCCCAGCACCCTGCTGGTGCTGATGCACGACCCCATGAAGGCGCTGTATTTTGTGATTTTCATTGTTGTGCTGCAGCAGTTTGACTGCAATATCCTGGACCCGAAAATCGTGGGCGGCTCCATCGGACTGCCGGCCTTCTGGTCCCTGTTCGCCTGTCTGCTGGGCGGGGGATTGTTCGGCCTGCTGGGGCTGCTGCTGGGCGTACCCACCTTTGCGGTGCTGTACAACCTGTGCAAGGAGCTGATTGACGAGCGCCTCCGGTTCAGCAAGCTGCCTCCGGAAACCCTGGATAAGCTGGGCATCAAACCGGAGCTGGATCCCAACGCCCCCAGCTTTTTCGATTTTGACGATTTTGACGAGGAGCAAACCTTTGTGGAGGTGCCCCTTTCCCAGATTCCGGATGCTCCGAAGCCGCCCGGGGACAATACAACATAAACCCTGTTCTGCCGGATGCGTCTGCATGCAAAATGCGGACGCATTTTTTTGGCTTTCCGTACATATTCCGCTTTCTGCGTGCAACAATAACTCATATTGTAGAATCTTCTGCAATAGAGTTTGTATGAGGAGAGAGAATTCATGAAAAAAATAGCTGCACTTTCAGCGGCGCTGGTTCTGACTGCGGCAGGCTTTACCGGCTGCGGCAATGACGACAAGACGTCCTCCGGTGCTGCCACCGAGGGCACAACCCAGGCCACAACCACTCAGCCCGCTACTACCCAGGCTGCAACCACCCAGGCTGCAACCACCGCCACAGAAACCCGCCCCGCAGCCTCCAGCACCAAGGATGGCTTTGACAGCGTGGTGGATGATCTGGAAAACACCGGCAAGGACATTGTTACCGGCGCCGGAGATGCGGTCAAGGACGCCAAGGATATGCTGACCAACCCCTGATAAAAAACGGTATCCGGAAAACCGGATACCGTTTTTCTATACTATGGAGTTTTTGCGGGATTAACCCATGAGCACCTCTACTGTGTGGTGCTTGCCGTCGCCGAATACCGGCAGCACGTTGCCTTCGATGGCATTGCCGTCAACGGATACGGACTTGATGCCCTTGCAAACGTGATCCGGGTTCTTGACGGTAATGTCATAGGTTGCGCCCCGGAACTGACGGGTAGCGGTCATGCCGTCCCACTGGTGAGGAACGGAAGGATCAATCTTCAGGCCGTCCCAATCCGGGCTGATGCCCAGGATGTACTGGGAGATGGCAACCATGTTCCAGGCAGCCGTACCGGTGAGCCAGGAGTTCTTGCCCTGACCGAAGTGGTTGCCCGGCTTGCCGATGTCTGCGCCTGCGTCCTTGCCGCCGATCATCTGACCGTATACATAGGGCTCGGTCTTGTGGATATCGGAGGTTTCCTCAGTGAATGCAGGGGCAATCTTGCTGTAGTATTCAAACGCCTTGTCGCCTCTGCCGGCATAAGCCTCTGCGCAGATGATCCAGGCATTGTTGTGGGTGAAGATGCCGGCATTTTCCTTGTAGCCGCCCGGGTAGGTGGAGATCTCACCGTACTGGATGTAGTACTTGGTGAAGGCCGGGTTGTTCAGCACCAGACCGAAGTCGGTGTTCAGATACTTGTCAATCGCATCCAGAGTCTTGATGTCTGCGCCCTGATCCTTGCCGATCTCGGACATAACCGCAAAGCCCTGGGGCTCGATGAAGATCTTGCCCTCTTCGCACTCCTTGGAGCCCATCTTGGCGCCGGTGGAGTCATATGCACGCAGGAACCAGTCCCCGTCGAAGGCATGCTCCATGACGTTCTGCTTCATCTTGTCGATTTCAGCCTGCGCAGCGGCAGCCTCATCCTCCTTGCCCAGATGCTTCAGGATTGCAACGTAGTTGGGGCCGGTGTAGGTGAACAGGGTTGCAACCATAACGGATTCCGCAACCTTGGAGTAGCCGCCCTCTGCCGCAAACTTGGGGTTGGTGTAGGTCTGGAAGCTCTCACCGGGGGTGTCGGAGTAGCAGGACAGGTTGATGCAGTCATTCCAGTCCGCACGCATTGCCAGAGGCAGGCCGTGGGGACCCAGATTGTTTACGATCTTATAGAAGGAAACCTTCAGGTGATCCAGCATGGGCTGTGCCTTGGACATGTCGTTGTCGTAGGGCACCATTTCGTCCAGAATGCCCCAGTCGCCGGTTTCCTTGATGTAGGCGGAAACGGACAGGATCATCCACAGGGGATCATCGGAGAAGTCGCCGCCGATGTCGGAGTTGCCCTTCTTGGTCAGGGGCTGGTACTGGTGGTAGCAGCCGCCGTCCGGAAGCTGTGTGGAGGCAATGTCGATGATTCTCTGTCTTGCACGGTCCGGGATCTGGTGTACAAAGCCCAGAATATCCTGGTTGGAGTCACGGAAGCCCATGCCTCTGCCGATGCCGCTTTCAAAGTAGGATGCGGACCGGGACAGGTTGAAGGTCACCATGCACTGGTACTGGTTCCAGATGTTGACCATCCGGTTTACCTTGTCGTCCGGAGTGTCCACGTTGAGGATCCCCAGCAGAGAATCCCAGGTAGCCTTCAGCTCAGCCAGGCCTGCGGCAACCTTTTCCGGGGTGTTGTACTGCTCCATCATCTGGAGTGCCTTCACCTTGTTGATGGTCTTGCCGTCCGCCTCGAACTTCTGGTCAACAGGCATTTCCACATAGCCCAGAATGAATACCAGGGTCTTGCTTTCCCCGGGGGCCAGGGTGATTTCCTTGTAGTGGGAAGCGATGGGAGACCAGCCGTCTGCAAAGGAGTTGGTTGCCTTGCCGTCGAGAACAGCCTGGGGATTGTGGAAGCCGTTGTACAGACCGATGAAGGAATCCCGGTCGGTATCGTAGCCGTCAATTTCATCGTTGACGGTGTAGAATGCAAAGTGGTCACGTCTGTCTCTGTACTCGGTCTTGTGGTAGATGGTGGAGCCCACAACCTCCACACGGCCGGTGGAGAAGTTTCTCTGGAAGTTGGTGCAGTCGTCCTGTGCATCCCACAGGCACCATTCTGCGAAGGAGAACAGCTTGAAGGTCTTGGGGGTGCTGCCCTCATTGGTGAGCACCAGCTGCTGCACCTCGCCGGCGTAATTCTGGGGCACGAAGAAGGTCGCCTGTGCCTTCAGGTCATTTTTCTTGCCGGTGATGATGGTATAGCCCATGCCGTGACGGCACTCATAGCTGTCCAGCTCGGTCTTCACCGGGGACCAGCCCGGGTTCCAGATGGTACCGTTGTCGTTGATGTAGAAGTATCTGCCCCCCATGTCGATGGGCACATTGTTGTAGCGGTACCGGGTGATGCGGCGCAGACGAGCGTCTTTATAGAAGCTGTAGCCGCCGGCGGTATTGGAAATCAGAGAGAAGAACTCCTGGGTGCCCAGATAGTTGATCCAGGGATAAGGGGTTCTCGGCGAAGTGATGACATATTCTTTGTTGGCATCGTCAAAATATCCAAATTTCATCGGTAAATTCTCCTTCTGTAATATTTTTTGTCAAATACCCGGTGTGAAACGGGATTGTATTCAGTATACCATAAAAGCAGACAAAGCACAAGGGCGTCTGTGTAGAAAATTTCCTTGCTCCCTCGTGGAAAATCCACAAAGCCCGGCCTATCTGTCCCGGCGCAGCCGCTCCTTCATCCGCTCCCGCAGCTGCTCTCCCAGCTGGGGGAAGGCCCGGCGCATCCGGCGGGTCCAGAAGGTGCGCTCCTCCATAATGGTGCGGTACCGCTCGGAAAGCTGTGCCGCCTTTGCCTTCAGCTCGTCCAGCTCCACCCCGGTCAGCTCCCGGCGCAGCGCCAGCTCCTGCTTGGACTTTTCCGTCCGCTCCATAGCGTCCATAACCCCGTCGGACAGGTTCTCTCCAACTGCATCGGAAAGATTGTGCAGCTCCTTTGCAATCCGGTTCATGAGCCGCAGGTTGCTGCGGATGTGCAGGATGCCTGCCACCGTGATGGCAAGATCCGCCGCAAAGGCCACGGAAAACACAGCCACCAGGGTCAGCTCCAGCCAGCGGGGCAGCCAGTGCACCAGACCCATCACAACCGGATGCACCACCCGGATCACCAGCACGCAGGCAATGCCCCACAGCAGGGAAAACTTGGCGCAGATGTAGCCCCCCAGCTGGAAGGGTTCTTCGGAGTAATCCCACCAATGGGCGTGAAAGATCTTTTCCAAAAGGAAGCCGGTGACAAGCTCCAGGGCGGTGGTGAGCCCCACAGAGCCCAGGAACAGGGGCAGCAGCCTGCCGGACACCGGGGTCAGGCAGATTACCACGATCAGCACCCCGAAGCCGTAGATGGGGCAGTAGGGACCGTTGAGAAAGCCTCTGTTCACGAATTTTCCGGAATTCACCGTAGCGTAGATGACCTCCACGCACCAGCCCAGTATGGCGTAAATGAAAAAGCAGAGCACTGCTTCATAAATGGTCAGCATGACAAAATTCCCCCTTTTCCGACAAATCCATAAAAAAGAAAGGGCGCAGAGTATGGGTTAGTTACTCTGCGCCTGTTATCTCATAAGGAGCTGTGAATCAGCCGTTGAGCTTCTTTGCCAGCTGGGACTTCTTGCGTGCTGCGCAGTTCTTGTGCAGCAGACCCTTTGCACATGCCTGATCCACCCGCTTGATTGCTGCCTTGATTGCCTCTTCCTTGTTTGCACCGGATTCAGCAGCCAGGTTCGCCTTCTTCAGAACTGTCTTCAGCTCGGACTTGCGTGCCTTGTTTGCAGCAGCCTTGACCTTGTTAACCTTGACTCTCTTGATTGCGGACTTGATATTTGCCATTCTTTCCACCTCCTTGCAGCTGCGGACGCCGGTGTATAACCACACGGAAACCGCATACAGTAAAGACAGCACCCACCTTGCGGCGTTGACACGGCCGCTGTCTTTGGCATGACTGTAATGACTCAGCCATATAAGCTAACTAATATTCTATCATTCCGGGCGGAAAATTGCAATAGGCAATTTCAAAATAATCTCACAATTTTTTGTGTTGAATTCTGTGCAACTGCACAACCCGGAGAAAGGAGCAGCGATGAATATCCGGACGGACCTTGCCCTGGAGGGGGTGGACGCAGAACAGATCCGGGAGGGCATCACCCGGAGCACCCGGGGCAGCGCCTTTTCCATTACGGAAATCCGCATTGAGGAGGACAGGCACGGGGCACCCATCGGCAAGAAAAAGGGCAGATACATCACCCTGGAGGCGGGAGCCCTGAGCCGGTTTTCCGACCGGTACCGGGACATGGCCCAGGAGCTGGCGCAGGAGCTGCGGCGTTTTCTTCCTCCGGGGCATGTGCTGGTGGTGGGGCTGGGCAACAGTGATATTACGCCGGACGCCCTGGGGCCCCAGGCTGCTGCCCATGTGCTTGCCACCCGGCACCTGAAAACCGAGCTTGCAAAGGAGGATCCCTTCCTGGCAGGACTGCGGCCGGTAAGCGTGCTGGCAGGGGGCGTGCTGGGGCAGACCGGCATCGAAAGCGCCGAGCTGGTGGCTGCGCTGCTGACCCGGCTGTCCCCGGCGGCGGTCATTGCGGTGGACGCCCTTGCATGCTCCGAGCTGAGCCGGCTGGGCACCACCATCCAGATTTCCGACGCAGGAATATCTCCCGGCAGCGGTGTGCAGAATAAGCGTAAGGAGCTTTCTGCAGTCACCATGGGCATTCCAGTGGTGGCGGTGGGCGTGCCCACAGTGGTGGATATGGGCACCATTGTGGAGGGACTGACCGGTTCCCCTCCAAAGGGGCAAATCCCGGACATGATGGTCACGCCCCGGGATATTGACAAGCTGACGGAGCGTGCCGCCGGACTCATTGCCTGCGGCATCAATCTGGCACTGCACCCCCGGCTCACTATAGAGGACGTGGAAAGCCTGATGGCATAAAGGAGGAAATGCATATGAAAATCACACCCCAGACCTATCAGCAGATGGCAAAGGAGGCATCGCCCCCCACGAAAAGCTGGGTCACCATCCCCAGCGCCTTTCTTATCGGCGGGGGCATCTGCACCCTGGGAGAGCTGTTCCTGAACCTGTTCACCGCCCTGGGAGCGGACAAGGAGGCGGCAGGCGCCTGGGCGTCCATCTGTCTCATCTTTCTCAGCGCCCTGTTCACCGGACTGGGGCTTTATGAAAAGCTGGCGAAAATCGCAGGCGCCGGCACCCTGGTGCCCATCACCGGCTTTGCCAACGCCATGGTGTCCCCGGCTCTGGAATCGAAAACCGAGGGCTTTGTGCTGGGAGTGGGCGCCAAGCTGTTTACCATCGCCGGGCCGGTGATCCTCTACGGCTGCGCAGCCTCGGTGATATACGGTATTATCTACTACTTTATCCGATAGCGAAGAAAGGCAGCCGGGCGAATCACCCGGCTGTTTTCAGCTGACCCTTTGATCCATATTGCATACCACCCTCCAGGCGCCGTCCATAAGCCGCCAGGTGGTGGTGACATGAAACGTCCCTGCCAGATCCCGGTTCTCCGGATTGCTGACCTCTGTGCGGATAACATAATGCACCTGGGCAGTGGCGGCATCCCGGTTCACTAGCTCGAACTGCTCCAGGGAAAAGGACGCACAGTCAAATTCCCCTATGAGCCGGGCATACTCCGCACCGGTGCACCGGTATCCGCCGCAGATCATCACCGCCTCCGGCGACACAACCTGCAAAAATGCCTCCGGATCCCGGCGCCTTGCAGCCTCCCACATCCGGAGCTCAAGGGCGTAGAATTGCTCCGCATCCCCTTCGGGTACGCTGGTTTTCCACCCCAACTCCCGGATAAACTGCTCCGCCGTTTTCTCCGCCTCCCCAGGGTAGGGATAAGCCCTGATCCGGGCGGTTTCCCTTGCCATTTTGGCAAACAGCTCTTCCGTGGCACACAGGGCGGACTGCATGTCCGCTTTTTCATAATGGGCAAAGCAATGACCAAGCGCAGCCCGGATCCCGGCATCCGCCCACTGATCCAGGAATCTGCCGTCATGCCACACGTCCTTATGGTATTTGGAGGCAGTGTACAGCTCTATCACTTGCAGCAGTCTGGTTTTCAGATATGCATCCAGGCACATTTTTGCCGACCACAGTTCGCCCCGGAGCAGCTTTTTTGCCATCCAGACCACATGGAAATAAAAATCGTTGACCAGATTGAGAAAGCCCTCCCGAGAAATTCCGGGCGGATGCACCTGAGATGCAATTGCGCGGTTCAGCATATCCGAAATGCCCATTGCATCATACAGTACCACATAGCCCCGGCTCATTACCTGACCGGCAGAGCCCTCCGCCAGGGCGAAGGCCAGCTGTGCTTCCGAGAGGATAATCATATCCACATCCAGATTCCCCCGGTACAGCACCCTTCTTTCCTTTCCGCCTCCCAGCGTAGGCTCCACAAAGGAAATCTTCAGGTCGCCCAGCTTGTCAGGCAGATCTCCATACAGCCAGGCATCCGTATCTTCGGTGATAATCATCAGATCCAGATCCGAATAGACATCCGCTTTTTCCGCATCTCTTGTGGAGGAGCCAAAGGCAATGACCGCCCGGATATTCCGGTCCCTTTCCGTAAGCTCCATGAGCCTTTGCCTGATCTCCCGGTATTTGTCCCTGTACTGTTCCATATGCTCCCTCCTCCGGCAGTGCTTTTCTGTTCCTATTATAGCATATCCGCCGTAAAAAACAATTGCCTTTTTCCAAAAAACCGTGTATAATAAGAGTATGCATGACCTGTGTGGGATGCAGGCGGCTTGAAATGAATATTTATACTGCATATTCAGTATAATATCCAGGTTTATTCAGAAAAATGTGCATAAATATTCAAAAAGCCCTTGACAAATCCCCGAAAGGGTGTATAATAAGGCTATACAAGCGACGAATATCAAACAGGAGGTTCTCAACAATGGCAAAGGAAATCAAAAAGGTCGTACTGGCATACTCCGGCGGTCTGGACACATCCATCATTATTCCGTGGCTGAAGGAAAACTACAACAACTGTGAGGTTATCGCAGTATCCGGCGACGTAGGGCAGGGCACCGAGCTGGACGGTCTGGAGGAAAAGGCAAAGAAGACCGGCGCATCCAAGCTGATCGTTGCTGATCTGAAAAAGGAATTCATCGAAGACTATGTATACCCCACCGTAAAGGCAGGGGCAGTTTACGAAAACCGCTATCTGCTGGGCACCTCCTTTGCACGGCCGATTATCGCAAAGCGCATTGCGGAAATTGCACTGGAGGAAGGCGCTGACGCCATCTGCCACGGCTGCACCGGCAAGGGCAACGACCAGGTTCGGTTCGAGCTTGCCATCAAGGCATTCGCTCCGGATATGGAGATCATCGCTCCCTGGAGAATCTGGAACATCAAGTCCCGGGACGAGGAAATCGACTACGCCGAGGCACACAACATCCCCCTGAAAATCAACCGGGAGACCAACTACTCCAAGGACAAGAACCTGTGGCACCTGTCCCACGAGGGTCTGGATCTGGAGGATCCGGCAAATGAGCCCCAGTACAACAAGCCGGGCTTCCTAGAGCTGGGCGTTTCCCCGGAAATGGCGCCCGACAAGCCTACATACATCACCATCCACTTTGATAAGGGCGTGCCCACCATGCTGGACGGTGTGGAGCTGGACGGTGTGGGTATGGTTTCCGCCCTCAACAAGCTGGGCGGCGAAAACGGCATCGGCCTTGCTGACCTGGTGGAGAACCGTCTGGTGGGCATGAAGTCCAGAGGCGTGTACGAAACCCCCGGCGGCGCCATCCTGTACCACGCACACGAGGTGCTGGAGACCATCTGCCTGGACAAGGAAACTGCACGGATGAAGCAGTACCTGGGCATCAAGTTTGCAGACATCGTCTACAACGGTCAGTGGTTCACCCCTCTGCGGGAGGCGCTGAGTGCATTCGTAGACAAGACCCAGGAAACCGTAACCGGCGACGTGAAGCTGAAGCTGTACAAGGGCAACATCATCAACGCCGGCGTCACCTCTCCCTACACCCTGTACGATGAAGAGGTTGCCACCTTCGACGCTGACAACGTTTACAACCAGAAGGACAGCGCAGGGTTCATCAACCTGTTCGGTCTGCCCATCAAGGTTAAGGCAAAGCTGGATCAGAAGCGGAACAGCAAATAAGCTCCCATTCCAGATTCTACACACAGCACGGGCGGCAGTCACTGTCGCCCCCTGTGTTTTTCTGTCTATGGCAGACATACGAATTTTCCCGAAACATATAGGAGGATAAGATCATGAAAAAAGCAAGACTGACTGCCGGCGTGCTGCTGCTGGCACTGGCGCTGGGGATGACCGCCTGCGGCGATGACAGCAGCACAGAAAGCACGAATTCCGCTGCTGCATCCACAGAGGCCGCAACAGAGGCTGAAACCACAGAAGCTGCAACCACGGAGGCTGCCACCACAGAAGCTGCCACCACGGAAGCTGCCACAGAGGCGCCCAAGGAGGAGGCTGTCCTGCCCACCAGCTATGCGGACTCCTACTGCAAGAAATTCTCGGAGCGGTATTCCGACGAAGCCCTGACCATGGACTGCACCATGAAGATGAACATGCTGGGCACCGAACTGGACTACAAGATCTATGCCACCTACTCCAAGGAAAAGAATGCCATGTACTCGGATATGACCATGTCCGGAGGCGGGGAGACCTATTCCATTATCATGTACTGGGACAAGGATTCCTGCTACACCCTTCTGCCGGTGGAGAAGCTCTACTCGGTGAAGAACGAGGGGCTGGACATGGAGGAATATATGGAAGAAAACGGCATGGGTAATGTGGTAGGCGCCGCCGAGGATATGGAGCTGAAAAAGGCGGAATTCGTCACCGTAAACGGAAAGGAATGCGTCCGGGAAACCTTTAAGCAGGATACTGCCGACGCTACCTATGTCTTTGATCTGGCAACCGGGGATCTGCTGTCCATCAGCACCAGCATGGAGGGTGCGGAGCTCACCAGCATGCAGTTCAACACCCTCAACGGCACCTGTGACGAAAGCAAGCTCCAGAAGCCGGATCTCACCGGCTACACCAAGTCCGACACGGATCTTTCCGACTGATCCGGGACCAAGAGAAAGGAAGAGGGCTATGGCAAAATTATGGGCAGGCAGGTTTTCCAAGGAGGTTGACGAAACCGTCAACGCCTTCAATTCCTCCATTGCCTTTGACGGAAGAATGTATAAAGAGGATATTACCGGCAGCATCGCCCACGCCACCATGCTGGGGGACTGCGGCATTATCCCCAAGGCGGACAGCCTGCAGATCATCGAAGGGCTGAAGGGTATTCTTGAGGATCTGGAATCCGGCGCACTGGAGCTTGACCCTACGGCGGAGGATATCCACATGTTCGTGGAGGCAGAGCTGACCAAGCGGCTGGGGGATGTGGGCAAGCGGCTCCACACCGCCCGTTCCCGGAACGACCAGGTTGCCCTGGACATCCGGCTGTATCTCCGGGCGGAAATGGGCGAAATCCGGGGGCTTATCGCCAAGCTGCTGCACACCCTGTGCGATCTGGCTCAGCAGCATCTGGACACCGTTATGCCGGGCTATACCCATCTTCAGCGGGCGCAGCCCATTACCCTGGGGCATCATCTCATGGCATATGCCCAGATGCTGCTGCGGGACTATGACCGGCTGGTGGATACGGAAAAGCGTATGAATTACTGTCCCCTGGGCAGCTGTGCCCTGGCAGGCACCACCTACCCCATCGACCGGCAGCAGACCGCCCGGCTTTTGGGCTTTACTGCACCCATGGCAAACAGCCTGGACGGCGTATCCGACCGGGACAGCTGCGTGGAGCTGGCAAACGCCCTGGCGCTGCTGATGACCCATCTTTCCCGGTTCTCCGAGGAGATCATCCTGTGGTGCTCCTGGGAGTTCAAGTTCATTGAGCTGGACGACGCCTACGCCACCGGCAGCTCCATCATGCCCCAGAAGAAGAACCCGGATATTACCGAGCTGATCCGGGGCAAGACCGGCAGAGTGGTGGGGGATCTGACCACCCTGCTGGCTATGCTCAAGGGGCTGCCCCTTGCCTACAACAAGGATATGCAGGAGGACAAGGAGGCCATCTTTGACGCCATCGACAACGTGAAGCTGTGTCTGAGAACCTTCACCCCCATGCTTGCCACCATGCGTGTTCTCAAGGACAATATGCGTGCCGCAGCAGCCCGGGGCTTTATCAACGCCACCGACTGTGCGGACTATCTGGTAAAGAAGGGGCTGCCCTTCCGGGATGCCTATAAGATCACCGGCACCCTGGTTGCCGCATGCATTGACCAGGGGCTGACCCTGGAGACCCTGCCCCTGGAAAGCTACAAGGCTATGCACCCCCTGTTTGAGGAGGACGTATACCAGGCAATCAGTCTGGACACCTGCGTCCGGGAGCGCCGCTCCGAGGGCGGCCCTGCGCCGGAATCCGTCCAGCGTCAGATTGATCTGACCCGGGCACAGATGGAGGCCTGGGGCATATGAAGGGCAGACAGCTGAAATTCATCCTGCTGCTTTGCACCCTTGCGGTGCTGGCATATCTGGCGGGAGAGATCCTGCTGCTGTTCGTGTTTGACAACAACAATATCTGGGTATCCCGGGGCTGGCTGATCGCTGTGTTCCTTGCAACCCTTGTCATCAGCGTATGGAAATGCCCCAGGGATCCGGATCAACACAAAGGAGAATGACTTATGCCGGTTCAGGTTTATATTGACGGACAGGAGGGTACCACCGGGCTGAAAATCCTGGAGCGCTTTGAGGGCCGCAGTGACATTGCCCTGCTGAAGATCGACCCGGAAAAGCGGAAGGACAACGCAGAGCGGAAGCGGCTGATCCACCAGTCGGACATTACCTTCCTGTGCCTGCCGGACGCTGCCGCTGTGGAGGCTGTGGCGCTGGCGGAGGGCAGCAACACCCGTATCATTGACGCCTCCACCGCCCACCGGACCAATCCGGACTGGGCATACGGCTTTCCGGAGCTGAGCGACGCCCACCGGGAGAAGATCCGCACCAGTCAGAGAGTGGCGGTGCCGGGCTGCTACGCCAGCGGCTTTATTTCCCTGGTGTATCCCCTGGTGCAGGCAGGGATTCTGCCGGCGGATTACCCGGTAACCGCATATGCCCTGTCCGGCTACAGTGGGGGAGGGAAAAAGGCCATCGCCCAGTATACGGATCCCAACCGGGACAGCTGCTTTGACGCTCCCCGGCTCTATGCCCTGGGGCAGACCCACAAGCATATGCCGGAAATGCAGAAAATTTCCGGGCTGGCGTATCCGCCCATGTTCAACCCCATCATCTGCGACTATTTCAACGGCATGATCGTGTGCGTGCCCATTCTGACCCGGCTGCTGCCCAAAGCAGTGACCCCGGAGCAGGTACACGCCGCCTTTGCCGCCCACTATGCAAACCAGCGCTTTGTACACGTAACCGCCCTCCAGGGCAGCGACGTGCTGCCGGACGGGTTCATGTCCGCAAATCCCCTTGCCGGCACCAATGACCTGGAGGTATTCGTCTGCGGCAATGCAGACCGGATTCTGTTGTGCGCACGGCTGGACAATCTGGGCAAGGGCGCATCCGGTGCGGCAGTACAGTGTATGAATCTCATGATCGGGGCGCCGGAGGATACGGGTCTGACCTCGATCTACGAAAAGGAGTAAGCAGCAATGAAGCTTCAGAAATTTGACGGCTATACATTCATTGACGGGGGCGTATGCGCTGCACAGGGCTTTCTGGCAAACGGCATTCAGTGCGGCCTTGCCCACAAGGCGCTCAGTGAGGATGCCCCCTCTCCCACGGCGGGAAAGAAGAAAAACGACCTGGCGGTAATCTATGCGGAAAATCCCTGCGCTGCCGCAGCGGTATACACCACCAACAAGGTGAAGGGCGCCCCCATTCTGGTAACCCGGGAGCATCTGAAAAACGGCACCGCCCAGGCGGTGATCGTCAACTCCGTTAACGCCAACACCTGCAACCCGGACGGAGTGGAAAAGGCAACGGAAATGTGCCGGCTGGCGGCACAGGCACTGAAGCTGGAGGAAAGCGAGATCATCGTAGCCTCCACCGGGGTCATCGGCCAGGTGCTGCCCATCGAGCCCATCGCAGCTGCGGTACCGGAGCTTTGCAAGGGGCTGAACGCCAAGGGGAATGCCGCCGCAGTGGAGGCCATCATGACCACCGACACCATGCCCAAGGAGATTGCGGTTTCCTTTACCCTGGGGGGAAAGCCCTGTAAGCTGGGGGGCATGCTCAAGGGAAGCGGCATGATCCATCCCAATATGGCAACCACCCTCACCTTCCTGACCACGGACGCTGACATTGCCCCGGCAATGCTCCAGCAGGCATTGTCCGACGTGGTGAAGCTCACCCTGAACCGGGTCAGCGTGGACGGGGACACCTCCACCAACGATATGGTCTGCGTGCTTGCCAACGGCAAAGCTGGCAATGAACCCATCCGCACCCCCAACGCAGAGTATGACGTGTTCAAGCAGGCGCTGTATGTGATTCTCATGAACCTTGCCCGGATGATGGCACGGGACGGAGAGGGCGCCACCAAGCTCATCACCTGCCTGTGCGAGGGTGCGCCGGACGAACAGACGGCGGAGATCGTGGCAAAGAGCGTCATCACCTCCAGTCTGGTGAAAACCGCCATTTTCGGCAAGGATGCAAACTGGGGCAGAATCGCCTGTGCCGCCGGCTATGCCCAGGCGGACTTCGACCTGGAAAAGCTGGACATTGACGTTGCCTCCGAGGCCGGCAGAATCGCCGCATGCCGGAAGGGCACCATTCCGGACTTTTCCGAGGAGGAGGCTGCAAAGATCCTGGCGGAGGAGGAGATCCGCATCTGCATCAACCTGAACAGCGGCATGTGCAGCGCAGTCTGCTGGGGCTGTGACCTGACCTATGACTATGTGAAGATCAACGGTGATTACCGGTCATAACAACATCAAACAATTTGGAGTGATACATATGGAATTCCCAGAGAATATTCCCAACTCGGTCCGGTCCAGGATCCTGATTGACGCCCTGCCCCACATTCAGCGCTACAACGGCAAGATCGTGGTGGTCAAGTACGGGGGAAACGCCATGACCAACGACGCCCTGAAGCAGGCAGTCATGAGCGACATTGTGCTGCTGTCCCTGGTGGGCATCAAGGTGGTGCTGGTACACGGAGGCGGCCCGGAGATCAACGACATGCTCCGGCGGCTGAACATCGAAAGCAAATTCATCGGCGGCCTCCGATACACGGACAGGGAAACCGTGGACGTGGTCAAGATGGTGCTGGCAGGAAAGGTCAACAAGGAGCTGGTTGCCCTGCTGGCTGAGCACCAGGGCAGTGCCATTGGTCTGTGCGGCATCGACGGCCAGATGCTCATGGCGGAAAAGGTGCAGAGCGAGCAGGATCTGGGCTATGTGGGCAATATCGTCAGCGTGAACACCAAGCCCATTCTGGACGCCCTGAACGGGGGCTATGTGCCGGTCATCGCCACGGTGGCAAGCAGCAAATCCGGCGAAACCTACAACGTGAATGCGGACACTGCTGCGGCACGGATCGCTGCGGAGCTGAAGGCGGAAAACCTGATTCTCATGACGGACATTGCAGGGCTCATGCGGGACAAGGACGACCCCTCCACCCTGATGCCCTTTGTGAACGTCAGTGAGGTGCCCTTCCTCAAGCGCCAGGGCATCATCTCCGGAGGCATGATTCCCAAGATTGACTGCTGTGTGGAGGCAGTCCGCCGGGGGGTACACAAAACGGTCATTATCGACGGCAGAATCCCCCACTCCATCCTCATCGAGCTTTTGTCCAACGAGGGCATCGGCACCCAGTTCAAATAAACCGCAAATGTATTGACTTGTTCATAAACTAAAGCATTGCATTTTCCCCCGGCTCGGAGTAAAATAGAGATGCAGGGAAAATTGCACAAAAAGCAATCCCCATAGCAAAGGAGATTATCCGAATGGATACAATAGAACGGTTTGACAGCCATGTGATGCAGACCTACGACAGGCTGCCCCTGGTGATGGAAAAGGGCTCCGGCAGGACCTGCACCGGTGAAGACGGCCGGCGTTACCTGGACTTCGGCAGCGGTATCGGCACAAACAGCCTTGGCTACTGCGATCCCGCATGGGCGGAGGCAGTCTGTGCCCAGGTTCGCAGCATGCAGCACACCTCCAATTATTACTATACAAAAGTACAGGCGGATTTTGCAGAACAGCTCTGTGAAATTACCGGCTATAAACGGGTGTTCTTTGGCAATTCCGGTGCGGAGGCCAATGAGTGCGCCATAAAGCTGGCGAGAAAATACAGCTTTGATAAATACGGCGAAGGCCGGAACGTCATTATCACCCTGCGCAACTCCTTTCACGGCAGAACCATGGCCACCCTCAGCGCCACCGGTCAGGACTGCTTCCACAACTATTTCTTCCCCTTTCCGGAGGGCTTTGTCTACGCCCAGGCCAATAACCTTGACGATCTGCTGAAAAACATGCACAGCAACGTATGTGCCGTCATGCTGGAATACATCCAGGGAGAGGGGGGCGTGGTGCCCCTGGACAGCAAGTATGTGGATCAGCTCTATGATATCTGCGCAAAGCGGGATATTCTGGTGATCGCCGACGAGGTGCAGACCGGCGCAGGCCGGACCGGCACCTTCCTTGCCGGGGAACAGTACGCCAAGAAGGCGGACATTACCACCCTTGCCAAGGGGCTGGGCGGGGGACTTCCCATTGGCGCCTGCCTTGCCAACGGCAAATGCGCCGACGTGCTCACCAAGGGCATGCACGGCTCCACCTTCGGCGGCAATCCGGTGGTATGCGCCGGCGGCCTTGCGGTGCTGGAGCAGGTTGCAAAGCCGGATTTCCTGGCACAAGTGCTGGCAAAGGGAGCCCATATCCGTGCAGCCCTCCGGGATTGTGAGGAGGTCACGGAGATTACCGGTCTGGGGCTCATGCTGGGGCTGACCTTAAAATCCAAGCAGGCAGCGGACATCAAGCAGGCAGCCTTTGAACGGGGGCTGCTGGTGCTGACCGCAAAGGATAAGGTCCGGTTGCTGCCGCCGCTGAATATCACCACCGGGGAGCTGGACACCGGTCTTGCCATTCTGAAAGACTGTCTGACAGCATAAGCTGCCGGAGTGCCCGGTGCAGGATTACCTATTACATATCATCGGGGGGGAACGCTTATATGGTACTCTACATCATTCCCAAGGGGAGCAAATACACCGTACAGGACGAAAAGGGCCGGATCATCTACACCATCAAGAAAAAGGGCTTCGGCGGCAAGCTGCAGCTTTTTGATGCCAGCGGCTACGAAATGTACACCATGACAAGCGATTTTTCCGAAAAGCACCCCTCCTTTGACATACTGCTGGATGACAAGCCATATATTATGGTCAAATGCAAATCCCGGTTTCTGGACCCTTCCCTGATGGGTCAGGGCAATATGGGCATGTACTGGCTGAAAAGCCAGGACCGGATTTGCTTTGATATGACCCGGAACGATGTGTACATCGGCTCCATTCGGGCACAGAGCATGCCAAAGGGCGATGTTCAGTTTGAGATGAAAATCAACGACAAGGAGTTTGACGACGCACTGCCTTTTTTTGCGGTATGCATCGACTTCTCCTTTTACAAGTACAAGAAATAACGGAGGTTACACCATGAAACACTTACTGAAGATGCTGGACATGAGCCGGGAGGAGATTATCGACATCCTGAACCTGGCGGACCAGCTGAAATACGAGCTGAAGCACGGCATTCCCCACCCCCTGCTGAAGGGCAAGTCCCTGGGTATGATCTTCCAGAAGGCATCCACCCGGACGAGAGTGTCCTTTGAAACCGGTATGTACCAGCTGGGAGGGCACGCCCTGTTCCTGTCCGCAGACGATCTGCAGATCGGCAGAGGGGAGCCTGTGGAGGATACCGCACGGGTGCTGTCCCGGTACATTGACGGCATTATGATCCGCACCTTTGCCCAGAAGGAGGTAGAGGATCTGGCGGAATACGGCTCCATTCCGATTATCAACGGACTGACGGATCTGTCCCACCCCTGCCAGGTGCTGGCGGATCTCATGACCATCCGGGAATTCAAGGGCAGCTTTGACGGACTGAAAATGTGCTACATCGGGGACGGCAACAACATGGCGAACTCCCTGATTGTAGGCGGTCTGAAGGTGGGCATGCAGGTTTCCGTTGCCTGCCCGGAGGGCTACCGGCCGGATCCCATGGTTATGGAATTTGCCCAGCAGGATCCGGGCTTCTCCATCACCGATGTTCCCGTTGAGGCCGCAAAGGACGCAGATATCCTGCTGACGGACGTATGGGCATCCATGGGTCAGGAGGGAGAAATCGCAAAGCGCCGGATTGCCTTTGCAGGCTATCAGATCAACGACACCATTATGGAAACCGCCAAGCCGGACGCTATGGTGATGCATTGCCTGCCGGCACACCGGGAGGAGGAGATCACCGCCAAGGTGTTCGAGGCTCACGCCAAGGAGATCTTCGAGGAGGCGGAAAACCGGCTCCACGCCCAGAAGGCGGTTATGGTCCGCCTGATGGCAGACTGAACCGGATACAAAGCAAGCCGCTCCGTATGCTGAATACGGAGCGGCTTTTTCTGTGTCTCTTTGCAAAAAGCGGGCAGCGGAGCTCCGCTGCCCGTTGGATGCTGTACTCAGTCAGCCTGCTGCTGGCTGTCGATATAAGCAACGATGTCGCCTACGGTCTTGATATTGTCCACAACCTCGTCCGGGATCTCGATGTCGAACTCCTCAGAGATGATGACAATCAGATCCACAACGTCCAGAGAATCTACACCCAGATCCTCCTGCATGTCTGCTTCCGGTGTAACGAGTGACTCGTCTACATCGAACTGCTCCACAATAATCGCCTTCAGCTTATCAAATGTCATAGTGTTTCCTCCAAAAATAAATTTTCACGCCGTTCAGCGGCGTATATCAACCCGCGCCCCGGTCATTCCCGGAAGGCGCCGATTTTTCTAAACTTAGTATAGCGTTCTTCCAGCAAAACGTCAATATCTTTTCGCAAATTTTCTTGCATTTTTGTGGACAAAAATTCGTGCAGCTCCGACGATATTTTGTCTATATCGTTGTGTGCACCCCCGGGAGGCTCCGGAATAATGGCCTCCGCCACCCCCAGGGACAGCATATCCTCCGCTGTCATATGCAGAAGCTCACAGGCGTCCTTCTCCCGGCTGCCGTCCTTCCAGAGGATGCTGGCAAAGCCCCGGGGAGAGATGACGGAATACAGGGCGTTTTCCAGCATCCCCAGGGTGTCGCACACCCCAAGGGCCAGGGCACCGCCGCTGCCCCCCTCTCCCAGCACCACGGATACCACCGGGGTACGCAGCTGCATGAATTCCGCCAGGTTCCGGGCAATGGCCTCGCCCTGTCCCCGGTTTTCCGCATCAATGCCGCAGAAGGCGCCGGGAGTATCAATCAGACAGATCACAGGCCGGTGAAATTTCTCCGCCTGCTTTGCAAGCCGCAGCGCCTTCCGGTAGCCCTCCGGATGGGGCATGGCGAAATTCGCCGCCTTGTTCTCTGCAAGATCCCTGCCCTTGACCTGAGCAAGCACCGTTACCGGAGTGCCGTCCAGTCTGCCGATGCCCCCAAGCAGAGCACCGTCGTCTCCGAACAGCCGGTCTCCGTGGAGCTCCAGAAACTCCGTAAAGATCCGGGGAATATAGTCCCGCACCGTGGGCCGTGCCGGATTGCGGATCAGCTGTAAGCGCTCCCACGCAGTCCGTTCGTTCATGCCTTCACCTCCCCGTAGCCGTGGAGCCGCAGCAGCTGCTCCAGGGTCCGGCGCATATGCCGCCGGGGCACGATAGCGTCCACAAAGCCCTGCTCCAGCATATGCTCTGCCAGCTGAAAACCCTCCGGCAGCCGCTGACGGATGGTATTCTCAATGACCCGCCGTCCTGCAAAGCCGATGAGCACCTTTGGCTCCGCCAGGATAATATCTCCCAAAGAGGCAAAGGATGCGGTGACGCCGCCGGTGGTGGGATCCGTCAGCACGGTGATGTACAGCAGGCCCGCAGCACTGTGCCGTGCCACGGCGCCGGAGGTTTTTGCCATCTGCATCAGGGAAACCATCCCCTCCTGCATTCTGGCGCCGCCGGAGGCGGTAAACACAATCACTGGCAGCCCCTGTTCGGTAGCATGCTCAAAGGCACGGGTGAGCTTTTCTCCCACCACGCTGCCCATGCTGCCCATCATATACCGGGGATCCATCACCGCCACGGTAACGGGAATGCCCCCGATGGTGCCGTCTCCGGTCACCAGCGCATCCGTCAGCCCGGTATTTGCCCGGAGCACCATCTGCTTTTTCTCATAGCCCGGAAAGTTGATGGGGTTGCAGCTGCGCATATGGGCATCCGACTCGGTAAAGCTGTCCGGATCCAGGGTCAGGGCAAGCCGGGAACGGGCATCCAGCCGGTCATGGAAATTACAGTGGGGACAGACGTGATCCGCCGCCTCAAAGGCGGACAGGGGGCTGACTGTGCTGCACCGGGGGCACTTATAGGTTTCCTCCGGCGGCCGTTTTGGTTCATCGGACAGGCGGCTACGCACCTGGGCAAACAAATCCTCAAGCATTGCCGTCACCACCCTTCTTCTCCTGCTCTGCCAGATAGCCCGTGTCATAGGTTCCGCTGCGGAATGCATCGCTGCGGATCAGCTCCAGCTGCATGTCGATGTTGGTGTCCACCCCATCCACCAGAAATTCCGCCAGCGCCCAGTTCATCTTGGCAATGGCCTGCTCCCGGGTGGGGGCATGGACGATGAGCTTTGCCAGCATGGAATCATAAAAGGGCGGGATCTCGCAGCCCTGATAGATGGCGGAATCCACCCGGACCCCCGGCCCTCCGGGCATATACAGCCCCTGGATGGTTCCGGGACAGGGGCGGAAATTCTCCGCCGGATTCTCCGCCAGAATCCGGCACTCAATGGCGTGTCCCTGTATCTGCACATCCGACTGGGAGAAGCCCAGAGGCTCCCCGGCGGCAATCTGCAGCTGAGCCTGCACCAGGTCGATGCCGGTTACCGCCTCGGTTACAGGATGCTCCACCTGAATCCGGGTATTCATTTCCATGAAGAAAAATTCCTTCCCATCGGTGAGAAACTCCACCGTACCCGCATTGGTAAAGCCGCACTGCTTTGCCGCCCGAACCGCAGCCTCCCCCATCTGCTGCCGCAGAGCGGGAGAAAGCACAGCGCAGGGGCTTTCCTCCATGAGCTTCTGCTTCCGCCGCTGCATGCTGCAGTCCCGCTCTCCCAGATGCACCACATTGCCCTGGGAATCCGCCAGGATCTGCACCTCCACATGTCTGGGATGCAGCAGGAGCCGCTCCATATACACGTCCGCACAGCCGAAGCAGGAGGCAGCCTCCTCCGAGGCGGTGCGCATCTGGCTTTCCAGCTCTTCCTGCCGGTACACCGGCCGGATGCCCCTGCCGCCGCCGCCGGCGGAAGCCTTGATGAGCAGGGGATAGCCGATTCTTGCGGCGATTTCCCGTGCCTGCTCCGGGCTGGTGACAATCCCGTCAGAGCCGGGCACCACCGGAACTCCTGCCTCCTGCATGGTCTGCTTTGCCCGGGCCTTGTCCCCCAGCAGGGTGATGGCCTCCGGAGAGGGCCCCACGAAGATCAGCCCCGCTTCCCGGCACTGCCGGGCAAAGTCCGCATCCTCCGACAAAAAGCCGAAGCCCGGATGCACAGCATCACAGCCGGTGAGCTTTGCAGCGGTCAGCAGGGCGTCCGCCTTCAGGTAGCTGTCCCGGGCGGCAGGCTTGCCGATGCACACGGCCTCATCCGCCAGCTGCACATGCAGGGCGTGCCGGTCTGCGGTGGAATATACCGCCACACAGCGGATTCCCAGCTCCCGGCAGGCACGGATAATCCGCACTGCAATTTCGCCCCGGTTGGCGATCAAAACCTTTTTCAGCATGCTTCTCCTCACTCCTGGTTCTGGGGCGGTACCAGCACGAACTTAATCAGCGCAGAGGCTGCTACCTCATCCCCCACATAAGCCGTGCCCTCGCCCACGCCGATGCGGCCCAGGTTCTTCACAATGGAAACCTCCAGCCGCAGGGTATCCCCCGGCAGAACCTGCCGGCGGAATTTTGCCTTCTCGATGCCGGAAAACATACCGATCTTCCCCTTGTTCTGGGGCAGGGTCAGCATGGCTGCCGCCCCGGCCTGGGCCATCATTTCCACCAGCAGCACCCCCGGCGTTACCGGCATGCCGGGAAAATGCCCCTTGAACCAGAACTCCTCCGGGGTAATATACTTGGTTGCCACACAGCGCACACCCGGCTCCATTTCGTTGATCTCGTCGATCAGCAGAAAGGGGTCCCGGTGGGGAATCAGCTCCATGATCTGCGCCCGGTCCATCAGTACTGCCATATGCCGCTCCTATTCTATCCGCAGGATGGGCTGGTCAAATTCCACCGCATCCCCGTTCTGTACCAAAATCTCTGTCACAGTGCCCTCCTGCTCGCAGAGCACCTCGTTCATCAGCTTCATGGACTCAATAATCATCAGCACATCGCCCTTTTTAACCTGCTTTCCCACAGTGACAAAGGGCTCGCTCTCCGGAGAGGGCGCTGCGTAGTAGGTGCCCACCAGAGGTGCCTTTACCCAGGTGCCGGATGCGGCAGCCGGTGCAGCCTGCGCCGGTTCCTGGAGGGCAGGTGCGCTGACAGGCGGGCAAGCCATGGGGGGCATTCCCGCCGGCGGAGGCATCAGCTTTTTCCCCTTGAGGGTCAGCCGCTTGTCCCCGTCCTCCAGGGTCAGCTCCCCCAGCTCATTATCCCGCACAATCCGGGCAAGCCGCTCCAGCAGCTCCGGATCATACTGTCCGAATAGTTTTTCCATATTCATATCCTCCCAAAGCTGTTACACCTGCCGGATGCACAGGCATGCATTGTGTCCGCCGAAGCCCAGATTGTTGGTGAGAGCTGCCCGGACAGTCCCGGTCACATTGCCGCTGCCGCAGTAATCCAGGTCGCATTCCGGATCCGGAGTGGTGTAGCCCACGGTCCGGTGAATCAGCCCGGTCTCAACGGATTTTGCCGTGACGATGGCTTCCACCGCACCGGCGCCCCCCAGCAGATGCCCGATCATGGACTTGGTGGAGTTTACCTTCAGCTTGTAGGCATGTTCACCGAAGGCAGCCTTGATGGCTGCGGTCTCGCTGGCGTCGTTCAGGCCGGTGGAGGTGCCGTGGGCGTTGACGTAATCAATGTCCTCCGCCCCAAGGCCCCCTTCTTCGTATGCCAGACGCATTGCCATGGCCGCTGCCGCCCCGTCCGGAGAAGGTGCGGTCTGGTGATAGGCGTCACAGGTTGCCCCGTAGCCGCATACCTCTGCATAGATCTTTGCGCCCCGTGCCTTTGCGGAATCATAGGACTCCAGCATCAGCGCACCGGCGCCCTCGCCGATGACAAAGCCGCTGCGCTCCTTATCGAAGGGAATGGATGCCTTTGCAAGCTCCTCTGTTTTCGTCAGCGCCCGCATATTCTGGAAGCCGGCGATGGTAAATTCGGTAATGGCACTCTCGGAGCCGCCGCACAGGCAGCAGTCCAGATAGCCGTCCTTGATCTTGCGGAAGGCCTCTCCGATGGCGTGGGTAGAGGATGCACAGGCGGTGACGGTGGCGAAATTTGCCCCCTTAAAGCCGGTTTTCATGGCAACCGTGCCCGCCGCCATATTGGCGATCATCATGGGAACATACCGGGCGGAAATCTTGCTTACGCCCCCGTCCCGGAAGTGGGTGTATTCCTGCTCGGTCAGGCCGATGCCGCCTACGCCCACGCCGAAAATACAGCCTGCCCGGTAGGGGTCTGCTGCAGCAATGTCATAGCCGCTGTCCCGCAGAGCCTCCAGAGCGGAAACCACTGCAAACTGGGTGAATCGCTCCATCGTCCGGGCATCCTTCTTGTCCAGATAGCCGGAGGGGTCAAAATCATGAACCTGTCCGGCGAAATGCACGCTGAGCCGGGAAGGGTCAAAAGCATCAATCGGGGTAATCGCCAGCCGGTTTTCCACAACCCCATCCCACAGGGGCTTGACTCCGGTGCCGAAGGGGGTCACGGCCCCCATGCCGGTAATTACGACTTTCTGCATATATACTCCTTTCTCTTACATCACAATGCCGCCGGACACTTCCAGTACCTGTCCGGTAATATAGCTGCCGCCTTCTCCTGCAAGGAATGCAACCGCAGCCGCCACATCCTCCGGCTTGCCGGTGCGTCCCAGGGTGATGCGGGACAAAATCGATTCCTTCTGTGCGTCGGTCATGCTGTCGGTCATGGGGGTTTCGATAAAGCCCGGTGCCACTGCGTTCACCGTAATGCCCCGTGCCCCCAGCTCCTTTGCCGCAGACTTGGTCATGGCGATTACCGCCGCCTTGGAGGCGCTGTAGTTGACCTGGCCCTGATTGCCGTAAAGCCCTGCCACCGACGCCATGTTGATGATCCGGCCGGACTTCTGCCGGAGCATAACGCTCCCTGCCAGCTTCATGAGCATGAACACGCTTTTCTGGTTGCTGGCAATTACGGCGTCATACTGCTCCTCGCTCATGCGCAGAAGCAGATTGTCCCGGGTGATGCCCGCATTGTTCACCAGCACGTCCAGCCTGCCGTAGGCTGCCTTGACGTCCTTGATGAGCTTGTCGCACTGGGCATAGTCGGACACGTCCGCCGCAAAGCATGCAGCCTCCGCTCCAAGCTCCCGGCACTGCTGTGCCACCTGCTCCGCCTTCTGGCGGCTCTCCTCCCGGTTGGAGGAATGCACCGCCACGGTATAGCCCTCTTTGGCAAGCCGCAGGGCAACGGCTGCCCCGATTCCCTGGGATGCCCCTGTTACCAGTGCAATCATGCTTCCACCTCCCTGCCTACGGCAGTGCCGCCCAGCAGCTGCTCCGCCTGGGCAAAGATGTCCTCCACGATCTCCTTGCAGGGCTTTACTTCATGAATCATGCCTGCAATGGCACCGCACAGGAAGGAGCCCTCCTCCACATTGCCGTCCTGCACCGCCTTCCGCAGTGCTCCCACGGTCATGCGCTCGAACTCCTCCGGGGTGCCTCCGTTCTGCTCGAATTTCAGCAGTCCCCGGGAGAACCTGGTCTTGATGCCCCGGCAGGGATGCCCGGTAAACCGGCCGGTGACAATGCTGTCCGTATCCTTTGCGGAAAGCACCAGCTTCCGGTAGGTTTCGTGAATATTGCACTCTTCGGAGGCCAGGAACCGGGTACCCAGCTGTACCCCCTCGGCGCCCAGCATAAAGGCAGCAGCCACGCCTCTGCCGTCTGCAATGCCCCCCGCAGCAATTACCGGAATCTGCACTGCGTCCGCCACCTGGGGCACCAGGCACATGGTGGTGATCTCTCCGATATGACCGCCGGATTCCGTTCCCTCTGCAATCACAGCATCCGCCCCTGCCTGCTCCATGCGCTTTGCCAGCGCCACGGTGGGAATTACGGGAATGACCTTGATGCCCGCTTCCTTCCAGGCGGCAATGTACCGTCCGGGGCTGCCTGCGCCGGTGGTGACCACCGGTACCTTTTCGTCAATGACCAGCTGGGCAAGATCCGCCGTATTGGGGCTCATCAGCATAATATTTACGCCGAAGGGCTTGTCCGTCAGTTCCTTTGCCTGCCGCACCTGCTCCCGGATATAGTCCACGGGAGCTGCGCCCCCGGCAATGAGTCCTACGCCGCCGGCGTTGGATACTGCCGCCGCCAGCCGGCTGTCCGCAATCCACGCCATGCCGCCCTGCAGCAGGGGGTATTTTACCCCCAAAAGCTCTGTAATTCTGGTTTTCATCGGAATCCACCCTCCTTAATATTCAAACAGCACCGCACCCAGGGTCAGCCCTGCACCAAAGCCCACCAGGCATACCCGTTGGCCCCGGCGGAGTCTGCCGCTGCGGACAGCCTCGTCCAGCGCAATGGGAATGGAAGCGCTGGAGGTGTTGCCGTATTTTTCCAGATTCACCATAATCTTATCCATGGGGAATTTCAGCTTCTTTGCTGCGGTTTCAATAATCCGCAGATTCGCCTGGTGGGGAATCAGCAGGTCGATATCCTCCGTCCCCAGCCCTGCCTGATCCAGCACCTGCTGCACCGCCCTGGGCATCGCCTCAGTGGCAAAGCGGTATACTGCCTTTCCGTCCTGCCGGAGACAATCCCCCCGGGGATCCGTATCCTCCGGATAGGTATGCTCCCCGGTGGCAAAGCGACAGGTACGCCGGTTGCCGTTGGCGTAGAGACTTGAGGCACCGGTGCCGTCCGCCGCCATATAGGCGCTGTACAGCCCCTGCCTCCGTTCCAGCACACAGGCACCTGCGCCGTCTCCGAAGAGGATGCAGGAGGAACGGTCCGTATAGTCCACGACCCGGGACAGGTTCTCGTTGGATACCACCAGAACATAGGACAGCGCCGGATCCGTAGCCAGGTACCGTGCCGCCATATCCAGCCCGCAGACAAAGCCTGTGCAGGCGGAATTCACATCAAACGCCATAGCGTTCACCGCCCCCAGCTCCCGCTGGATAACGCATGCGGTGGCGGGGGTTGAATAGTCCGGGGTAATGGTGGTGTCAATAATCAGTCCCAGCTGCTCCGGGGCAATCCCTGCCGCCTCCAGTGCCTGCCGGGAGGCCTCCAGCCCCATATGCCAGCTGGGCTCCCCGTCGGAAATATGCCGGGTGACAATGCCTGTACGGCTGCGGATCCATTCATCGTTGGTATCCAGAAAGGCGGCAAAGTCGTTGTTATCCGCCGTCAGCGGGGGAACATACCGCCCCGTTCCGGCAATACGGATTCCGGTCAAAAAAACCACTCCTCCCTGTTGTGTTTTCATCTTGTTTGTGGTATACTATAGAAAAGAAAAAATACTTTACCTGATTAACTATTTTTCAAGACTATTTTAATCCATTTTCGGCGCAATTGCAAGACAGGATTGACAAATTTCAGACGGCTTATACAAATTCGTAAAAATCAACGGTATTTCTCGGATTATTCAGCCCGATATTGTGAACATCCAACAATGCAGCGCACATCACAAACAGGAGGCACATCGTATGAACGTATTACTTTTCACCGGTCAGGGCAGCCAGTTCCCCGGCATGGGCGCAGAGCTTGCAGCTTCCCTGCCTGCCGCCGCAGCCATTTATGAAGCAGGCAGCGATATTCTGGGCTTTGACCTGAAAAAGCTGTGTCTGGAGGGGGATGAGGAAACCCTGGCGCAGACCTGCAATGCCCAGCCCGCCATTTACGCCACGGAGCTGATCTGCCTGGAGGCGCTGAAGGCACGGGGCATCCCATACGCCGGCGTCTGCGGCCACTCTCTGGGGGAATACGCCGCCATGACTGCCTGCGGCATGCTGACGCCGGAAAACGGCTTCCGGGCGCTGAAAATCCGGGCACAGGCCATGGATGAAGCGGCAAAGTCCCAGGACAGCGGCATGTATGCCATTCTGCGGATGGCTCCGGCACGTATCGCAGAGATCTGTGCGCAGACTCCGGGCTATGTGGTACCGGTGAACTTCAACTCCCCGGCCCAGACGGTGATCGCCGGAGAGCGGCAGGCGGTGGACGCTGCCGCAAAGGCATGCACCGAGGAAAAGGCAAGGGCTGTTCCTCTGGCAGTGGCAGCCGCCTTCCACAGCAAGCTGATGCAGCCGGCAGCGGACAGCATCGCCGCAGAATTCACGGCCATCCCCTTTGCGGCTCCCACAGTGCCCTTCTACACCAACCTGACGGGAGAGCCTCTGGCGGAGGGCACGGATATGGCACAGTACTGTGCAAAGCACTGCGTCAGCCCGGTGCGCTTTGCCCAGGAGCTAGAAAACCTGCATGCAGCCGGCTTTGACACCTATATTGAGCTTGGCCCCAAGAAGGTGCTGACCTCCTTTGTGAAGCAGACCCTGAAGGATGTCCGCATGTACACCGTTACCGACCCGGATTCACTGGAGGAAGCTGCAACATGCCTGAAGCATACGGACTGATCGGCTATCCCCTGGGGCACTCCATGTCCCCCTTCCTGCACAGCGCCCTCTTTGCCCTGTCCGGCAGGGAAGGGGACTACCGGCTGCTGGAGCTTGCTCCGGAAACCATGGAGCAGCAGGTGGCTGCCATGACCGGCTACCGGGGCTGGAACGTAACCATACCCTATAAGGAACGGATTATCCCCCTGCTGGACAGGCTGGACCCATCCGCAGCACGCTACGGGGCGGTGAACTGCGTCCGCCGGGAGCCGGACGGCACCCTAACCGGCTACAATACGGACTGCACCGGCTTTCTCCATGCAGTCCGGGATTTTTCCCTGGGCGGCAGGGTGCTGCTGCTGGGCTGCGGCGGCGCCGGCAGGATGATGGCAACGGAGGCCGCCATGGCAGGGGCGGAGCTGACCATCGCCGTGCGGAATCCCCAGAAGCCGGAGCTTGCTGCCCTGGCGGCGCATCTGACGGAAGCATACCCCGGCGCAGGGATCCGGCTTACGGATCTGGAACATATCTCCGGCAGCTTTGACCTGCTGCTGAACTCCACACCGGTGGGCATGTTCCCCCATACGGAGGGTTGTCCTGTGCCGGAGGAAGTAATCCGCCGGTGCGGCGCCGTGTTTGACGCCATCTACAACCCTGCCCGAACCCGGCTGATGCAGATTGCAGAAGATGCAGGCATCCCCACAGTTGGGGGCATGGACATGCTGGTACAGCAGGCGGCATGCGCCCAGGAAATCTGGTACGGCGCACAGTTTTCCCAGGAGGCGCTTTCAGCATTGACCCGGCAGGCTCAGGAACAGCTTGCCCGGCGGGAGGAAAAGGTATGACGGACAATATTTATCTCTGCGGCTTTATGGGCTGCGGAAAATCCACGGTGGGCAGAGCGCTGTCGGAGCAGCTCCACTGCCCCTTCATTGACCTGGACAGTCTGATCGAAGCCAAGGTGGGCATGCGGATTACGGACATTTTCCAGCAGAAGGGGGAAACCTTTTTCCGCAGCACGGAACGGGAGGTGCTGCGGGAGGTGAGCCATGCCCAGCGGGGATCGGTAATCGCCTGCGGCGGCGGCGCACTGGTGTTTGAGGCAAACGCCCGGCTCGCCCGCTGCTTCGGAAAGATCGTACTGCTGAATGTGCCCTTCTCCCTGTGCTATAAGCGAATCCACAACGACCCCAACCGGCCCATCGCCTCCTCCAGCAGCCGGAAGGATCTGCTGCGGCTGTACCGGCTCCGGTATGCCCGGTACCACGACCATGCGGATCTGGTGATCCCGGTGCTGCCTCATGACACCCCGGAGCAGATTGCAGAAAGGATTCGGATCAGATGAAGCTGTATCATGCACATATTTATCCCATGGACCGTGCCCCTATCGAAAACGGCTGGGTGTCCGTGGAGAACGGAAAGATCACGGATATGGGGGAGGGGGAAATCGTCCCCGCCCCGGAAGACAGGGATCTGGCAGGGGCTATGCTGCTGCCGGGCTTTGTGGACGCCCATACCCACCTGGGCATCATCGAAAACGGCATCGGCTTTGAGGGAGACGACTGCAACGAGGCCAGCGACCCCTTTACCCCCCAGCTCCGTGCCATTGACGGCATCAACCCTATGGATCGCTGCTTTGCAGAGGCGCGCCAGCGGGGCATCACTGCGGTGCTCAGCTCCCCGGGCAGCGCCAATGCCTGCGGGGGACAGATTGCCGCCATCAAAACCGCCGGCCGCCGGGTGGATTCCATGCTGATCCGCACCGCCGGGGTGAAATTCGCTCTGGGGGAGAACCCCAAATCCGTATACAATGACCGGGACGAGACCCCGGTGACCCGGATGGCCACCGCCGCCCTGATCCGGGAGGGGCTGGCGGCTGCCCGCCGGTACCGCTCCGACCTTGCCGCCCACGAGGCGGATCCGGAAAATCTGGACGCACCGGAGTTTGACGCCAAGCACGAGGCGCTGCTGCCCCTGCTCCGGGGAGAATGCAAGGCGTTTTTCCACTGTCACCGGGCGGACGATATGTTCACCGCTCTGCGAATTGCCAGAGAGTTCGGTCTGGATCCGGTGCTGGTTCACGGCACCGAGGGGCATCTGATCGCCGACCTGCTGGCGCCGGAGAAAACCGGTGTCATCATCGGTCCCCTGCTGTGTGACCGGTGCAAGCCGGAGCTTGTCCATGCGGAGCTGAAAAACGGCGCCGAGCTGCACCGGAACGGGGTACCCATCGCCATCTGTACGGACCATCCGGAGGTGCCCCTCCAGTATCTGCCCCTGTCTGCGGCAGCAGCCGTCAAGGGAGGGCTGCCCTACGATGCCGCCCTGTATGCCATTACCCTGGGGGCGGCAAGGCTTGCGGGCATCGATGACCGGGTGGGCAGCATCACTCCCGGCAAGGACGCTGACCTGCAGTGCTACCGGGAGGATCCGCTGAATTTTCTCACGGAGCCGGAGTGGGTCATGATCGACGGGGAGGTAGTCACATGATCGCCGTGATCTTCTGGGGGCTGCTGGGGATATTTGCACTGGGCTTTACGATTGCCCTGCTGGTTCTGGTCCAGGAGGGCACGGTCATTGCCAATGACGGCATCACCGTCATAATCCGGCTCCGGGACGGCTCCGAGCATGCTCTGCCGGTGGCCCAGGCAGACGGCTCACGGCCCTTTATCCCCATCGGCAAGCAGGTCGCCTTTATGCCGGAAGCCCTGACCCGGCGGCAGGCTACCTATATGCTAACGCCAAAGTGGAAGGTGCTGCTTTCCGGGCTGGCTATATCCCTGCTGTTTCTTATCATCAGCGTGATGGTCTATTTCGAACGATTTATATAAGGCAACACCGCACAAAGCACGCCTAACGGCTCTGCACGGTGCTGCCATAAGCATGAAAGGAGTGCTGTCTATGCATCCGGAAATTCAGGCGGTTGCAGCCGCCATCGGGGAGCTCTGTTCCCCCAAACGCATCTATCTGGTAAGCCGGAAGGAGAATACCGCCGGGGAGCTTGTCAGCTTCAAGCTGGCGCTGGTGGTCTCCGACAGGGTGGAGAGCATCTCCGAGCTGGAATGCGCCCTGTACGCCCAGGTGGACTGCGACTACCCCTTTGACCTGGTGCTGTACCGGGAAAGCGAGTGGAACACCCTTTGCGCCGACCAGCGCACCTTTGCCTGGAAGATCGCACAGAACGGGAGCGTGCTGGGATGAGCCGGGGGTATCGGGACAACGACAGCAAGCGGTATTTCGACTGGCTGTATTATGCCCACATCGATCTGCTGGCGGCAAACGAGCTGATGGAGCAGCCCCTGTGCTACAACACGGTGGCATTCCACTGCCAGCAGGCCATTGAAAAGGCAATCAAGGGCTATCTGCTTTACCGGCGGCACCGACTTTACGACGGACACAACCTGCCCTGGCTGTGCAAGCAGGCCATGCAGGAGGATCCCCACTTCGGCCAGTGGCTGGATCGGGCTTCCATGCTGAACCGGTTCTACATTGAGGCCAGGTACCCGGCAGACTTCCTGCTGCGGCTGGATCAGGAAACCATTATGCGGGTATTGACGGAAACCGCGGAAATGTCCCGGTTCATCATGAAGCTGGTACACTTTGACTTTGCAAGCTACCGCTATACGGGCACTCCCGCCCGGGAACAGGAGGAATAACTATGGCTACACCCCACAATCAGGCAGAACCCGGTCAGATCGCACCCCGGGTGCTGATGCCCGGCGACCCCCTGCGGGCACAGTTCATTGCGGAGCATTACCTGGAAAACCCGGTGTGCTACAACCGGGTGCGCAATATGCTGGGCTTTACGGGCACCTACAAGGGGGTTCCCGTATCCGTCCAGGGCAGCGGCATGGGGATGCCCTCCATCGGCATCTACTCCTATGAGCTGTTCCACCACTACAACGTGCAGAAAATTATCCGGGTAGGCACCGCAGGAGGCATCTCCCCCCAGGTGCAGCTGCGGGATATTGTATTGGGGCAGGGAGCATGCACCAACAGCAGCTATGCAAACCAGTACGGCCTCCCCGGCACCTATGCCCCCATCGGGGATTTCGCCCTGCTGGAGGCTGCCGCACAGCAGGGACGGCGGCTGGGGCTTTCCTTCCATGTGGGCAACCTGCTGTCCAGCGATACCTTCTACGACGATGCAAATTCCACCGCCCAGTGGCAGAAAATGAACGTGCTGGCTGTGGAAATGGAGGCTGCCGCTTTGTATATGAACGCCGCCCGGGCGGGAAAACAGGCGCTTTGCATCGCCACCGTGTCGGATCTGCCGCTGACCGGGGCATCCACCAGCCCCCAGGAACGGCAGGAGAGCTTTACCGCCATGATGGAGCTGGCGCTGGAAACCATCATTACCGAAGGAGCCTGATTCATGATCGAAACGGAAGCAAAACGCCCCCGGGTGCTGCTGGCTGCGGTGGATACGGGAGAGTATGACGCAGAGCAGTCCCTGGATGAGCTGGAGGAGCTGGCGGACACTGCCGGGGCGGATACTGCCGCCCGGATGATCCAGAAGCGGCCTGCCTTTGACAGCGCCACCTGCATCGGGCCGGGCCGGCTGGAGGAAATGGCCCAGCTGTGCCAGTCCGGAGAGATTGACCAGATCATCTTTGACCATGAGCTGACCGCCACCCAGATCCGGAACATCGAGGACGCCTGCGGCGTGCACACCATCGACCGGACGATGCTGATCCTGGATATTTTCGCCCAGCGTGCCACCACCCATGAGGGGCGGCTCCAGGTGGAGCTTGCCCAGCAGCGGTACCGGCTGCCCCGGCTGGCGGGTATGGGCATCCAGCTGTCCCGGCTGGGCGGCGGTATCGGCACCAGAGGCCCCGGCGAAACCAAGCTGGAAACCGACAAGCGGCATATCCGCACCCGGATCTCCAACCTGTCGGCGGAGCTGAAGGAAATCGAAAAGCGCCGCACCTACGCCAGAAGCCGCCGGAAAAAGGACGGGGTGCTGGTGTGCGCCATTGTGGGCTATACCAACGTGGGGAAGTCCACGCTGCTGAATCTGCTGACGGACGCCGGGGTGCTGGCGGAAAACAAGCTGTTTGCCACATTGGAAACCACCTCCCGTGCAATCGAGCTGCCGGACGGCAGAAGCCTCATGCTGGTGGATACGGTGGGACTGATCCGGCGGCTGCCCCACCACCTGGTGGAGGCCTTTAAATCCACCCTGGAGGAGGCTGCCAATGCGGACGTGATTCTGCATATCTGCGACGCCTCTGCGGAAAACTGCGAAGAACAGGCCCAGGTGACGTTGGATCTGCTGTCGGAGCTGGGCTGTGACGGGATCCCGGTGGTTACCGTGTTCAACAAATGCGACCTGCTGCCGCCGGCACTGGCATTCGCCCCGGAGACCCGGAATGCGGTGCTGATCTCCGCCAAGGAAAATCAGGGCATTGACCAGCTTCTGGACGCTCTGGCAAAGGCCCTGCCGGATCCGGCAAAGCGCATGCGGCTGCTGCTCCCCTTTTCCCAGGGGGGACTGCTGAACGACATCCGCAGCAGCGGCAAGCTGTTTTCCGAGGAATACACCCCGGAGGGGGTTCTGATCGAGGCTATGGTGGATGTACGGCTGCAAAAGGCGGCGGCACCCTATGAAACAGAAAAAGCGTGATGCTTCCCGCATCACGCTTTCGTTTTGCCCTGTATCATTCCTCCGGGGTATCTGCTGTGTCAGTAGTATCCTCCGGCTCTGTGACATTCTCCGTGGATGCTTCTGCCGGAGCATCCTTCAGCTCCACCGTGACAATGAATGCGTCCTGGTTGTTGCCGGAAATGGTATAGTCCAGATCCGCCGGAACCGGCACGGAGGTGAAAGTATCCGTCAGATTCGCCGGCACGGTGTAAACCTCATACTGCTTGCCGTTGGCTGCACTGATCTTCAGGTGATCCCCCTCATAGGTGTAATTGTACAGCTGCCGGATGTATTCCTCCAGGCAGAGCTTCTGCTCCGTCATGTAGGTGGCGTGGGGAATCCCCACATACCGGTAGTGACCGCTTTCCGCCCCGATGCCGGTTTCCGATTCCTTGGACTCGGGATACCGGAGGATGAACCCATACTCCGCACAGTGCTGATCCACCCAGGCATACTCCCCGTCTCCGGTGAAATCCTCGGAATATTTGCTGTAATACAGGTTCACATTCAGCGCAAGTCCGGTCTGATGCTCGGAATAGCCCGGCTTGGATACGTTGCCGGAGGCCTTGTTCTTGTCGTACAGCTCCTTCTGCATCTCCGCCGTCCGATAACCAGTGACAACCTGGATATTATCCAGCCCGGTGGCAGCCCGGAAATCGTTCATCAGCTTGTTCCAGGCAACCACGCACCGCTTGCGCAGCTGCAGCTCGATGGAGCTGACATAATAGGCGTCGTTCTTGTTGTCGTATATGCTGACCAGCTCGTCCGTGTCCAGCCCGTCCGTATACTTCACATCGTTGTTGACCAGAATCAGATCTCCCATGTTCACATTGCTGTTGGAGATGGTTTCGCTGCCGTAAATCACGGCGTTGGGATCATTTGGGGAGGCGGTGGGGGTGGTTACCACCACCTGGCTGTCCGCTCCGCCCTGGCCTTTGATGTCTGCAAAGGAATTGTGAATTTTCGTCAGTCCGTATGCTGCGCCCAGTACCACTACCATGCTCAGCACCAGGGTGATAAACCCCTTCGGGGACTTCCGCAGCTCCTTGGCATTTGTTCCTGTGTATGCGTCCATATTGATCTGTGGCGTTGCCACTTACTCCTTTCACAGCTTCACTGCCTGTTTTGCGCATATTGTACACGCATGTTATTTCTTATTATACCACATCCCGGGCAAAAAGGGGATAGTTTTTTGATGATTTGTATGTATTGCACAAAAATTCATAACATGTTATGTGTTTTCAGATGAAACTGTATGAAAACCATTGCGTTCTGCCCATAGATATGTTACACTAAACGTGTAAAAGCACATGCGTCCGAACGCATAAGGGCGCAGATGGGGGGATTTGCATGAAATGTCCGAACTGCGGAGATACCGTACCGAGAAAGAGCCGCTTTTGTGTTTGCTGCGGGCATGATCTGTCTGAACCGGCAGAGCCGAAACCTACCCAGCAGCCCCAGGTGCCGCCCTCCCCTGCCCCTAAGCCCGTCCCTCCTGCAAAGCCCCTTTCACCGGAGGATTTCTTTGCCGATCTTCGCCCGAAGCGCAAGCCGGCACAGATGAACGAGGTTACCGCCGCCCAGACCCGGGCTCTGGCGCCCATCGAGCCCAATCCGGTACACCACAACACCCGGATGGGCAGTGCCCCTGCGGCGGACGGCGCACAGCTTGCCCCCAACGCAAACCCCTTCGGCAGACACTCCACCATGCAGGGGGCGGGACATGCGGATCCGGAACAGCTCCAGGCCCATGTACAGGCTGCCAGCCATGTACGGATGAAAGAGGCGTCCGGCTCTGACGAATTCAACAACCAGCCCGCCCGGCGGAAAGCCCAGGTCACCATGTCCGATGAGCTGCGTCCGGTGGAGCCGCTTCCGCCCCATCGGGATGAAACCGGGCGGATTGACATTTCCGGTTTCCAGCGGGGACGGCAGAACCATTCAATTTCGTTGGAAATACCAAGCCTGGAGTCAATTTAAGCCGAATTTTTGTAGGATTATTTGGTGCAATCGTCAGTGGAATGTGCTATAATGTATGTGTCGAATCCTCGGAGCTTCCGTCGATTTCAGAATAAAAAAGGAAAGAAGGACTTCACTATGGCAGAAACCAACGCACCGGCACCGCAGACACCCGCGCCGCAGACACCTGCACCTGCCCCGAAGGTAAAGACTGCTGCTGACAGCGCCCGCTCCATTTTCAAAGAATTCAAGGATTTCATTTCCAGAGGCAATGTACTGGATATGGCAGTCGGCATCATCGTCGGCGGCGCCTTCACCTCCATTGTCAGCTCCCTGGTTGATGACCTGCTGATGCCGCTGATCGGCACTGTGCTGGCCGGCATCAACTTCAAGAGCCTGGGTGTTACCATCCCCTGGGGTAATCAGCCCTATCTGAATTTCGGCAGCTTTATCCAGCAGATTATCGTCTTCCTGCTGACTGCGGCCTGCGTATTTGTTCTGGTCAAGACCGTCAACAAGATTACCCACAAGCAGAAGGCTGCACCGCCGGCACCGCCGAAGCCCACCAAGGATCAGGAGCTTCTGACGGAAATCCGGGATCTGCTCAAGGCACAGGCAGAAAAATAAGCATACTGCTCCTGTCAGGAACGTCCGCTGATACGGTTCAGCGGGCGTTTTTTGCTGCTCCTTTTCTGTATATTTCCGGACATTTCCCGGCTGTTCCAGGGGAATTTCGCCACCCATCCGGTCAAGATTACCCCAAGTAATATCCCGTTTCAACAGCCGGAATCGGACATACCTGCGTGGTTTTCCAACTTTTCAACGAAATTTTCAACACGTAGAATCGGGCTTTTCCACTCTTTCCACAGAGTTTTCCACAGCCGGAGGGGAACGTTTTTATTACCTGCCGTATATGGCGGCAGCAGACAGCCCATACTGTCACCAAACAACCAGGCAGGAGGAATGTTTCATGCTCAAGGGGGTCAACCGCAAGGTGGTGGAGATCCACAACCCGGAAAGCCTTTATTTTGAAAAAGCCGTCTTCTATCTGAAGCCCAATCTCACCTCGGTGCCCATGGCACTGCTTACCGCCGAGGCCCACCACTGTCTGCATCCCGCCGCTTCTGCTCCGGCAGGGCGCCGCCGCTCTCCTGGGCGCATTGTGCTGTGGCTGCTGCTGCTGGCTGCTGCTGCCGGAGCAGGGTATCTGCTGGGGGGCGCCCACGGATAAAAGGCGCCACACCTTTTTCATCTGCTTACAATTTCCGGATATGATCTTCGATCTGCCTTATCACTTCCACAAACACTTCATCGCTTTGTCCTGTTGGGTCAGGAAGTCCCCAGTTATCATCAAAGGCTCTGCCCATGTACGGACATCCCACATCACAGCCCATTGAGATTGCAATATCCGGCGCAGGAATTGCTTCAACGGTTTTGCTGTATTGGGTTTGCTCCATATCTATCCCGTAAAGCCGCTTCATCAGCCTGACAGCATCCTGATTGATTTGCGGCTTCGTTTCCGTTCCGGCGGAATAAAAATCAAATTCATCCCCCCGCAGATATTTTCCGAGCGCTTCTGCAATCTGACTGCGGCAGGAATTGTGTACGCAGAGAAATGCAACCTTCTTCGCCATCTTAACTCAACCTTTACTCACAGAATATGCCGCCTTTCAGCAGCCGAATTTGTGCAGCAATTTTTCCACGTCGGCTGCTTTCAGCACCTTGCCCATGGACACAACCTGTTCATTCACAACAATGGCAGGCATGCGCATAACGCCGTATTCCATAACCTTTTGCATATCGGTGATATATTCCACTTTCACCGACAACCCCATTGCTTCAACGGCCTGCTTTACATTCTCATATTGCTCGTGGCAGGATTTGCACCCTGCACCCAGGACTTTGATGCAGCAAATACCGTCTTTTGCCTCAGGGCAGCAATGGCTTGTGCTGTTCTCCGCCCCCCTTGCAGCGCATCCACAAGCGCAAGCGGAAGCCTTCTTTTCTTCTTCCTTTTTCTTTCCGAAATTGAACAGTGCCATCATGAATTACCTCCAGAATTTATAATATAACATTTTGTATAACGTTGAAGAAATATCCCACAACGATGATACCCACAGTACATATCGCAATAAAGATACCCAGCAGTTTTGGTTTTACCGCCTTGCGCAGCATAATCATGGAGGGCAGAGAAAGTGTGGTAACCGCCATCATAAACGACAGCACCACACCGAGCAATGCCCCTTTCGCAAGCAGAGCCTCCGCAATGGGAATGGTACCGAATATATCGGCATACATGGGAACCCCTGCGATTGTCGCAAGAATTACACCAAAAGGATTGTTGTCGCCGAGCACGTTAACGATAAACGCTTCGGGAATCCAGTTGTGGATAATCGCTCCGATACCTACCCCGATAAGCACATAGGGGGCAACCTTTTTTGCGGTGGCAGCAACCTGTTCCCACGCATATTTCAATCGGTCTTTGAACCGCAGCTCCTCCTGCGGAACATCCAGTGACCGCCCGTTGCGGACAAATTCCTCCACCTGATTTTCAAGGTGCAGCTTTTCAATCAGCGTACCGCCGGCAACGGCAATGACAAGTCCAAGCACAACATAGACCACTGCTACCTTCCACCCGAAAATACTCATCAGCAATACCAGGCTTCCCAGGTCAACCATGGGAGAGGAAATCAGGAAGGAGAATGTAACGCCAAGGGGTAGTCCTGCACTTGTAAAGCCAATGAACAAAGGGATGGACGAGCAGGAACAAAAGGGCGTTACGGTTCCGAGCAGGGCGGCAAGGATATTTGCCCAAATACCGTGAAATCTGCCAAGAATCTTTTTTGTTCTCTCCGGCGGAAAGTAGCTTTGAATATAGGAGATCATCAAAATCAAAACGCCGAGCAACACCATAATTTTGATCGTGTCATAGAGAAAGAACTGAATGCTGCCGCCAATCTTACCCGTGGTGTCTAATCCGCAGGCATTCAGCATTGTGCTGATGAACCGATTCAGCCAGTGCATACCCAGGATTTCATGCTGAAAGAAATCCCACGCTGTTTTTATAGCTTCCATAAAAAGCTCCTTTTATATAGTCAAATTGAAATATGTCTATGAGGTGGCGATATAAACAGTCGTGCGAGAAAATGATTGTTTCATTCTTCACAACACGACTGATCTTCACCCTTCACATCAATAGCTGCTAGTGCCTTCAAACAGGCAATTGCATATTCTGCGCCCTGGGCAGAAATCGAATAGTGCATCCATTTGCCTTCTTTGCGTCCGACAACAATACCGGAATCACAAAGGATTTTCATATGGTGGGACAGTGTAGGCTGGGTTACATTGAGTTCTTCCAGTAACCGACAACCGCATTTTTCACCGGTACGCAAGAGCTTGAGAATGCGTATGCGGTTTTCATCACAGAGGGCCTTAAATATGACGGCGGTTTTCTTTTCCTCCAAATCCAATCTGCCCACCTCCCATAGATAACTGTCTATTTGATATTATACACATCCCGCAGCTGTTTGTCAATAGGCTAAGCAAAAAAACACATAACAAACGCCGCATGATGAGATAACGAATACCCCAGAAAAAATTCAGACCGTCAGCTCTCTTTCGAGGCCTGCCGGTCTGTTCATTTCTGTCACGATAGCAATACTGCAAAAAGCACACCTGCGGGCTTTGGCCTTATTGGCGCTGCTCCCGGTGCTCTCCCCGGACGCACTTGCGCCGGAGCTTTTCGGAATACATCCGATCGTCTGCCAGCTTCATCAGCCGGTCCAGATCCAGGTCCTCTGTTATGGATTCCAGCACCGTGCCACAGCTTGCGCCGAACTGATAGGGACGCAGCTTCTGCTCGTTCAGACTGTGCAGCCTGCTGCTCAGCCGCTGTGCAAAGCTGCGGCAGCCATCCTCCTCCGGATCCTCCGTAATGATGGCGGCCATATATTCGTCCCCACCGAACCGGGCACAGATGCCGTTTTCTCCCGCACAGGCAGAAATGGCATCCGCCACAGTCTTGATGGCGAAATCCCCTTCCTGATGGCCATAGGTATCGTTGATGTACTTCAGGCTGTCCATATCCACCGACGCCACATAAATCCAGCTCTGTCTGCCCTGGTATGCAGCCCGCCGGCGTTCCAGCTCCTGGAAGAACCCCCGCCGGTTCAACAGCCCGGTCATGGAGTCGTGTATATACATATTGGCAAGCTCTTTGTTGGTTTCGGAAAGAATCCGGTTGATACTCCGGAGCTTGGACTGGCTGCGGATGGTACTGAGCGCCTGGTTCATGCCCATCACAAAGGAATACAGACGGTTGTGGTGGAAGCTGTCCGGATCAAATACCGCAATCAGATAGCCGAACACGTCACTCTGGTCATGGAGGGGCACAAACAGCACCGGCAAATCGTAGCTGTAGGCCTTTTCCGGGTCGGACATCTGCTGTTGGAAGGAATACCGGGTCAGGGGGCGGAAATAATCCGTCATCTCCCGCTGAGCCAGCACAAACATATCATCCTTCTGGGTATCCGCAGAAATATCCACGTCACATGCCCGGAGAAACTCTGCATTCAGACAGATCTGCATATAAACAACGGACATCCCCATGACATAGCGCTGCAGATATTCCGGCATTTCCAGCAGAGTATGCCCATCCGTCAGCATGGCGATCATGCTGAAGATCCAGGACTCAAATTCCCTTGCCTCCTCCATCTCCCCGTAGATCTGCATAAGCATATGGTTGCTGTTGTGATAGTCCAGTTTTTTACATCCGCAGGATTCGGAGAACCGCACCTCGTTATGCACATAAAAATCCTGGGGCGGAAGCTTCTCCCCCCGGATCAGCCGCATGGCGGTTTCCACTGCCAGCTTGCCGCAGTGGGGCTGATCCTGGGCGGCGGTGGTGAGCCGAGGCGAATGATACAGCTCCCGTTCAATGCCGTCAAAGCCGGTGACAATCACATCCTCCGGCACCCGGATACCCTTCTGGGACAACACCTCGCACACGGCAATGGCCATGGAGTCATTGGCGCAGATGATGGCCTCCGGAATGCCATCCTCCAGAAGCTCCTTGGTGGCGGCAATGGCAGGATACTCCCAGAAGTCACCGTATTTCAGCAGCTTCGGGTCAAAGGGAATGCCGAACTCCTCCAGCGCATCCCGGTACACCTGCACCCGTGCCTCGGAAAAGGAATTCCCTTTGAATCCGGCAATAAACGCCACCCGGCGGCAGTGGTGCACCTGGAACACATGACGCACCACTCTGGAAAAGGGCTTCTCATATTCATAGAGCACATTGTAGCAGCCCTCATGCTGCTGGTCAATGCTGATGACCGGCACCCCAGCCTGCCGGGCCTGGTCAACCACCTCGTCCACCGCCTCCTGATTCAGAATCGTCTGGGACAACAGAATCAGAGCGGAAAGCTTCTGCATCCTGATTACGTTCAGTATGCTCTTTTCGCCTATCTCTCGGCTTCTGCCGCAATACAGGTCAGTATACATATTAAAAATCTGCACTCTGCAGCCCTGGGCTTTTGCCTCATTACAGATCCGCCGCACCAGGTCGGAACGGGTCACATCCTGGATCTTGGCAAGACAGACGCCCAGTACCGGCTTTTCGTTTTCTTTCATGTCGGCCCTCCTGCAAGCCTCCGCATTCCGCAGAAGCCCTCTCCCTTTTGCTGTGCAGTCCTCCCCCGGACTGCGGAACAGTACCGGTTAAGCACTCCGGCACCGTCAATTGACTCTCTGTATTATCAGTATAGCATCCCATCCCCCATTTTGCAAGCTTTTCTGTGTAAATCACACGAAAATTAAGGGAAAATTAAAAAAGAGCGGCAAAAAATTCGCCGCTCTGTATAATCTCTATTCTTCTGTACGCAGACCCTGAATCAGAAGGCCCACCGGGCAGTGGTCGCTGCCCAGCACATCCTTGTAAATCAGGCTGTCCTGCACCAGGGGGGCAATCCGGTCGGACACGATAAAGTAGTCAATGCGCCACCCGGCGTTCTTCTCCCGGGCGTGGAACATATAGGACCACCAGGTATAGGCCCCTGCCGTATCCGGATACAGCAGCCGGAAGGTATCCGTAAAGCCGCTGTCCAGCAGGGTGGTAAGCCTGCCCCGTTCCTCGTCGGTAAAGCCCGCATTCCGCCGGTTGGACTTGGGATTCTTCAGATCAATCTCCTCATGTGCCACATTCAGATCCCCGCAGTAGATTACGGGCTTTTTTGCATCCAGCTTCAAAAGATGCTGCCGCAAAGCGTCCTCCCACTCCATCCGGTAGTCCAGCCGCAGCAGCTCCCGCTTGGAGTTGGGCACATAGGCATTCACCAGATAGAAATCCGGATACTCCAGGGTCAGCACCCTGCCCTCTCCGTTGTGCTCCTCCAGCCCGAAATCCCGCTGCACCGACAGAGGCGCATGCTTGGTGAACACCGCTGTGCCGGAGTAGCCCTTTTTGTCCGCATAATGCCACAGCTGGGTATAGCCGGGCAGTTCCAGGTCAATCTGTCCTTCCTGGAGCTTGGTTTCCTGGATACAGAAAAAATCCGCATCCTCCCGGGCAAAGAAATCCGCAAAGCCCTTTTCCCGGCAGGCCCGCAGTCCGTTTACATTCCATGAAATCAGCTTCATTCCGTCCTCCTGTCAGTCAAGCTCCAGCAGCCGCAGTGCATTTTCAGCGCAAATCTGTGCACGCTCCGCCGGAGTCAGAGAAATACCGTTCAATATCTCCAGAATCTTCGCCGGGCTGTCCCAGGGGCAGTCACTGGCAAAGAGAATCCGCTCCGTACCATGCTTCCTGATGATCCGTTCAACCTGGGCGGGAGAAATATAATGGCTGGCAAAAGCCGTGTCCAGATACACGTTCCTCCTGCCCACCAGACTCCGCTCCGCCTCATCCCACTGGAGCACACCTCCCAAGTGGGCAGCGATCAGGGTCATCTCCGGCACAGCCTCTGCCACCCGGGCCAGTGCATCCGGAGAGGCATGCCGCACAGTGGGGGAAACGGGATCGTAGCCCGCATGGAACAGCACCGGCAGTCCCAGCTGTGCGCACCGGCGGTAAATGGGCAGCATCCTGGGCTCGTCGGCGAAATAGCCCTGGTAATCCGGATGCAGCTTGATGCCGTGAAGCCCCAGACTCCGGATCCGTTCCAGTTCCTCCAGCACATCCGGGGCGTCCGGGTGGATACTGCCGTAGCAGAACAGGGCATCGTCCTGCTGCCCGGCAGCCCAGTCATTGATGATAGTCTGCTGGGTGGGCTTGGTGGCGATGGGCAGGATCACACCCCGATCCACCCCCCACTCCTTCAGACGGCGCCGCAGGCCTGCCACTGTACCGTCCGTCTCCGGGATCAGCTCCGCCTGTGCAGCAATCTGCTCCATGGCACGGGAAGCGATCTTTTCGGCAAAGGCGTGTACATGGAAATCGATCAGCATGGGAAAAGCCTCCTTGGTGCATTGCCTGAAATCTGAAAAAGCGGAACGCTGCACGCATTCCGCTTTGAACCCTGTGGATTATCCGGCGATATGCTGAATATCCTCCGGCTTAATCAGGAAATCAATGGTGTCATTGGAATAATACTTATAGGGCATATAGATCAGCTTCAGCTCCTTGCGTTCAGAGGGAACCTCCAGTGCCACAACAAAGGAAACCTTTTCTCCTGCTGCCACCTGCTGGTGAACCAGCTTTCTGCCGGTATTCGCATAATATTTGGTTGCCTGGGAGTTTGCCAGTGCGGAATGTCCCACATCGGTAATCTCACCGTCCACATCCGTGGAGAAATGGGTCAGATAGCTGAGATCCAGCACCTTGCCGGAATTGTTGGTCAGATTCATTTCCACAAAGAGAATCTCGGTTTTCTTCTCGTCCTTATTGGTGAACTTGTCCAGCGCCTTGACAGCCTCCACCTCGACCTGGAGCTTTTCCTGCTTTTCGGTGTTGTTGTATTCAGCCGGCTTGCCCACCTGGGCATCCACAACCTCGCCCTTGACAGACTCGGAAATCCGGTCCTCCGGCACGGGCACCACATACTCGGTGGTCTCCGGCAATGCGTTGCTGCTGCTGTCGTTATTGCAGCCTGCCGCCAGGGGGGAAAGCATACAAAGGGCAGCAATGGTAATGGCTGCGCCCTTACGGAAATGGAACATAAGAATTTCCTCCTTATATATGATGGAGCATTATGCAAAAATCATCCACGGAAGCCGACAGTACGGCTTCACACCCATGGGAATACATATTATTATATCACAAAAGCAGCCGCTTTGCAAGCCTTTTTTCATCAGAACGAAAAACAGCGTCTGCGGGAAGCAAGGCCTCCTGCAAACGCTGTCCTCCTGAACGTAAATCAGCCTGCATTCGGAGCAGATACCGGGCAAACGCCAGCACAAGCGCCGCACTCGATGCAGGTATCAGCGTCAATTACGTACTTGCTGTCGCCAGCAGAAATTGCGCTTACCGGGCACTCGCCTTCGCAAGCACCGCACATGATGCAATCATCAGAAATTACATATGCCATTCTAAATACACCTCCGTTACGTATTCAGCGCAGGGCACCTGCCCCGTTGCGCTGCTACCTCTATTGTAACACATTTTCCGCAAAAAGCAAGTGTTTTTTTACGGCTTTGCAGCCGAAGCCGGTTCTTCCTCCGGCGCACCGCCGCAGCACAGACCCAGCAGCATCCAGAACAACGGGGTAACGCTGATGGCGGAAATGCCGCACACTGCTGTCAGCAGATAGCCCCCTGCCCCCAGCAGCACTGCCAGCCGCACCGGTGCTTTGCCCCTGCGGTATGCCTTTGCGCCACGGCACAGTGCCACCGCCGCCAGTGCCAGATACAGCACCAGCGCCGGGATGCCCCGGGTGGCTGCCTGATAGAGATAATCATTGTAGGGATTGTCCACAATATTGGCGTTCTGGACGATGGTGTAGCTGGTGCGCAGCTGGGCGTAGATGTAGTTATCCGCTCCGGTGCCCAGCAGGGGATATTTCCGGATGGTTTCCACCGCCTGTTTCCACATATAGGGGTAAATACTCAGGGGCTGCTCCAGGTCAAACTTCCCCTGGGCGTCCTGCCGGGAATACTGTCCGCACACATCGTTCCGGTAGGAGCCATCCAGAAAGACAATGGAGCCGTCGTACAGGTGATAGCCGGCGGACAGGGGAGTATCCTCCCCGGAGGACAGATACTTGCTGCCGTTGAGCAGGGGGGACAGGGCCGTCAGCCCGAAGCCCAGGGCTCCGCACAGAGCGATTACCGCCAGGGGCTTTACCGGCTTGTATGCGCCCTTCCGAAGGGGCAGCACCAGGCCGGTCAACAGCATTGCCCCCGCCCCCACAAGCCCGGTAAGGCACTGGGTATGCACAAGGAAAAACAGGAACACCGCCGCCGACAGGGTGTAGTAAAGCCGGGGCTTTTTCTCCTTGCTGTGCAGTGCCATGCACACCGCCACGGTGCCCAGCATGGTCAGCAGCATGGCAAAGGATGCAGGGTTGCCCGCAAGGCCGCTGGGCAGGTACACGTCCACCAGCAGCTGGGGGAACATATGGTCATAGCTGGAGGGGAGGCCGATGGGCAGAATCTGCAGCAGGGCGAAGCCGCACTGCACCAGCCCGTAGCCGGTGATCCAGACCGCCAGCTTTTCCGCTTCCCTGCGGTGCAGCTGGGAGCAGATCACGAAAAACGCCCCGTAGAACAGCAGTGCCAGCACTCCCTGTCCTCTGCCCTCCATGCCGATCAGGGCAGCGGTAGTATCGAAGGACAGCAGGGCGGAGATGTACCCCAGAATCAGGATGCCGCACAGCAGCGCCGCCGGCAGTACCGCCCGTTTCGGATCAAACTGCTTTTTGATGAGGGCGATGAAGGCAAAGATCAGGGCAAGCACGCCTCCCACCGCAAACATGGAGGACACGCTCCGGAGCAGCAGCACCAGATACGCCAGCATCCCTCCGGCGCCCCCGTTGCTGATGGCGTCGGAAAGGCCGCCGTAAACGTCCTGGGTCAGCTCCGTCAGCAGCATACTGCCTCCCAGCAGGATCATGGACAGCATGCAAACCCGGCAGGAAAGCTGCCGCAGTCGCTCCGGCTTCAGGTTGAGAATAAAGTTGGAACGCTCCGAACTGTGAAACAGGGTTTTCGCCATAGACAAGCTCCTTTTGAACAAAACCCCCACGCATTGCTGCGCAGGGGTTGTATGCGTTATTTTGCGTATTCGACTGCCCGGCTCTCCCGGATGATATTGACCTTGATCTGGCCGGGATATTCCATCTCGTCCTCGATCTGCTTGGCAATCTGCCGTGCCACCAGAACCATCTTCTCGTCGTTGATGACCTCCGGCTGAACCATAATCCGGATCTCTCTGCCCGCCTGGACAGCGTAGCTCTTTTCCACGCCCTCGTAGCTCTGGCAGATTTCCTCCAGCTTCTGGAGCCGCTTGATATAATTCTCGTAGTTTTCGCTTCTTGCCGCAGGCCGTGCCGCAGAAATGGCGTCCGCAGCCTGTACGATGCAGGCAATGACGGTCTTGGGCTCCACATCGTTGTGGTGCGCCTCGATAGCGTGGATAACCTCCGGGCTTTCCTTGTACCGGCGGCATACATCCACACCAATCTGTACGTGGGAGCCCTCGATTTCAGAGGTCAGCGCCTTGCCGATATCGTGGAGCAGTCCCGCACGCCGTGCCAGGGTGGCGTCCACACCCAGTTCGGAAGCCAGAATGCCGGAAAGCTGCGCCACCTCGATGCTGTGGTTCAGCACGTTCTGCCGATAGCTGGTTCTGTACCGGAGTCTGCCGATGAGCTTCACCAGCTCGCTGTTGAGCCCGTGTACGTTGGTTTCCAGGATGGCACGCTCGCCCTCCTGCTTGATCTTGTATTCCACCTCACGCCGTGCCTTGTCTACCATTTCCTCAATGCGGGTGGGGTGAATCCGGCCGTCGCTGATGAGCTTCTCCAGGGCGATCCGGGCAACCTCCCGGCGCACATGGTCAAAGCAGGACAGGGTAATGGCCTCCGGGGTATCGTCGATGATGAGATCCACGCCGGTAAGGGTTTCCAGAGTCCGGATGTTCCGGCCCTCCCTGCCGATAATTCTGCCCTTCATTTCGTCATTGGGCAGCGCCACAACGGAAACGGCAGCCTCGGAAACCTGCTCCGCTGCGCATTTTGCAATGGCAAGGGCAATATAGTTCCGTGCCTTTTCGTCGCATTCGTCCTTGATCTGCTGCTCGTAGCTGGTAACCTTCAGCGCCTTCTCGTGAACCAGGTCATCCTCCAGCATATTGAGCATATATTCCTTTGCCTGCTCCCGGGTCAGCTCGGAGATACGCTCCAGCATATCCATTTCGCTTTTCTTGAGGGTTTCGGCCTCCTTGAGCCTCTCCTCCGCAGCCCGGATCTTGCTCTGGAGCTGTTCTTCCTTCCGCTCCAGGTTGTCGTTCTTCCGGTCGAGATTTTCTTCCTTTTGCTGGATGCGGCGCTCCTGCCGGGTAATCTCTCCCCGGCGGTCCTTGATCTCACGCTCCGCCTCGGAGCGAAGCTTGTAGATCTCGTCCTTGGCTTCCACCAGTGCCGCCTTTTTCCGGCTGTCCGCATCCTTGCCTGCGTCCTCCAGGATGCGCTCCGCTTCCTTCTCCGCAGAGCCGATCAGGGTTTCCGCCTCACGCCGGCGGTATGCAATGCCCTGCTTGAAGAAAATAAAACCGGAAATTGCCGCACCGACGATCAGTGCAGCCACACCGACCAGCACTGTAATCATGGTTTCACTCACGTTGTACCGTCCTCCTTAATTCAGTCTGATTCTGACAATCACTTCACTAAGGCGGGCAATGTCACCGTATTTTTATTCATTTGTGTATACTGCGCTGCTGCGCACAAAAGAAGGCAGCCGCCTTCTGATTCAGGATTGGGGGCTGATTCGCCGTTTGTTCCATGTTTATACTGACCGGCAGTGCCGGCACAAATAAAAGTACAGCTACATAGCCTGTGCCGTAGCTTACGGGATGGACTTGGCATCCCGGAAAAGTCATTTGCAAATTTATCCTATACGACCGTCCGGCGCAGCCGCCGGTCAATAGATTGCAACATTATTATTTTATAACGTTTCGCCCGGCTTGTCAAGGGCAATCCCGCACAAAGATCTGCCCCGGCTCCAGCTTAGGTGGATTTCGTCACTTTATACAATTTCTCATTTGTATTTCAGGGGTGTGACCCCTTGTTTTTGTGCAATCTGTATAAAATGCCATTCGCCGCCCCGGATGCTCCGCAGTTGCAGGAAGAAACTTTTTTCGCCCCGGTGATTGACAAATCCGGCGGCTTGTGCTAGTATTATCTTATATCCGAGAAAACCATGACGGAGGATGGCAGATCCCACCGAGCGTTACCCAGAGAGCACCGTCCCGGCTGCAAGCGGTGCTGGCGCAGGGAATCCGCATACCGCCTCTACCAGTGTGCCCTAACCGGCAACGGGCGCTCCCGTTACAGAGCATCAAAGGCAGTCTTTCGGCTGTGAAAGCAGGGTGGAACCGCGACCTGTCGCCCCTTATGCACATATGCATAAGGGGCGTTTTTGTTGGTAAAGGGGGTGATCCGCACGGTGTTCCACGACAGTCCGCTGTCCCTGTGCGGTATGACCGCCGGCAGCTCAGAAACCATTCAACCGAATTTATATACCGGAAAGGAAGGATAATCATGATTGAACTTACACTCAAGGACGGCAGCGTCCGTCAGGCGGAAGCGGGGCAATCCGCAGCAGAAGTCATCAAGGGTATCGGCATGGGGCTTTACAAGGCGGCATGCTGCGTGAAGATCAACGGAGAGGTGAAGGATCTGCGGACAGTGCTGACTGCGGACTGCAGCTTCGAGGTGATGACCTTTGACTCCATGGAGGGCAAAAAGGCATTCTGGCACACTGCCTCCCATATCCTGGCTCAGGCGGTAAAGCGGCTGTACCCGGATGTAAAGCTGGCCATCGGCCCCGCCATCGACAACGGCTTTTACTACGACTTTGACGTGGAAAAGCCCTTTACCGCCGACCAGCTGGTGGAAATCGAAGCGGAGATGAAGAAAATCGTCAAGGATGGGGTTCCCCTGGAGCAGTTTGAGCTGCCCCCGGCGGAGGCGCTGAAGAAGCTGGAGGAAATGGGAGAGCCCTACAAGGTGGAGCTTTGCAGTGAGCATGCCGGCAAGGGCGAGCCCATCTCCTTCTACAAGCAGGGGGAGTTCACCGACCTGTGCGCAGGCCCCCATCTGATGACCACTGCACCGGTAAAGGCCTTCAAGCTGCTGTCCTGTACCGGCGCATACTGGAGAGGTTCGGAAAAGAACAAGATGCTGTCCCGGATTTACGGTACCGCATACCCCAAGGCTGCCGAACTGGAGGCTTACCTCAAGCAGCTGGAGGAGGCAAAGCTGCGGGATCACAACAAGCTGGGCAGAGAGCTGGAGCTGTTCACCACCGTGGACTGCATCGGCCAGGGTCTGCCCATCATGCTGCCCAAGGGCGCAAGAGTCATCCAGCTGCTGCAGCGCTTTGTAGAGGATGAGGAGCAGCGCCGGGGCTATCTGCTGACCAAGACTCCCTTGATGGCAAAGAGCGACCTGTACAAAATCTCCGGCCACTGGGATCACTATAAAGAGGGCATGTTCGTGCTGGGAGACGAGGAAAAGGACAAGGAGGTCTTCGCCCTGCGTCCCATGACCTGTCCCTTCCAGTATCAGGTATTCCTGAACCGGCCCCGTTCCTACCGGGATCTGCCCATGCGGCTGGGCGAAACCTCCACCCTGTTCCGGAACGAGGACAGCGGCGAGATGCACGGCCTGATCCGGGTGCGCCAGTTCACCATTTCCGAGGGGCATCTGATTCTCCGGCCGGAGCAGCTGGAGGATGAATTCCGGGGCTGCCTGGAGCTTGCCAACTATATGCTGGAAACCCTGGGTCTGGCAGAGGACGTCACCTACCGGTTCTCCCAGTGGGATCCCAACAATACGGAAAAGTATATCGGCACACCGGAGCAGTGGGATGAGGCACAGAGCGTAATGGGCAAGATCCTGGATCATCTGGGCATCAACTACACCATCGGCATTGACGAAGCAGCATTCTACGGTCCCAAGCTGGACATTCAGATCAAGAACGTACACGGCAAGGAAGACACCCTGATTACCATCCAGATCGACCAGATGCTGGCCCAGCTGTTCGGTATGGAATACACGGACGTGGACGGCATCAAGCGCCGCCCCTATATCATTCACCGGACCTCTCTGGGCTGCTACGAGCGTACCCTGGCGCTGCTGATCGAAAAGTATGCAGGAGCGTTCCCCCTGTGGCTGGCACCGGAGCAGGTGAAGCTGATCCCCATTGCAGACCGGCATATGGACTACACCCTGGAGCTGGCAAGAAAGCTGGAGGCTGCGGGCATGCGCATCAGCGTGGACGACCGTGCAGAAAAGGTGGGCTACAAGATCCGGCAGGCAGTGCTGGAGAAGGTGCCCTACATGCTTACCATCGGGGACAACGAGGTGGAGAGCAAGACCGTATCCGTCCGCTCCCGCCGGGACGGGGATCTGGGCAGCATGACCCAGGAAGCCCTGCTGGCAAAGCTGGTGGAGGAGGTTGCCACCAAGAAGCGGTAAGGCACAGCATAAACAAAACAAACCCGTCCGGTATCAGCCGGGCGGGTTTTTCTGTGGGTTTGTGGTGCTGTCTTACTTAAACAGCTTGTTCACCTGTTCTCTATAGGCTTCGTCGATTTCGTAATAATAGCTGGAATGCGGCTGTGTAATGGGAATCACGAAAATATCGGTCTGATTAACCCCCAGTTCGTCCAGTATGGCGTTTGCTTCTTCCACGGTCAGGGCTTTTTCATGCAGTGCAAAAATCTGCTCCTGGGTTTTGAGACAGTTCGTGCCGCTCATCATCCCGCAGCTGTAGGAATCCTTTGACATCTGCCATACGTAAACTTCAATCCCTTTAAACGACGACAGTTCAAAGTATTCCGGATATTTCTCCTTCAGCTCTGCAAGATCCACTTGGCGGTTTTCCGGTGCTGCGTCTTCGGTTGCATTTGTGATTTCCGCTGAAATCTCCGTTGTGGCCGCAGACTCAGGAGCAGAGCCTGTCGTCTCCGCACAGGCGGGTAATGCTGCAAGCAGCAGGGCTGCGAATGCCAATGCTTTTGCTTTCATGAAAACACCTCCACATCATGCCAGCGGTTTTTCTTTCATGATACCATACTCCAGCCGGGTTGTCAATGAAAACGCCCCAGCAGACCTGAAAAAGTTCAGACTTGCCGGGGCGAAAGCCTTATGCAATGGAATCAATATACCGGACCGCCTCTATATACCGCTTGAGCTTCATAAAGGCAGTGTCCTTGCGATCCGCATCCCTTTTCACGTCCTGCTTGAAGGTGTAGGTTTTCCGGGGGGTACGAATGCGCATCACGTAGATAAAATGATGTACAGTCATGACCATCGGTATCCCCTCCTGGTGGGCGTAAACCTTGATTTCCAGACCCGTGATGGCTTCGATGGGGATCCGCTTCGTGCCGTGATACGGATCCTGTATGGCTACCGTTTCCCCGTCGCAATAGATCCTGCCGGGAAATCTGGACAGTACAAAGGGCACAAGCAGCAGAAGCAGGGGATACCAGAACACGCATTGGAATTTGTAGGCCAGATAAAAGAAGGACAGGAGCGCCACAGCAATACAGCCGTAATCGATCACCTTCGGCACCGTGGGCTTGTACCGATCCTCGTAAATCTCCTGGTTCATGGTTCCTCCATCCAAAACAGGGGCATCCTCCCGGATGCCCCACTTGATTATTCTGATTTTTCCTGGTTCTTCAGATCCTGGGGACGCTGACGCACCTTGATGTGCACCTCACGCAGCTGCTGCTCCGTCACCTGGGTGGGGGCACCCAGCAGCAGATCCTGTGCATTGGAGTTCAGGGGGAAGGCAATGACCTCCCGGATGCTCTCCTCGTCCAGCAGCAGCATAATCATCCGGTCGATGCCGAATGCCATACCTGCATGGGGGGGCGCACCGAACTTGAATGCGCTGTACAAAGCGCCGAACTTGGCTGCCACGTCTTCTTCCGTATAACCGGCGATCTCGAATGCCTTCACCATCACCTCCGGGTCATGGTTCCGGACTGCACCGGAGGCAAGCTCCACCCCGTTGCATACCACGTCGTACTGGTATGCCAGCACATCGCAGGGATCCTTGGTGTTCAGCGCCTCCAGCTCGCCCTGGGGCATGGAGAAGGGGTTGTGGGTGAAGATGGGCTTGCCGGTTTCCTCGTCCTCCTCGTACATGGGGAAATCCACAATCCAGCAGATCTCGAACCGGTCGTTTTGGATCAGACCCATCCGGTTCGCAACCTCGGTACGGATCTGGCCGGCGAATTTTTCCGCATTCTTCTTGCTGTCGGCGATAAAGTACAGCACATCCCCGGGCTCCAGCTCTGCCCGGCGCTTGATCTCCTCCCGGGAGGCATCCGTCAGGAACTTGTCGATGGGGCCAAGGAAGGACATATTCTCGTCCACCTTTACATAGCCCAGACCCTTCATGCCGATGGACAGGGCGTATTCCTCCATGCTCTTGAAGAAGGTCTTGGACTTTTCGCCCATGCCGGGTACCCGGATGCCCCGGACAGTCTTGTTGGAGAAGGGCTTGAAGTCACTGTCCACAAACTGATCGGACAGGTCGATGATGAACAGGGGATTCCGCAGATCCGGCTTGTCGGTGCCGTACTTCAGCATGGCGTCCGCATAGGTAATCCGGGGGAAGGGACCCTTGGTAAAGGGCTTATCGCTGAATTTTTCGATGATGGCGGGGAAAACCTCCTCCGCAACGGCGAAGACCTCCTCCTGGGTGGCAAAGGACATCTCCAGGTCAAGCTGGTAGAACTCCCCGGGAGTACGGTCCGCTCTGGCGTCCTCATCCCGGAAGCAGGGTGCAAGCTGGAAGTATTTATCAAAGCCGGATACCATGTACAGCTGCTTGAAGATCTGGGGCGCCTGGGGCAGAGCGTAGAACTTGCCGTGATGCTTCCGGCTGGGGATCAGGTAATCCCGTGCCCCCTCCGGGGAGGAGGTGGAAAGGATGGGGGTCTGGAGCTCCAGAAAGCCCAGGCTGGTCATTTTCTCCCGCATAAAGGACATGATATTGGAACGGAACACGATGTTCTGGTGTACCCGGTGGTTCCGCATATCCAGAAAGCGGTACCGCAGCCGGATATCCTCGCCGGATTCCCGGGAGGAGGGCACCTCAAAGGGCAGGGGAACCGTAACCTTCCCCAGAATATCCAGGGACTGGGCCACGATCTCCACGGTGCCGGTGGCAATCTTGTCGTTGTAGGTGGAAGCGTCCCGCTTGACCACCTGACCGCAGACGGAAACGGCGCTTTCCTTGTTCACACCCTCCAGCAGGGCCTCGTTCTGCTGCATGGTGATCTGTACGATGCCGTAGTGATCCCGCAGGTCGATGAACTTGATGCCCCCGTGGTCCCGGATGTTCTCCACCCAGCCGGACACCCGGACGGTCTTGCCGATTTCTCCCTCGCCGATCATGGTGGTGAGATGATCCCGATAACGATTTGCTAAAAACATCTTCTCCATACCTTTCCTTCCGTCTCAGCCTTTCAGCTTCTTTTCTAACAGCTCCTTGATGGCCTTGGGGGTAGCGGCGCCCTTCAGCGCCTTGTTCGCCTGTCCCATCAAAAATCCGAATACCTTCTGTTCACCGCTGCGGTACTGTGCCACAGGGCCGGGATTATCCGCCAGGAGCTTGTCGATCACGGACTCCGCAAGTCCAAGATCCTCCCGGATCCACAGATTCTCCTCCTCGGCAATCTGGTCCGCCGTCTTGCCGGTTTCCAGCATGCTCCGGAGAATATCCTTCATATTGCTCTTGTTGATCTTGTCGGTTTCCCCAAGCTCCACCAGTCTTGCAAGGGCTGCCCCGTCAAAGGGCAGGGTTCCCATATCCGCTTCTCCCAGATTGATCCGGCGCATAAGCTCCACCAGAATGAAGGAGGCGATGGCCTTGGGGTTGGGGTAGCTTGCGGCAGCTGCGTCAAAGAAGTCGCTGATGCGCTTGTCGCTCAAAAGGGTCTCCGCTTCGTTCTTGGCGATGCCCCACGCCAGGTACCGGGCAAGCCGCTGCTCCGGCATTTCCGGCAGGCTGGCACGGATCTCCTCCAGCTCCTGCTCGGTAAAGATGATGGGGGGAATGTCCGGATCCGGGAAGTACCGGTAATCGTGGGCATCCTCCTTGGAGCGCATGGCCGTGGTTTCTCCGGTGCTGTCGCTGAACCGGCGGGTCTCCTGATGCACCTTGCCGCCGGCCTCCAGAATCTCGGTCTGCCGGTAGATTTCATAGTCAATGGCCCTGCCGATTGCCTTCACGGAGTTCAGGTTCTTGATCTCCGCCCGGGTACCCAGGGGCGCACCCGGCTCCGCCAGGGAAATGTTCACGTCGCACCGCAAAGAGCCCTGCTCCATCTTGCCGTCGCATACGCCGGCGTACTGGAGCAGCTGACGGATTTTCTCCACAAAGGCGGTAACGTCCTCTGCGCTGTGGAAATCCGGCTCGGTGACGATCTCGATCAGGGGGATGCCGCAGCGGTTATAATCCGCCAGGCTCACATGGGCAGCCTCATCGTGTACCAGCTTGCCTGCATCCTCCTCCAGGTGGATCCGGTTGATGCGGATCACCTTGTCCTCCCCGTTCACCCGGATATCCACATGGCCGTTCAGGCACACGGGACGGGGCATCTGGGAAATCTGGTAGGCCTTGGGCAGATCCGGGTAAAAGTAATTCTTCCGGTCCCACTTGGTGAACCGGGAAATGTCGCAGTTCATGGTATAGCCCGCCTTGACGATATACTCCACCGCCTTCCGGTTCAGCACCGGCAGGGTGCCGGGCAGTCCGGAGCATACGGGACAGCAGCGGGAATTGGGCTCGCCGCCGAATTCGGCGGAACAGGTGCAGAACACCTTGGATTTGGTCAGCAGCTCGGCATGGATCTCCAGGCCGATGGTGGGATACAATCTCATTTTGCAGCTCCTCCCTCCGGCTTTGCCGGGATCACGGTAAAGCCCTGTTCAAAGGCATCCGCTGCCTGGATCAGGGTTGCCTCGTCAAAGCGTCTGCCGATCAGGGACATGCCGATGGGCATCCCCGCCTTGTTGTAGCCGCAGGGGGTGCTGATGGCCGGCAGGGACGCAATATTCACCGTCACCGTGCAGATATCCGCCGTGTACATCTTCACCGGATCCTGATCCTGCTGGCCGATGGGGTAAGCCACCGTAGGCGCAGTGGGGGTGAGAATGATGTCTGCGGTCTGGAAGATCCGGTCGTATTCCTGGATAAATTCCTGCTTGAGGGCCAGGGCCTTCCGGTAATATGCATCGTAATAGCCGCTGGACAGGGCGTAGTTTCCGAGAAGAATCCGGCGCTTGACCTCGTCTCCGAAGCCCCGGCTCCGGCTGTCCCGGATCATCTGGTCAAAGGTCTTGCCCTCGCCCCGGAGGCCGTATTTGATGCCGTCAAACCGGGACAGATTGGAGGCAGCCTCCGCAGAGGCAATCAGATAATAAGCCGCAACCGCATATTTCAGGGTGGAGATGGAGCAGTCCACCAGCTCCGCCCCCATGGATGCATAGGTCTTGGCGGCGGCAAGCACCGCTTCCTTAACCTCGTCGTCCACAGCCTCCCCGTAGAATTCCTTGGGCAGAGCAATCTTCATGCCCTTCAGGGACTTGCCCACTTTTTCGTTGAAATCCGGCACCGGCTGAGCCGCAGAGGTGGCATCCCTTGGGTCCTGTCCGGCGATGGCGGAAAGGAGAATGCCGCAGTCCCTTGCGCTGTGGGCGATGGGGCCGATCTGATCCAAAGAGCTTGCAAAGGCAACCAGCCCGTACCGGGACACTCTGCCGTAGGTGGGCTTGAGACCGGTTACACCGCAGAATGCGGCAGGCTGCCGGATGGAGCCGCCGGTATCGGAGCCCAGGGCAGCGGCGCAAAGGCCGGCGCTGACTGCTGCGGCGCTGCCTCCGGAGGAGCCGCCGGGCACACAGCTGGTATCATAGGGGTTCCGGGTCTTGGCAAAGGCGCTGGTCTGGTTGGAGCCGCCCATGGCAAATTCGTCCATGCTGGCTTTGCCCAGCATGACAAAATCCTGTGCCTTCAGCTTTTCCACAACCGTTGCGTCATAGGGGGGCACGAAATCCTCCAGCATCCGGGAGGAGCAGGTGGTGCGGACCCCGTCGGTGCAGAGGTTATCCTTAATCGCCAGGGGAATGCCCGTCAGAGGGGCTGCGTTGCCGGCGTCAATCCGGGCCTGGGCCTTCTGGGCCTGGGCACGGGCCTCCTCCGGGGTTACGGTAATGTAGGAAAGCAGTGTATCGTCCACTGTGCGGATCCGGTCAAGATATGCATCCGCCAGCTCCGGGGCGCTGATGCTCCGGCTGTCCAGCAGCTGCCGCAGCCCGGTCAGCGAGGTGTTCTGTAAATCCATAGTTCCAATCCCTTTCCGGTGTTTATTCCATCATTTTCGGCACCACATAGCAGTCATCCCGGGGCTGGGTATTCTGCTGCAGCCGGGCAGTGTCAAAGGAGGGCTGTGCTTCATCCTCCCGCAGTGCCTCATAGGGGATCTCGTTATGATCCCGAGTGTCGTCATAGGTCACGTCGTATTCCTTGACCGTATCCATCAGGGCAATGATGTCGTCCATCTGGGCGATGACAGCATCCTGCTGATCCTCTGGGTAATCGAGCTTGGAAAGCTCGCACAGATGGGCAAGTGTTGTTTTATCCATAGAGCCTGTTCCTTTCCCCGGCAGACCGGTGTCCGCCGTGCATGCTGAGCGCATCATATTCTGTATTATTATACTACAAATCTGCGGGTATTGCAAGCATTTTGCCCAGATTTCCGCCGGACAGGAGCATGATACAAAAGAAAAGAGCAGCCCCGCTGCCTGCGGAGCCGCTCTGTTGTGTTTTTCCGTACCTGATCCGCCAGGATCCGGCTGCATCAATAATTCTCTGCGCTGACTTCAAAATAGCTCTGGGGATGTGCACAGGTGGGGCAGATCTCCGGGGCCTTGGTGCCTACTACAATGTGGCCGCAGTTCCGGCACTCCCAGATCTTGACCTCGCTCTTTGCAAATACCTGAGCGGTTTCCACGTTCTTCAGCAGTGCCCGGTAGCGCTCCTCGTGGTGCTTTTCAATGGCAGCAACCAGCCGGAATTTCTTTGCCAGCTCCGGGAAGCCCTCTGCATCGGCGGTCTTGGCAAAGCCCTCGTACATATCGGTCCACTCGTAGTTCTCGCCCTCTGCGGCAGCTGCCAGGTTCTCAGCGGTGGAGCCGATGCCGTTCAGCTCCTTGAACCACATTTTTGCGTGTTCCTTTTCGTTGTCTGCGGTTTTCAGGAACAAAGCCGCAATCTGCTCAAAGCCTTCCTTCTTGGCCTTGGAGGCGAAATAGGTATACTTGTTTCTTGCCTGGGACTCACCTGCAAAGGCAGCCTCCAGATTCTTTTCGGTCTGGGTGCCCGCATAGGGGTTCTTGGGTGCTTCTTCGATGGCAATCAGATTCTCGCCGCTGGCACCGCAGACAGGGCAAACTGCCTGTGCGCCATCCGCTACTTCAAATTCCTTGCCGCAAAGAATACATCTGTACTTTTTCATGTTCATCCATTCCTTTCTGTATTTTATGCTTTCCATAATCCATGCAGATTGCAGTAGGCATATACAGCCTCCACCGCATCTCCGTCACAGATTGCAAAACATACCTTTGGCTTATCCCCGGGCTTCAGCAGCTTTCTCTGATTGCCCTGTTTAGTCTGCAGGGATACCCATTCAATAAAATGCTCCGGCTGCATCGGGTGCTCCACCGAGCCGACCTGTACGGTAACCATGCCGTTTTCCACGCTGTATACCGGTACATGCTTCTCCCGGGCAGCGTCCGTGGTTCCGGGGATCAGCTCCGTCATCTTCTGACCGCAGCACATAACCGGTACGCCGGTTTCCTTGACTACTGCGATGATTTTCCCGCAATGGGGACAAATGTAGAATTTCTGTTCCATCATACCGCTCCTTTACTGACTGAGCCTGTGGCTGCCGCAGCCCTGGGCGCCGCAGGTGTGACCGTTTTCTCCATGCTCCTGATGGTGATGACCGCAGGAAACCGCCGGGTTATAAACCAGGGTTCCCTGTAACAATGCGTTGACCGCATCGTCCGCACTGCCGCTGACGCCGCCGTACAGCCGAATCCCTGCCTGGGCAAGGGCAGTCCGGGCGCCGCCGCCGATTCCGCCGCAGATCAGCGCATCCACCCGGTTTTCCGCCAGCAGCCCTGCAAGGGCCCCGTGGCCGCTTTCACCGGCAGAAAGCAGCTGCTGCCGGACAATACTTCCCTCCTCCGTATCATACAGCTTGAACATGGCCGTATGCCCGAAGTGCTGGAAAATCTGTCCGTTTTCATAGGTCACTGCAATTATCAACAATGCGCTTCCTTTCCGAGGCACCGGTATCCGAAGACTGCAAAAGCCCCAGCCTTCCGTCCCTCATACTACACATTATAATGCAGAAAATCCGAAAAGTCAACACCCCGCCGTGCCGGAATCCGTATCCTCCGAAAGCCCCGGAACAGGGCATAATCCGCTGTTTTTCCAGGCGTCAAAGACCTTAACTGCATATTCCGAATAAGGCGTGTCAAGATAAACATAATGAAATGCCCGGGTCACCTCCCAGCCCTCCACACGGAACTCTGCCAGCGCCGGATTGGCTGCGCCCACGGCACGGTAGGCAAAGGTGATCCCGGCGTTCTGCGCCAGCAGAGCCGTCATAAGGCCGAAGCTGCTGACGGTACAGATACGGGCAAACTCCCCCAGAGCATGGCTGTTTGCATGCAGCAGCTGCCGGAGAATATTCCGGGTTCCGCTGCCCTCCTCCCGGAGCAGCAGGGTGTTGCTCCAGATTCGGTCCAGGGGCACGGTCCGGTTGGCAAAGGGATGCCCGGCGGCGCAAAGTCCCACAAAGGGCTCCTGCCGGTACAGCCTGGAGGAATACCGGCTCCGGTCGAAATTCCCCTCAACCAGGGCGAAATCTATCCTGCCCCCGGAAAGGGAATCCAGCAGGGCTTCCGTATTTTCCACAGAAACAGAAATCCTGTTTTCCGGGTCAGCCAGAAATGCAGCCACATGGGAGCCGATCACATATTCCCCGATGGTTTTCGTGGCGCCTATGGAAAGCTGCAGCCCGCCCCTCCGGTTAAGCTCCCCCTTCAGCTTCTTTTCCTGGTACAGCACATTCTCCGCACAGCGCTTCAGCAGCTCCGCTTCCTTTGTCATCACCAGGCGCCGGTGGTCATAGCGGAACAGCTTGCAGCCGTACCGGGCTTCGAGAAAATGAATATGCTGGGTGACGGCAGGCTGGGTCATATGCAGCAGCTCCGCAGTCCGGCGATAGTTCATCACCCGGCAAAGGGTCAGAAAGGTTTCCACTCTGGTATCAATCATAAAGGCTCCTTGATAAATTAAAGTTATCACATGATAGAAAATGATAATTTGATTTTATCAGAAATCTGTGCTAAAATCAAGAGGAAGAAAGACAAAGGAGAGTATTATGGAAAAGATCAAATACGCAGGAAAATTACTGCCCGGCTTTGCCATGGCCCTGGTCATCGCAGCAATCGCCAAGCTGCTGGAGGGGCTTTTGCCCATTCACCTGATCGGCGCATCGGTGATTGCCCTGTTCATCGGCATGATCCTGAATCACTTCTGGAAGCCGAACCGGCTCTTTGCCACAGGGCTGAAATTCACATCCAAGAAAATCCTGAAATTTGCCATCATCCTGCTGGGGGCAAGCCTCAACATCCGCATTGTGCTGGAGGTGGGGAAGCTGTCCCTCTGCGTTATGGTATTCACCCTGCTGACCTGCTTCGGCATCGGCCATTTCGTGGGCAGGGCACTGAAGATCAACTGGAAGCTGTCCAACCTGATTTCCGCCGGCACCGGCATCTGCGGCGGATCCGCCATTGCGGCCATTGCCCCGGTGATTGACGCAGACGACAGCGACATTGCCTATGCCATGTCCGCCACCTTCCTGTTCGATATGGCTATGATTGTGCTGTTCCCGATTATGGGGCAGGCTATGGGGCTGACCGATATGGCCTACGGGCTCTGGGCAGGCACGGCGGTGAATGACACCTCCAGCGTGGTGGCGGCAGGCTATGCCTTTTCCGAGGCGGCAGGGGACTTTGCCACCATGGTGAAGCTCACCCGCACCCTTTCCATCATCCCCACCGTCATTGCCTTTGCCCTGATCTCCGCCCATCTGAAGCGGAAGGAGGCCGGTGCCGGCGGCACCGCAGTCAAGGCGGAATTCCGGCTTGTAAAGGTGATCCCCTGGTTCATTCTGGGCTTTCTGGGACTGGCGGTTATCAACAGCTTCGGCCTCATTCCCGCAGGCGTATCCGCCGGCATGAAGGACATCAGCAAGTTCCTGATGATTGCAGCCCTTGCAGCCATCGGCCTGAACACCAGCTTCAAGGATATGAAAAAGTCCGGCTTTGCCCCCATGCTTCACGGCTTCATCATCTCCCTGCTGGTGGTTGTGGTGGCCATTGCAGTGGAATACTTTATGGGCATTGTCTGATCCAGCCCATCCAGCCGCCGGCTTTGTCCGGCGGTTTTTTACGTCCGGCTGTTACTCCGCCGTATCAATCACCTGCCGCAGCAGGGGCTGCAGCACCGGCCGCTCCTCCCCAATGGGCATGGCGGCGGTTACCCGGGCGGCAGCGGCGGAGAAATCCGTTACGCCGGAGGCATACAGGGTGGCAAGGGCCGTGCCCGGTGTCACCGGATCCCCCACAGCGCAGTGCAGCTTCAGCCCGGCTGCCGGATCCAGCACATCCTCCGCCCGGCGTCTGCCCGCCCCAAGCTCCATAGCCGCCAGTCCCATTTCCTCGCTGGCAATCCGGGTCAGGTATCCGCTTCTGTCCGCTCTGACCGTAAAGCTGTTTGCAGCCTGGGGCAGCCGCTCCGGATGCTCCGTCACGGAGGGGTCGCCCCCCTGGCACCCAATCATCCGGGCAAGCCGGTCCAGAGCCTCTCCGGAATCCACCGCACGCTCCGCCGCTGCAAGGCACTCCTCCAGGCTCCCCTTGCCGCACATCACCAGCATATGGGCAGCCAGGGTCAGGCTCAGCTGCCCCAGGGGGGTGTGCCGCTCACCCTGCAGCACGGAAATGGCCTCCGCCACCTCGATGGCATTCCCCACGGCGCTGCCCAGGGGCATGTCCATATCCGTTACCACCGCCCGGCACCGCTTGCCTGCCAGCTTTGCCGTCCGCACTATAGCCTGACCCAGCTTCACTGCCTCCTGCTCCGTTTTCATAAAGGCGCCGCTGCCGGTTTTCACGTCCAGCAGGATACGGTCCGCACCCATAGCCAGCTTCTTGCTCATGATACTGGCACAGATCAGGGGAATGCTGTCCACTGTGGCGGTCACATCCCGCAAAGCATACAGCTTCTTGTCCGCCGGCACCAGATGGCCGCTCTGGGCCACCACGGCGCAGCCCGCCCGGTTCACGGTGTCGATGAACTGTCCGTAGGGGATGGCTGTGGAAAAGCCCGGAATGCTCTCTAGCTTGTCGATGGTGCCCCCGGTATGCCCCAGCCCTCTGCCGGACATTTTCGGCACATAGCCTCCGCATGCCGCCACCACCGGCGCCAGAATCAGGGTGGTCTTGTCTCCCACCCCTCCGGTGCTGTGCTTGTCGGCGGTGACGCCCCGGATGCCGGACAGATCCATTTTATCTCCGGAATCCCGCATGGCCATGGTAAGCTCCAGGGTTTCCTCCGGGGTCAGGGACTGAAAGCACACCGCCATCAGCCAGGCGGAAAGCTGATAGTCCGGAATATCCCCGGAAACGCAGCCCGCCACCAGAAAGCGGATCTCCGCCCCGGTCAGGGGCTCTCCCCGCCGGGTCTTCATAATCAGATCATATGCACGCATGGCAATCCCTCCTTTTTTTACAGCATACCACAACCGGGGGAAAATAGCAACAAAAAACGCAGAAGGCACAAAGCCCTCTGCGTTTTCTCTGTTTAATTGCCGTAGACGCATTCCATCTTCGGGGATTTCAGTCCCAGCATAGTGCGGAACTTGTTGCCCTTGACGGTAACCTGGCCGTCTATGTTCACAAAGGAAACATAGCCGCCGGCACCGGTGGTAATGTTGATCCAGTTGGAAGGATCCCCGGAAAGCCGGATGCCGAATGCACGCTCCAGAATCTTTCTCATCTCCGCTGCGGAGTAGGTCTGGCGCACCCCGTAATAGGGGTCGCATGCTGCGTCAAATTCAGAATCCACACTTCTCAGGTACGGAATATCCGCAGTAAATACATCGCTGCAGGATGCGGATGCGCCGCCGGAGGAAGCGTAGAAGCTGGTCAGTGCGTAGGAGCCGTTATAAAGAAGCGCCTCCCCCAGCACGGATTCCACCGCGCTGATTACATTTGCCGGAGGATTGGCCTTGAGCCGCAGGTCGTGGCCGTTGTTGCCGTGATACTTGATATAGGTGTAGGCTGCAACTGCCTGTGCCTTCATGGCCTCCGGGTTCATGGTGCTGCCGACCTCGTTGTAAACGACCTGGGATACCAGATCCAGTACGCTGCCGCTCACACCAGCCACCGTAATGGTTTCGGTACCTGCCAGTCCGGTGTTAGAAAGGCTGGTACCCGGGTAATAATGTGCAAGAATCTGCTGATAGTTCATTCCTGCATAGCTTGCGTAATAGTTGGCGCCGTTTTGGCTCATACCAACTCCGTGGCCGTAGCCGTATGTGGTAATCACAAAGGTTCCCGGCTCCGGGTTTGCTGCGCCCAGCTGGACTGCCTGAGGCGGGTCTTTTTTCTCGCTCTCGTCAGTCTTTATATCTGCAATGTCATCGTCCGTAACCGTTTCGTCGGTATCGGTCCATTCATAGCTCACGGGCGTCAGGCTCGCGTCATAGTCCGACAGCTCAGCCTTCCACCAGTTTGTTACTTCATATTCCTCCACAGAGCACGTGTTCTGAAGTTCAAGTGTTTGTTCCGCAGCCGTTGCACCCGTTGCCGGCACTGCAGCCACTGTTACATAGCTGAACAGCAATGCAAGCGCCGCTGCGACACTTTTAATTCGTTTTCGAACTTGCATATTAATCTCCATCTCGCCGATGAAATCATCGGATTAAATTTCCCCCAAGATGTTGGAAGCGGGGATTGAAATAAACTCAGTCGATAACTGTTCCTCCATTCACATATTGCCTTCATTTTGCGCCGCATTCACAAAGCTGTCCGTTTTGAAAACGTGAACGCTCATGTGCAAAATGCGTCCGGTCGTTGCTTTTGTGTTTGCTCAACACTGCTGTCCCTTGCCGGGAGCCGGCTGTCCTGGGGATCACCGTGCACTCTCGTCCGTGCCCCGGTTGATCTACCGGGCGTCCTTCTCCGTTGTTTCCTCCGGCCGGTTGTCGTCACTGGTGGTTGTGACCGGGCCGTATGGTACAAACTCAGCGTCAGGATCGTAGTTGTTCTTGTTCCACCGATAATAAATGGTCGGCCAGAGAACGTTGGGATTCTGCTGGCTTTCCTGGGTCCCTGCATAAGGGTCCTCGTCCGGACGGACCATCCGTGCCATTACCACAAGCCTTGCCTCGTCAAAAATGCCGCTGCAGGTAAAGAGGGTAAGCAGCTGGTCGCCGTACTGGACGTCCACTCCGTTCAGCTGGAGCGCACGCCGTTTCGCGCTGTTTACATAATTGTAGAACTCCTCTTCCGAATTGAAATTGAGGGTGTTCCAGCAATCAAACTTTGTCTCGGTTTCGTCCTCGCCGTCGATGATGAAAAATGCGAAGATCTTGTAGGTATAGGTCTGATAATTGGAGCAAAGGGTGATGAGCGGATGCTTGGAATAGTAACCCCAGTCGTTCCTGTAGTTCTTCAAAGAGCCGAACATCGACAAATTGTCCATATTATGACCGTATACAACAAGATTGGTCGAATTTTCGCACACACGCCTGCCGTCTTCCACACGATCAAAGTCATTGCGGTAGTCCAGGTAAATGCTTCCCGCCTTGGAGGGCTCCAGATTGAAGCTCTTGTCCAGGTAGTATTCGTTGCCATCCTCCTCGTTCCGTCTCTGAACGATGGGATAGTTTACTTTGGTGCCGGGAATGCTGATGTAGCCTACCGCGTCGGCGTTCTGGGCCAGCAGCTTTCTGCCGATCTCACTCAACTCCATATATTCTGATACCGAGCCCTGCTGAATGGTGTTCGGATCCACGGTGTCCAGGGAAATTTGTTCAATTTCCTGCTGAAGCTGATCGTACAGCTTGTTGCTCTGGTACAGTCCCCAGTAATAGGAGAAAATCAGTTCCAGGCAAACGCTGAACGCAATCACCGAGGTCAGAAATACGATCTTCCGGGTGATCTCAAGACCGCTGTCGCCCTTCCACGGGAACAGGCCCCGCAGAACGTCCACATAAGAAAATTTCTTGCGCTTGGGTTTGGTTTTATTCGGCGCACCCTGCGCCTTGGTTTTTTTGTCGGTCTGGGACTGGTCCGTCTGCGCGGTTTGCGCATCCGGCTTCGCCTCAGGCATAGCCTCCTGTACAGTTTCCTGCTTCGCCGCCCCGGTCATTTCGGGCTGCGGCTCCGACGCTCCTGCCTCAGACACCGCCTGCTCTGCGGGTTCCTCCGTCTGCTTCTGGGAGGATTCCTGCTGCTGGGCGGATGCATCAGACTGCTCCGCCGGCTGTACTTGTTCTGTACTGTCCGTTAACGTGCCGTCCGGCTCCGACGCCGGAACGGGCTCCGCACCGTACTGCTCCCCGGACTGCTCCGCGGGCTGCTGTACCGGCTGCTGTGCATGCCGACCTTCCGTTTCTCGAAGGATGCTCTCTAACAGTTCCTCATCCTTGTTGCTCATTGATTACCAACCTCCGCCAATATGTGCTCTGCGATTCCGAATGCGCATAGGGCTGTGTGCCGCCGTATGCTGGTCCTGTTGATTGCGTCCAATTCCCACAGCCGCAAGCCGGACACCCACTCCGTGCTTCCAAACGCGAAGCCTACATAAACAGTTCCCACGGGTTGCTCCGGCGTGCCGCCTCCTGGTCCTGCAAGGCCGGTTACGGAAATGCAAAGGTCTGCGCCGGATTTTTCCTTCAATCCACGCACCATTGCAAGGGCAACCTGTCTGCTGACCGGGCCGTACTCTGCCAGTGTCCGTTCCGGAACGTTTAACAGTGTCTGCTTGATTCTGTTTGAATAGGTACAAACCCCAAGTTCAAAAACCTGCGATGCACCTGGTACAGAAGTAATCAATTCCGAAAGCAACCCACCCGTACAGCTTTCCGCTGTCGAGATGGTCATCGCCTTCAGCATCAATAATTCTACTACATTTGTAACCGTTCTGTCAAGTTTTTGAGAGAATATTTCATGAGAATGTCCTATATTTGCGTATTCCTCAGCCCAGTTTTTCATATAACCACCAATAAAAACGCAGATTATGTGTTCTGATTGTGAATAAGATAAATCAGAAACCAGATCGGATAATCTTCATGGTTGTATTGGTTACAGCCTCTGTAACCAGCTCCGTAAAGTCAAAGGCCGCCTGTGCCCGCTCCACATCCTCCAGCCGGGGACGTACCTTGGGGTGCCGTGGAGTGAATACGGTACAGCAGTCCTCATAGGGCTCGATGGAGGTTTCATAGGTGTCGATCTTCCGGGAAATGGCAATGATCTCGGTCTTGTCCATGCCGATCAGGGGGCGGAACACGGGCATCCGGCATACCGCATCCGTAGCGCACAGGGCCTGCATGGTCTGGCTTGCCACCTGTCCCACGCTTTCCCCGGTAATCAGGGCAAGGCAGCCCTCCCGGTCTGCGATCTGCTGGGCAACCTCCATCATGAGCCGCCGCATAATCACCGTGAACAGCTCCTCCGGGCACTGATCCTTAATGGTTTCCTGGATTTTTGTAAAGGGCACGCAGAAAAAGGCGATGGCGCCGCAGTAGGGCACGATTTTCTCCGCCAGGGTCTCCACCTTCAGCAAAGCCCGTTCAGAGGTATAGGGAGGGCTGATGAAATGGATGGCGCTGACGCAGATGCCCCGCTTTGCCATCATATACCCGGCCACCGGGCTGTCGATGCCCCCGGACAGCAGCAGCAGCGCCCTGCCGGAGCAGCCCACAGGCAGTCCCCCTGCACCGGGGCGCCGGTCCGCATGCACATAGGCGTTGGTGTCCCGGATCTCCACGGTGACAATGACCTCCGGATGGTTCACGTCCACGGTCAGGTGGGGGAACCTGTCCAGCAGGATGCCCCCCAGCTCCCGGCAGATCTCCGGGGATTTCATGGGGAAGGCCTTGTCCGACCGCTTTGCTTCTACTTTAAAGGTGTGGGCAGCGGACAGCACCTCCTCCAGATATTCCGGAGCACGCTCCGCCACGGAGTCAAAGTTCTTTTCACACACCAGTGCCCGGCACAGGGCGGCGATGCCGAAGATCTTCTCCAGCCGCTCCATGGCATCCTCCAGCAGCACATCGTCCCCGGGGGTGATGTAGATGGTGGACTGGGCCTTGGCGTAGGTAAAGCTGCCCAAGGGCTTGAGCCGGCGGCGGATGTTCTTGAGCAGAATATCCTCAAAGCCGTTCTTGTTCAGTCCCTTCAGGGCCATTTCGCCGTATTTTGCAAGTATGATTTCTTTCATCGTGTTCTCCTTTATGCTTCCGGCTGATCCGGATCCTCAAAATAAAACAGGGTCTCAAAGGGCTGCTCCAGGGCGATGCACAGCAACAGTGCCAGCCGGGCGCTGGGGCAGAACTGGTAATTTTCAATGGAGCAGATGGTCTGGCGGGATACCCCCACCAGCTGAGCAAGCTCTCCCTGGGAGATGTGACGCCGGCTCCGGGCACTCCGCAGGCGGTTTTTCAGGATCAGTTCCTCCATGCTTCCCCCCACCCGGTCAGGTACAGTACCCCGAACACCAGTGTCAGTGCCAGAGCGGCAAGTCCCCACGCCAAAAAAGAAGCCTTGCGCAGACGCACAAAGCGGTAAAGATAAAAGGCGGCGATGGAGGCGAATACCAGCACACTGTAGGGATAGAAGCTCTCCGACCGGAGGATGCTCCCCACCGTCAGCAGGATGCACAGTCCCACGCACACGGCGCCGGAAAAATGATAAGCGTCCAGACAGATTTTCTGTTCCCGTTCGTCCATTCCCTGCTGCCGGGAACGGGCAAGGATTTGCTCCCGTTTCATGGGCCACCTCCGCCTTTCTGTAATAAACATAGTATAGCACAGCCCCGGGAATGTGTCAAGTAAACTTTACACTTTTTCCTTTGCAGGCTGCTGTTCGCCGGTAAACAGCAGCAATCCGATGCCGATCAGCAGTACGATGGTGATGCCGATGCCCCCCTCCAGGCCGAACAAGCCGCCGTGAATCAGCTCCATGCCCTCCTTGGACACGAACCGGAGCGCCGTTACGTCCAGGGACATGCCGCTGACCTTGATGCCGAACAGGTTGCCCTGGGCAAAGTTCCAGAAGCTGTGCAGGGCGCAGACGCCCCAAAGGCTGTCGAACCGGTACATGAAATAGGCAGCGAACATGCCGAACAGAATCAGATTGGGGATGGCCAGAGGGGTTTTCCCGTTGTTGGCCATATGGGCAAGGGCAAATGCCGCAGCACTGATAAACGCTGCCAGGTGGGGATTGCACCGCCGGGCAAGGGTGTTGCAAAGATAGCCCCGGAAGATAACCTCCTCGCTCATGCCCTGGATCATCCAGCCCACCAGCAGCACGCAGAAAATCAGCCCGTTTCCCCGGAGGGAGGAGCCTGCATACTCCAGCGCACCGGTGAGCACGCCCACCACCACGGCAAAGCCCAGCATGGCTGTGCCCAAAGCGGCGCCGATGAGATAATCCCGCAGGCCGTGCCGCCGGGTAAAGCCCACCGACCGCAGGGGGCGGCGTTCAATATCCGTACAGAACACCAGCGCCAGGATCGTGGCAAGTCCGGTGCTGAACAGCTGTACTGCCACCAGCCAGCCGGGCAGGGTAAAGCTGGTGGAAAACGCCATCACGGCGGCGCTGCTGCTCAGATCCACATGCTCCCGGAGCATCTGCGCCATCATATAGGGAAAGGTCAGCAAAGTGGGCGGCGCACTTTCCACCAGCATCAGCACCAGGAAGACCCCCAGGAAAATCAGGCACTGCAGCACCGGGCTTTCCGGTGTCCGGGACGTGGCAGCCGCCTGCATGGTTTCAGACTGACCGTAGCAGGAAATCCGCTTATTCATTGTTGTGATCCTCCCTTTTTCTCTGTTTGGGTATACAATTTTTATTATACCACAGCATATACAGCTTGTCAATTTTGCGCAGCACTGCACAAAGCCGTCAGAGCGGCTGTTTTGCATACAGGACAGGAACCCCTGCATATAGTGGAGTGAACATCCTGCAAGGACTGGAGGGAAACCGATGACCAAAGAAGAATTTGAAGCAGCCGCCCGGAAATACCGGGAGGAAATGTTCCGGCTTTACGCCCGGCAGCCGTCGCCGCCCGCCCCCATGCCCCCGGATGCCCCACCGGAACCCCGGATCCCCACAGAAGCGCCCCCGGAGCCGGTGACCGTGCCGGAGGATGCCTCCCGGGTGCCGCCTTTTCCCACTGAGCCCCCTGTACCGGAGAGCATGCCGGAGGATGGAATGCCTCTCCCCCCGGAGCCGGAGCCCTTTGCCCCGGACTACACCCCCCGCGGCTGGACCGGGAACAGCCTGCCCCCGGAGATCGTACTGTCCGGAACCGGCGGGCTGCCCTCCCATGCCCCCGCCTTTTCCGGAGCGGTCACCGCAGACGCCCTGATGCGCACGGGGAAGGAGCTCCTGCCCCAGGGCAGCGGCACCCTGCTGATTACCGTGCGCACCGCAGACAGCGCAATGCCGGTGGAGGGCGCCACCGTCCTGGTGACGGAGGATACGGATACGGGCACGAATCTGATCGGTGCACTGAAAACCGATGAGAACGGCGAAATCCGACCCCTGGTGCTGCCTGCGCCCGTGGGGGATCCCAACAGCAAGCAGGTGCCCTTTTCCCGGTACAGCGTCCAGGTCACCGCCAGGGGCTACCGGACGGAACGGAGCGTGGATGTCCCCGTTTTCGCAGGGGTAGCCTCCATGCAGGATTTCCTGCTGATCCCCCTGGCGGCGGACGAAGCCCAGGGCACCGGGGATATTACCTATTACAACGAAGAACCTGTCTACTAGGAGGCTGCCATGGATGGAACACCCTTTATTCCGGAGCAGATCACCGTGCATCTGGGCACACCGGACGCCAACGCACCCAATGTGACCGTACCCTTTCCGGATTATATCAAGAACGTGATTTCCAGCGAGATCTATCCCACCTGGCCGGAAGCCTCCATACGGGCAAACATCTATGCCGCAGTCAGCTACGCCCTCAACCGGATCTACACCGAGTGGTACCGGAGCCGGGGATATGACTTTGACATTACGAATTCCACCCAGTTTGACCAGGCATTCGTCTACGGCAGGGATATTTTCCAGCCCATCAGCGACCTGGTGGATGAGCTGTTCAACGACTACCTGCGCCGGCCGGGGAATGTGGAGCCCCTGTTTGCCGCATTCTGCAACGGCACCACCGTTACCTGTGAGGGGCTGTCCCAGTGGGGCACGGTGGACCTGGCAAAGCAGGGCTTCACCCCCTACGAGATCCTGACCTATTATTACGGTGACGAGCTGGAAATCGTCCAGGACGCTCCTGTGGCGCCCAATATTCCCTCCTACCCGGATCGGCCCCTCCGGGAGGGGGACAGCAGCGATGACGTGCGGATGGTACAGATCCGGCTGCGGCGGATCGCACAGAATTACCCGGCAATTCCCGTCATTCCGGAAACGGACGGAGTTTTCGGGGCGCCCACCGCCACTGCCGTGGAGGAATTTCAGCGGATTTTCTCCCTGCCGGTTACCGGAGTGGTGGATAAATCCACCTGGTACAAGATTGCTTACATTTATAACAGCGTCAAGCGGCTGGCGGAGCTTTCCTCAGAGGGGGAGCAGTTTGAAAACGTGCAAAAGCAGTATACAGAGGATTTGCGACCGGGCATGGAAAGCATGCAGGTAAAGCTCATCCAGTACTATCTGGCTGTGGTGGGCGCCTATTACGAGCAGGTGCAGCCGGTGGAGATTACAGGGTATTTCGGGGATCAGACCGCCGCCTCCGTCCGCTCCTTCCAGCAGGTGTTCGGTCTGCCCCAGACGGGAATCGTGAACCGTGCCACCTGGAACCAGCTGGCGGATGCATACCTGGGCATTGTAGAGGATCTGCCGGCAACCGGGGAAGGGGTGGTTGCCATTTATCCGGGCACAGTGCTCAAGGAGGGCACCACCAGCGAATCCGTCCGGATCGCCCAGGAATATCTGAATTTTCTCCACGGGATCTATCCCCAGATTCCGGCGGTGAACAACACAGGCTATTTCGGCCCCGTTACCCGCAGTGCGGTGCTGGCCTTCCAGCATATGATGGGACTGGAGGAAAACGGACTGATCGGCCCCATCACCTGGGATGAGCTGGCACGGGTATACTCCGAACATAGGTTCGGCTATGACAAGCGACCCTATCAGCATCCGGGTTATACCATTAAATAAGAAAGGAAGCATCTGTATGCCCTATACCGAAGCCCAGAAACGCAGCCATATCCACGAAATCCAGAGCTATCTGTACACGCTTGCCACCCAGGACGCCCGGATTCCCACGGTGATCCCGGACGGGATTTACGGACCGGAAACCGTCCGGGCAGTGCAGGCGTTCCAGAAGATCTACAGTCTGCCCGTTACCGGAGAGGTGGATCGACCCACCTGGGATGCCATTGTCGCCGCATACCGGAAGCAGACCGCCCAGCCGGAGGCCCTGAGCATTTTCCCCTCCGCCGGCTATGTGCTCCGGGAAGGGGACAGCGGCACCCTGGTATATATCGTGCAGGCCATGCTCAATGACATTGGCAGCCGGTACGACAACCTGGCGCCGGTGAAGGTTACCGGCAGCTTTTCCGCAGCCACCACCAACGCGATACGCGGTGTGCAGCAGGTTGCCGGCCTGCCCCAGACCGGCGCAGTGAACCGGGAGACCTGGAACTGGATGGTGGCAGCCCTGAATCTGTAAGACGCAAACAGCCGCCCTGCATGCCTGTGCAGAGCGGCTGTTTCTGTGTGCTTATTTCGTGTTGTTCAGATCCCACCGGAAGGGACAGAACCGGGACGCCTTGTTGGTGTCGTACATGGTGTTGTTGGTAATGGTGGAAAAGTCCAGATAGCGGTAATTGGTCTTTTCCTCCTTGCTGTTCTTGAATTTGAAAAGGGTGGAGAAAATGTCCTTTCCCGGATTGCGCTGGAGCACCGGACCCAGCCGGCCGTTCTTGCTGATAAAGTTTACAATCTCCGACGCCATAATGAGGTTCTTGTCGGCTACATTGTAAACACCGGTGTGGCTGGGGGAATCCGCCTGCCGCAGATAGCAGAGGATAAAGTCCGCCAGATTGTGGACACAGCAGAAATGAAAACCGTATTCTCCCGTCCGGTATACAAAATTGGTGTGATCCTTGGGGTCGGTGATCTTCGCCAGCAGGTTGTCGTGCATATCCAGCGTATACACCGGCGCCACACGCATGATGCAGCCGATGAAGTTTTTGATATGCTTCACATCGGAAGCGAAGGCATGCTCCGTGTCCGATTTCATCTTGGCGTAGTTTGTAACCGGCTTCTCATCGTCCCCCTCCCGGATGGGCTCCCTGCCCTCGGGAACGGCATAAACCTGTGTGGTGCTGAGCACCAGGATCTTTTCCACGTTCTTGGAGAGCGCCAGCTTGAACAGATACTTGTCACAGACATGGCTCTCGGACATTTCTTTTTCTGTAATAATGGGGCCCAGATCGTTATCCACCGAGCAGGCGAGATGCACCATGGCGTCGATCCGTTCTTTTTCAAAGATGCCCATGTATGTAGATTTATCATGGGGCGCTGCGGCGTAAAACCGGTAATTTTCCTTGCCTTCATTGTATGCACTGGGAGCACGGTCCACCGCCACTACCTGATGATGCTTTTTCAGCAGTCCGGAGCAGACCTTTTCCCCGATCAGCCCGCAGGCACCTGTTACCAAAACTGTTGCCATATTCACCCTCCTGCTAATCCGTGTCCCTTCGGAGAGCCCACGGATTTCTAACTCTATGTACTCAAGTGTATTATATCACATTCCCCTGCAACTTGCAAGCAGCCGCCGCATTTTCAACGTTTTTATCAAGGAATGAAAGCGGTTTTTTTGCATTTTGCATTATTATCACAAGGAAAAGGCGGGCTCTGCCTGGAAAAAGCAGAACCCGCCGGGATTTTTTCCTAATTTATCAGTCTGTGGAAACGGTGTCGGATACCGGGTGATCGTTTACATCCTTGAGGAATGCATCGATCTGTGCGTAGATAGCGGATACGGATTCGCTCCACGGAATACCCTTGGAGGCTGCCCGGATGCCGTTCTCGTTGCTGTCCAGAATGCTGGTAATATCCTTGGTTACACCGGTGTAGAAGTCGAAGTGGGGATTTGCCAGAGCCAGCTCATCCATGGACTTCTTCATATCAACCATTTCCTGGGTCCAGCCGTAGTCATCAAACATCTGCTCCTGACCCAGCTCTGCTGCACGCTCGTTCAGCAGGGTCAGACGCTTGCAGTCTGCAAACTTGGCAACGCCCTGGGGGTTCTTGCCGCCCTTGACCATCACATAGCCGTCCAGGCCGCAGGGGATATAGTACTCGCTGGAGTTGGGATCCTTGGGCATGGGTACGAAAAATGCATCCTCGCCGAAGTCGTTCTGCCACTGATCTGCGGAGCGGTACAGTGCCCACAGGCCGCAGGGATAGAACAGGGTCTTGCCCTCCTTGATATAGGTGGGCTGTGCGGTCCAGCCGTAGTCGCCTACACCGATTGCCACGCAGTTGGTGGTGTACAGGTCATACATCCAGTTCTGTACACGCTCAATTGCCGGATCCTTCAGGTTGTTTACCAGCTTGCCGTCTTCCAGTCCCACATAGGGCACGCCACAGGTTGCGGACAGGCCGTACTCAAACCACCAGCCGTCGATGCCGTAGAAGCCCTCGTCCGGGTCAACAAACGTGGTCAGCATCTTCTGGAAAGCATCCCAGGTCCACTCGCCCTTCTTGTAGAGCTCAGCCGGATCCTGCAGACCTGCTTCGTCAATGGTATTCCGGTTGTAGATAACAGCACAGTTGTCGCCGGTCACCTGGTTTACGATGACATAGTGCTTGCCGTTCCAGAGCATCATATCGTTTGCCTGCTTTACATCGGACCAGAGGGGAGAGCTGTAGTCAATATAATCATCCACCGGCACGAACATGCCGCGGATTGCGCCCCGGGGGAATGCGTCCAGATCGCTGGCCGGGAAGAAGTCGATGCCCTCGTCGCCGTTGATGGCATTGGCCAGAGAGTCGTATCTGGTGGACCAGTCGATCATGTGGTATTCGATCTGTCCGCCGTAGCGCTCCTGGAAAATAGCCAGCTCAATGGGGGTGTTCTTGCCGGTGCCGTCCGGGTTGATATCCCAGTTGGACATCCACTTGACGGTCTTGTTCTCCAGCTCGCCGGTCAGACGATCATCGGAGGAAGCAATCTGTGCTACCTCCTCACGGGTTGCGGAATCGAGGGATTTGTAGCTGCTTGTCTCTTTGTCTCCGCATGCGAACATGCTCATGGACAGGCTGGCTACTAAAATTGCAGCAATGCCGCTTTTCAGCTTACGAACGCTCATGAAAAAACCTCCTGAAAGTAATCATTTAATCACTCCATGCAAAACGGCTTAACAGAAAACCTGAAAATTGCATAAAACTATGTATATATTATACCCGTTTTGTACTTTCCCGTCAATCCACAAACTGCTGTATTTTCTGCACTGCTTTTAGTGATTATCACGAAAAACAAGAGAAAAAACATGCAAAAAGGCGGAGCACAAAGGCTCCGCCCGACTTTATTGCGCATTATGCAAATCAAGAAACAAAGGTTCGTTTAAGCAGCACGGCATCCACTGCATCCAGTCTGCCGTTGTCGTCCATGTCCGCATTCTTTGCACCCTGTGCTGTCAGCTTTCCGCTGTTTACCAGGTATCTGGAAAGCGTCACCACGTCCGCCATCTGCACCTTGCCGTCCGCATTGGCGTCTCCGGGCAGTGCGGTCTGGGTGCCGGTGGTGGTGCCCCCGGTGCCGCCGCTTGTGGTAGCCGCTGTGGTAACCGGCGCAGTGCCGTCCGGCTCCACACCGTAGATCAGCACCCCGTTTTCATACACGGTGATCTTGTCGGTGATGATATTGTCCTCCGCCCCTTCAATGTCCTGGCAGGAGTAATCGTTGGAGGAATCCCAGCCCTTGCCGTAGTTGGGATATACCAGTGCCAGCATGGTTTCGCACTGATATCTGCCCTCGGAAATCGGAATGGCAGCTCTGCCGTCCGGGTAGGTGATCTCCACATAATAGATTGTACCGCTGTAATGCTGAATGCCGGAAATCTGCGCAGGCGTAACCCCGCTGTACATAGCGCTCTGGTCCCGGTCACAGCGGATTACCACATCCTCCGGCTTGCAGCCTGCGTCAATGACCTCGGACAGGTCCATATAGTACCGGTAGGACAGGTTGTCCACCACCCGTGCTGGCCATGCGGTCTGGTTGGTGAATTTCAGACTCAGATTCACACCGGAAGCATCGCTGGAGGCCTTTGCCTCGACGAAAAACTCGGGAGTCCGGGTCTCCGGCTCCGGAAATGCAGGGTCGGTCTTGCCCCCGTATTCGCTGACCATCTTGCACAGCAGTGCGGTATAGCCCGCATTATAGTCGGTGGCAACCTCGTTGTTGATGTAGTTGCCCCGGTCGTCCACATACTTGCCGCTGCCGTCGGGTCCGCCTACCAGTGCGCCGTACAGGATGTGCCGGTTGGTGTCCGGTGTTTCCAGGGCGTTCTTCCAGGAGCAGTGTGCCGTCCGGTGATGGGGGTTCCGGGGAGAATTGTCACAGTGACCTACCACGTAGCACTGGCCGTCCGGATTATCCCCCAGGCAGTAATTGATCTGGGTTTCATACAGGGTCTTGTACTTGGCGCTCAGAACCGCATCGGCGCTGAACAGGGTATCGGTGGCCACTGCCGCCAGAAAGCCGATGTTGTTTGCATACCGGAGGCAGCCCCAGGTGCCCACGTAGCAGAGCCCGCCCTCAATGGTCTCGCCGGTGTCGCACCAGTAATCCAGATGCTTCTGCACCCGGGAAATATAGGTGGCGTCCTTGGTGTTCTGTGCGTAAAGCAGCAAGCCGCCCTGCTGCACGTCATCCCAGCACTGGCACCAGGAGTATTTCAGCTCAGAGGTACCCAGCTCCTTGCCCAGGTTGGGGATATAGCTTTCCGCCTTGTCCAGATAGCTTTGCTTGCCGGTGGCAATATACAGCCAGTTTGCCGCATAGAACAGCTCGTCATAGAAGTGGCTGGACCGGTAGAAGCCGCTGGCGTCACTGTCGTTGTAGACTGCATCGCTGGGGTTTGTGGAAGCGATCTCGAAGATATTTTCCGCATGCTCCAGATAGTATTCCCGATGGCCCTCGTCGATTCTGCCCTCCAGGGCGCAGTAGCCTGCCGCAAGGGCAGCCGCCATTTCCCCGAATACGGCGGAGCAGCCCTCAGATGCCGTATAGTAGGGGCGGGTGTAGGGAGAATTCTCCCCCATGCCATAGGCATACAGCTCCACCGGACCCCACCAGGTATGATCCTCCTGACCGTTGCCCACCTGGAACACGATTTCCGTCCCCAGGTCGCACCGTGCCAGGTAATCCAGCACCCAGTTCAGGTTGTTTACATAATTGTTCATCTCGCCGCAGGCCTCCAGCCCATCGGGATACTGGTACAGACCCCAGGCCAGCATGGAAGCGGAATATGCCATGGGCAGATTGAATTTTACATGGTCGCCGGCATCGTACCAGCCACCGGTGATGTAATCGTCCGTGGTGGCGTCTGCCCGCCATTCCACCCGGTTCCACTCCGGCAGCTCTCCTGCCTGCTGACATTCATAAAAATACAGGGACATCTGCAGGGCGGTGGCGTAGTTGATGTCCGCCGCCTGTGCATGCAGACCGGTATCCTGCGCCGGCAGGGTTCCTGCAAGCCCGGCAAGGATTGCCGTGGTGCATGCCAGACTGATGATACGTCTGTTCATTGGTTCATCCTCCCGTGTTTCTATAAAATTCAAGGCAACGCTGCATTGGAAACGCCGGTTGCCCTTGCACTTTTTTCGGGCGGCAGTACGAAGCCGCCCATATTGAAAAAAGTTCCCTCTCTCGGGTTACAGCAGTACAGTATAACCCAAGCATATTATGCCACCCGGCAAGGGGAAATGTCAAGGCTCTGCCCGCTACGGGGACATGCTTTTGCCGCATTTGTCAAAGGACGCCCCGGATTCTTGTATAAAATGACAGGGCAGGGGCATGCTATCCACAGAACCGGGGCGGCTGCGCCGGGAATATACAGAAAGGATAATCACCCATGTCCAGAAAGGATTTACAGCGGATCATTGAAACCGAAGCTCTGCGCCCCTCCCTGGACGCCAATCTTGCCCGGATCAAGGAAATCGGCGGAGGAACTTCGGATCTGCTCATCAACCCGGTGCGGGTATCCGGCGTGCCCTGCGCTCTGCTGTGCTGCGAGGGAATGCTCTCCACCGCAACGGTAACGGAGCTGGTGCTGCACCCCCTGATGCAGCTGAAGCTGCCGGATGCCAACGGGCCGGCGCTGCTGAATCATATCAACGACGAAATGCTCCTGTCGGTGGACCGGCCCATCCCCCTGACCTTCGGGGATGTGTTCCGCACAGTCAATTCCGGCTTTGCCGTGCTGCTGGCAGAGGGCGCAAACCGGGCCCTTGCCTTCGGGGTACAGGGCTACGACAAGCGGGGCATCGACGAGCCCTCCAGCGAGGCCAATATCATGGGGGCCCACGAGGGCTTTACGGAGGTGGTGCGCACCAATATGTCCCTGATCCGCCGGCGGATGAAGTCCCCTGTGCTGGTGCAGCAGCTGTTCGTCATGGGGGAAAAGAGCCGGACGGATCTGTGCCTTTGCTATATGTCCGACCGGGTGTCCCCAAAGCTGCTGGAGCGGATCCGGCAGGATCTGGAGCAGATGAAGCTGGAAACCATTCTCTCCAGCGGCTATGTGCGCCCCTTTCTGGAGCGGCGGGACCGGCGGATCTTCCACTCCACCGGCACAACGGAGCGGCCGGACGTGCTGTGCTCCAAGCTGCTGGAGGGGCGGGTAGCGCTACTGATCGACGGCACCCCCTTTGCCATCTTCCTGCCCCGGCTGTTTACGGAAAATTTCCAGACCCTGGACGACTACAACTGTAAGCCCTATTATGCGGTATTCGTCCGGTGGATCAAATACCTTGCCTTCTGCATTGCCCTGCTGCTGCCGGGGGTGTATACAGCCGTTGCCCTGCACCACCCGGAGCTGCTCAACAGCACCCTGCTGCAGCTGCTCACCGAATCAGAGGCCAACGCCCCCTTTTCCCTGATGACCGAATCCATCGGGGTACTGCTCATGTATGAGGTAATCCGGGAGGCGGGGATCCGGCTGCCAAAGGCGGTGGGGGGCGCCGTCAGCATTGTGGCAGGGCTGATTATCGGGGACGCAGCCGTATCCTCCGGCTTCATCAGCACCCCTTTGCTGACGGTGACGGCGCTGGCGGTGACCACCGGCTTTGTGATTCCGGAGCTGAGCCACGGCATTACCGTGCTCCGGTTCCTGTTCATCCTGTGCGGCGGCCTATGGGGACTGTTCGGCATCAGTCTGATGGGCATGGTGGTGCTGCTGAACCTGTGCGCAACGGAAACCTACGGCTATCCGGTCACCGCCCCCCTTGCCCCCTTTTCGCCCCGTTCCATGCGGGATATTCTCACCCGGATCGGCCTGCGCCGCATGCAGACCGGCAATTTCACTGTGGAGGAGCTGCATGAATAAAATCCGCTCGGGACAGCTGTTTGCCATCCTCTTTCTCATCCGCAGCTTTTCGCTGCTTTGCACGGACATTCCCTTTTCCGCCCGGCAGCTGGGGGGCGCTCTGCTGTCGGCGATGCTCCAGGGGCTGGTGCTGATTCCCCTGCTCCGCACCCGGGTTCCGACGCCCTCCGCCCCGGCTGCAGGGCTGTTCGGGCTGTTCTTTCTGGCCTGGGGCGGCCACTGCTTTCTGCAGCTCTGGGGCGTGGCGGCAGGAGTCACCTTCCCGGTGCATAACAAGCTGTTCGGGGCACTTTTGCTGACGGCGGTGTGCCTGTACGGAGTCATGCTGGGGATCCGCGCCCTTGCCCGGAGTGCCACCCTGCTGCTGCCCCTGTTCGGGGTGGCGCTGGCGGTGCTGATTCTGGGGGCATGGCGCAAGGCAGAGCCGGAAAACCTGTACGCAGCCGCTGCCGGCAGCCCCTTTGCCGCCGCCTGGCAGGATTTCTGCGAATGCGGCTGGCTGCCCTGTGCCGCATACCTGTGCCGGTTCACCCCCTTCCACCCCCGCCGGGCGGTATACGGTGCGCTGCTGGCGCAGCTGGGCTCCGCCGTGCTGGTGTCCCTGCTGGGCATGGCGGTGCTCGGCCGGGTAGGCTCCCTGGCGGAATACCCCTTCTTCACCCTGGGGGCATTCTCCCAGCCCTTTGCCACCCAGCGGGCGGACGCTGTCTATGTGGTGCTGTTCACCCTGATCGGCACTATCACCATCGCCATGCAGCTGTATCTTGCAGGCTCCTGCATCGCCGGGCTGTTCCCCCGCTTTCCGTACCCCTTTTATGCCGCAGCCGCCGGCACCCTGCTGGCCGCCTGGGGTATGCACAGCGCAGGGCTGCTCCACTCCTGGCTGTACGGGGTCTGGATTCTGCTGCTGTGCGGGGTGCTGCCCCTGGTGCAGCTGCTGAAAAAAGGCGCACAACGTGCGCCCTCCTGTTCGTGATGGTCTGCTTCGGGAGCCGGCCTTTATGCATTCTGCATGTTCCATGAAGTATACAGGCAACGGGCAAATGCCCCGAAAGGAGTGATTCTCATGAAACACAAGCGGCTGGCGCTGCTGCTGTCCACCCTGCTGCTCACCGGCTGCACCGGCACCACCCAGGTGCAGGACAGAGCCTTTGTCCAGCTTCTGGGGACGGATGCGGAGGGGGACGCCCACCGGGTGACTGCCGTATCCTTTGGCATGGAGCAGCCTGCCTCCGGCACAGGGGAGACCCTGCTCACCGCCCTGGAGGCTGCCCAGTGCCGGTACGACAAGGCGCTGATGCTGGGGCATACCCAGGTGCTGCTCTGCGGCAGCGGCGGACTGGAGGAGCGGCTCTCTTTGCTGCTGGACGGCAACCGAATCTCCCCGGGCTGCCGGCTGGTATGCGCTGAGGATGCGGCAACGGTGCTGGAGAAAAGCGGCGCCGGGCTGGAAACCGCCCTGACCAGGATGGAGGCCGGCGGCGCTCTGTATGCCCCTACCGTCAGCGACACCCTGTCGGATCTGCTGGGGGCCAGCGGCATGGCGGTGGTGCCCTATGTATCCGGGTCCGACCTGACCATGGCAGTGGCAGACGCCCGGGGCAGAATCCGCACCACCCTGAGCCAGGCAGCATGCCGGGGCATAGCCCTGATGCGGGGCACTCCCCGGGACACGGTACTGGCGGTGCAGGCAGAGGGCCGCACCCTGTCCTATGTGCTCCACAGCTGCAGGTTCCGGCTGAGCCTGGAAACCGACAACGGGCTTACGGCGGTGCTGTCCTTCCGAATCACCGGAGAATGCCCCGAGGCACAGGATCAGGCACAGCTGCGCCGGGGAGTCCAGGAAGCGGTAACAGCGCTTTGCCAGGCGGCGGTGCTGGAAACGGTCTGTGCCTATGGGGTGGATCTGCTGGACTTTGAGCGGGCAGCACAGCATACGGATCCGGCGTTTTTTGCCGCCCATGCCCAGGAGTGGAATGCGGTCATCGCCCAGGCAGGCTTTCGCTGTGAGGTGCGGATCGGGTAACGGCCCTTTACCGGATATTCCCCACCGTCCGGGGGTACAGCTGCACGTCCCGGATATTGGAGATGCCGGTAACGTACATGAGCATCCGCTCCAGCCCCAGTCCGAAGCCACTGTGGGGCACGGAGCCGAACCGGCGCAGATCCAGATAATCCGCATAATCCTCCCGGCGCATACCCCGGGCGTCCATGGCCTCCAGCAGCTTGTCCAGATCCGCCTCCCGCTCGCTGCAGCCGATAATCTCCCCCACACCGGGCACCAGCAGATCTGTGGCCGCAACGGTTTTGCCGTCCGGATTCTGCTTCATATAAAACGCCTTGATCTGCTTGGGATAATCCGTCACAAACAGGGGCTTGCGGAAGATCTGCTCCGTCAGATACCGTTCATGCTCGGTCTGGAGATCACAGCCCCATTCCACCGGATACACAAACTCCGCCCCGGATTCCTGCAGCAGTCGCACTGCCTCCGTATAGGTCACCACCCCGAAGCTGCTGTCCGCCGCCCCCCGGAGCTTTTCGCAAAGTCCCGGCTCCAGATGGGTCTGGAAAAAGTCCAGTTCCGGCTTGCACCGCTCCAGCACGCTGCGGAGAATGTGCCGGATCATATCCTCTGCAATTTCCATAATATCCGGAAGCTGGGCAAACGCCACCTCCGGCTCCACATGCCAGAATTCTGCCGCATGCCGGGGCGTATTGCTGTTTTCCGCCCGGAAGCTGGGGCCGAAGGTGTAGATCTTTCCCATACCCATGGCGGCAGCCTCTCCCTCCAGCTGTCCCGACACGCTGAGTCCTGCCCGGCGCTTGAAGAAGTCCGCTGCGTAATATGCCGCCTCCTCCGGATATGCCCCGTCCGCCCCGTAGGGCATGGTGGTGACCCGGAACACCTCCCCGGCTCCCTCACAGTCGCTGGCGGTCAGAATGGGGGTGTGTACATAGGTGAAATGCCGGCTGCGGAAGAATTCGTGAATGGCGCCGCTGACCTCCGACCGAACCCGGAGCATGGCGTTGAACAGATTGGTGCGCACCCGCAGGTGGGGCATGGTCCGCAGATACTCCGGCGTATGCCGCTTCTTCTGCAGGGGATACTCCGGCGGACATTCCCCCAGCACCTGAGCAGCCTCCACGTTCAGCTCCACCCCCTGGCCCCGCATGGCATGCACCAGGGTGCCGGTGACCATCAGCCCGGTGCCCAGCTTCAGAAAGGGTGCCGGATCCAGCTTCTCCTTGTCAAATACCAGCTGCAGATGGGCAAGGGTGGTGCCGTCATTCAGGGCGGCAAAGGCCATATTCTTGGAGTCCCTGGCGGTGCGCACCCAGCCGCACACCGTAACCTCCCTGCCGCAGTATGCGGCGTCTTCAAATAAATCCCGGATATCCGTATGCTTCATAAGTCCTCCCATGCTTCTTGCGTGATCTATGCTTATTATACCCCTTCCGGGCAAAATGTCAAGGAAAGCCCCCATGCAAAACAAAAGGGGAGAGGGCGTCCCATACAAAGTGGATCCCTCTCCCTAATTATCCGCCGGATGCTGTCCGGAAGCAGGCAGCCCTATCCGGCAATTCCTCTGGCAATGATGCACAGAAGCTCCACCGGGTCGGACACGGTCAGTCTGCCGTCCGGCATCAGATCCGCCAGCTGCTGCTGAACCGGGCTAAGCGGACAGCTTTCTCCTGCCGCCATCCGGGCGCAGGCCTCCAGCACCAGCACCGCATCCGCCACCGTCACCCTTCCGTCCATATTCACATCCCCGGACTGGTATCCGGACTGGGTCTGGGTGGTGGTTGCCGGACTGGCAGTGGTCACCGGCGCAGTGGTCGCTATAGTCACCGGTGCGGTGGTGGTCACTATGGCAGTGGTATATGCGGTAGTGGTGGTTTCTGTGGTCGTAGCCGTGGTGGTGGTAGTAGTTGTTGTGGTCGTGGTCGTGGTTGTCGTAGTTGTTGTGGTGGTGGTGGCAGCTTCTGTCGTGGTATACACTGTGGTCGTGGTTGTAGTGGTTGTGGTCGTGGTGGTATACGCCGCATTGGTTGTGGTAGTTGTGGTGGTTTCCGGCTCCAGTACCTGGATATAACCGGACGAGTAGTCGCAAGAGATCCATTCCCCGTCCATGCCCCAAAAGCTGCAGGAATAGATGTTCACGGAATGATAGCCCGGCTGTGCGTCCGGCAGGATCTTCACAGGAAGCTGCAGAAAAAGCCCGGATTGATCGTTGTTCCCATCCACGGTCAGAGAAATATTCAGATTCTGACCCGAACTGGTGACATTGGCGTGAAAGCCGGACCAGACGCACCGTATCGCATCGCTTGACAGATCCGGCTCCAGCCCCTGCTCAAGGGAAATGCTTATCTGGCCGGAGGACAATCCCGGATTATTCTCCAGATACATGGGCAGATACACCAGCTCTCCCGGCAAGCCGGTTAGCTGCCCCAGGGACAGCTGCGGCCGCGCAGGGGCGGTGGTAGTTGTCGTTGTTGTGGTTGTGGTTGTTGTGGTTGTTGTGGTAGTAGTCGTGGTGGTTGTTGTGGTTGTGGTGGTCTCCCCGGGCACCCGGATGCTGCCGCTGATGGTCTGGACGGAAATGGGGTGATCCCCATTGTCATAGGCGGAATTCGCCGTCAGATTCAGGGCGAAGCTGTCCCCGGGCCGGGCGTTGGAGGGCACCCAGAACAGAAAGGACACCAGGGAGCCCTCCTGCTGGATCAGCTGGGAGGAGGCAAGGGCAATGCCGCACTTGCTGTTCTCTGCCTCCACCTGTATGCTGGTACCGGAGCCGATCAGATCCCCATAGCTGCACATGGGCTTGCCGCTGGCATAGGTCACAAGCTCCAGCGCCGGGTCATACTCCAGCACAAGCCCCATGCCGGAAAAGCCTCCATTATCCTCCACATACAGGGTAATCTGCACCGTATCCCCCGGCTGTGCCTCCACAGATTCCGCATAAACCTGAACGGAGCCTGCGGCAGACGCAGGAGCTTGCCGGGCAAGAAGCCCCGGCAGCGCCAGTGCGCATGCGGCAGCAGTCAGGGCAGCGCCCGTCCGCCGGAGTCTTCCAAGAGCAGATTTGATCCAATGCTGTGACATGATTTCAACCTCAATTCTTCCTGCTTCTCATACAGCAGCTACAGTATATGATAAAAAGTATACCAGCATATATGCAAAAAGTCAATTCTAAAGGCTAGCATATTGAAAATCCTGTTGAAAGCATACAAATCTCAAGGAGAAAAGCTATGGTTTCTGACAAAGGACAATTTTTTTGCATTTGGTGCTTGACAAATCCGCCGGGATGTGTTATAATAGCGTGTAGTCAGATCGGACTGACTATTAACCCCCGTGTCTGGGTGTGGCGCAGTTGGTAGCGCGCTACCTTGGGGTGGTAGAGGCCGTGGGTTCAAGTCCCGTCACTCAGACCATTGAAAATTCCCGATTTTACGTTGTTTAACGCAAAGTCGGGATTTTCATTTTATGCAGATTTATCCGACGGAACGGCAAAAGGCAGAGTGGGGTGCTTCACTCTGCCTTTTTTGCTTTTGCTGCTGATCGGGGCGGTTCTTTATCCCTGCGCCGCAGCCTGCATGCGCAGTTCACAGTCTGAGCCCTGCTGCAAAGAACAAATCAACCGTAGTACCAGTAACAGCCATCTCCTGTATCATCCACATATGTTCCAAAAGACAGCCTTCCTTGTACTTCAAAACCATAGTTATTATACACATCTTCCGCCGTCCAATATGACGGAATGTAAATTACATCACAGCCTGCATAACTTACAGTAGATGCAAACGAATACCCCATAGCTTTGTATGCCGTATTATCATCCTTGACACTTTCTAAATTCCAGACGTATCTGAACTTCTCCCAACCAACTCCACCATTAACAACAATATTCCATCCAGCACCACCTTGCTCCTGATAAACGACCCCAGCACTTTCATCTACTTTATATCTCATACCACTATAACTAAAGTTCCCTGTTGGCTCATTATTAGCAGGCTTAGGCGGCTCAGTAACTACTAGTGCAGGAGTTGTAGTAACTGGTGCCTGAGTTACTACTGGCTGAGAGGTGCCGGGAGCCGGCGGCTGTCCGCCGCCTTCGGTGGTTTCCGCTGTGCTGGTGGCTTCTTCCCGCTCCTCCGTTTCCCTGGCGGTGGTTGCAGTGGTCTCCGGTGCTGGCGCTGTTGTGGCTGAAGCCTGGGTGGCTGCGGCAGTTTCCTGGGGCTCTTCCACAGCATTGGCAGCAGCATCATTTGCAGAGGACACTTCTGCATGGTACTGCTTGTTTGCTTGGCGATGCATCAGAACGCCGACCGTTGTACACCCTCCGATCAGAACAACAACGGCAGCGGCGATTATCATTATCTTCTTTTTGTCCGGTTCACCGAATTTCTCCCTAAACGACATATAAACACCCTTTCAGCACAATTATCTGTTTCATTATAGCGTTTATCGACCTGGTTGTCAATTGGCGTATGGGGCTTTTCCCGCCGGAGGGTCTGTAGCGTTGACAGTTCACCCGGACACCGGACATGCTGCGGGAGGGGGAGAAATAACCGCCGGACGGCGCTTGGGCAATCCCCCACAAAACCTTTGCTGCGCTGCCCTTGACAGTCGCCGGAACTGGTGCTATAATGAGCCTGGAGGCGGGCTTGTAGCTCAGTTGGGAGAGCGCTGCGTTCGCAACGCAGAGGTCGAGGGTTCGAGGCCCTTCAGGTCCACCAGGCAAGGCACCATGCCCTGCGGGATGTGCCGATAAGCAAAACCGTTTCTGATCTGACCCTTCAGAAGCGGCTTTGCTGTTTTATGATGACAAAACAGGCAGCCGGGAACACCGGCTGTGGGAAGGGGTAGTACATATGACAATCAGAAGCATGAAGCAGTCGGATCTGACGGCCTGCAGCCATATTCTGTGCAGTGTCTATAACAATGAGCTGTGGCAGTGCCGCTGGACCTTAGAAACCGCAGCGGCGTATCTGACGGATTTTTTCCGTATGGAGAAATTCGTGGGCTTTGTGGCGGAAGAAAACGGGGAAATCCTCGGCGCTATCTTTGGCCACGAAAAAATCTGGTGGAACAACAGCGAAGTGTTCGTGGAGGAAATGTTCATCACGCCGGCCATGCAGCGAAAGGGCTACGGCTCCCTGCTGCTGCGGCAGATGGAGGGCTACGTCAAGGAAAAGCACCTGGCGGGCATGACCCTGTCCACCAACCGGTATGCTCCGGCGCCAAACTTTTACCGAAAAAACGGGTTTGTGGACTGCCAGCATGTGCTCTTTATGGCGAAGGAGCTGTAATGCCGGTCTGCATGCCGAAACACAGACAGCCTGGGAAGATCAATGTCTTCCCAGGCTGTTTTTGCA
>JALELB010000039.1 GCA_022768805.1 Ruminococcus sp.
GCAGCCTGGGGTGCGGACAGCTGGGACAGAATGGACTCAATATCCTCCATGGGCGCTGTCTGGGGTGCTGCGGCAGCCGGTTTGGGTACCTCGGGCATAGCCTGGGGCTCGGACAGCTGGGACAGAATGGATTCAATGTCCTCCATAGGTGCTGTCTGAGGTGCGGGCTGTACAGGCTCCGGAGCAGTAACAGCGGGCTTAGGCGCTTCGGGTGCTGCCTGGGGAGCCGGAACTGCAAACTGGGACAGAAAATCGTCTTGGACAGGCGCAGCAGCCTTGGGTGCAGGCTGAACCGGCTCCGGAGCAGTCACCGGTTCCGGGGCAGTAACAGCGGGCTTGGGTGCCTCGGGTGCTGCCTGGGGTGCCGGAATGGCAAACTGGGACAGGAAATCGTCCTGGACAGGGGCAGCGACCCTGGGTGCGGGCTGAACCGGCTCCGGAGCAGTCACCGGTTCCGGGGCAGTAACAGCCGGCTTGGGTGCTTCGGGTGCTGCCTGGGGTGCCGGAATGGCAAACTGGGACAGGAAATCATCCTGGACAGGCGCAACGACTCTGGGTGCGGGCTGAACCGGCTCTGGTGCAGGAGCGGCCTTTGGCTTTACGGGCGGCTGATATGTGGTGAATACAGGCTGAACCTCCTTTTCCGGTGCCGCAGGTGCCTTGGGCGGTGCGGGCACAGGGGGGGGAGGTGCAACGGATGTACGAGCAGGAGCCGGAGGCGGTGTGGGGGAAGAACTGATGGGACCGATGGGATCATGTGCTGACCCGGTGTTCTTCTGCATCTTCTTTTCTTCCTTAAGCTGCCGTGCAAGCTCCTTATTGTTTTCTTTAATAAGCTTCTTTGCCAGAACCATCTTGCACTTTTCACAGGTGATTTCTACGATGTCCTGCATGGGTGCTCCGCTTACATATTTTCCGATGTTATCAGGCTTTGTCAGATTGATTCCGCAGCCGGTTTTCTTGCCGTTTTCCGTTCCGTGGACAATACCCCCATTGACTGCGTTGATGAGAAAAATCTGCATGGTCATCCTCCTAAGCATGGTGTTGCACTATAAATTATACAGTATTTTAAACAAAAAAGCAACCCCCTCTTAAGAAAAAATCGAAAAATGCATACAAAAAATCTGTTCCCATCCTACATTTGCCGGAAGTACCCGTTCAGAGCTTGAATTCTCTGCCCGCAAAGCGAAAGTTCAAGGAAGAAAAAAGGGGATTCCCATGCCGGCACACAGGAATCCCTGGGGCAATTCTGCACAAAGCATGCTAAAGTGCCTTGGGCAGTGTTCCCCTGAATTTATGCGGGTATCAAATCTGCACTATGCATTGCCGCCGTAACTCTTCCGCCAAGCCCGATGACGATCCGGTCCCCGGAAATCTGCTGTATTTCATACACAGTGCGGTATACAAAGTCCGCCAGTTTTCTTCCGTTATAATCTGCAGCACCCTGCCGGACACGCACCCGGTCACCCACCGAAAAGGCAAGCTGCTGCGCCTGCTTCTGCAGGGTGTCCAGCCTGGAAGCATACCCATCGTCATAGATTCCGATTACATTGGGAATGCCGGAGATCCGGTTAATGTCCCGGTGCTGTCCCTTAATGCCGCCGGCACGCACGCAGTAATGCAGGTGGCTGCCGGTGGATCTGCCCGTACTGCCCTCCACGCCGATGGGGTCGGTAATCCGGACCTTGTCCCCGGTGCTGACCAGCAGACTGGACAGGTGCCCGAAGTAGTATACCTCCTGGGTGCCGGTGCGGCGGATCTTCACATATTGACCGAAGCCCTGACGGTGGTTGAACCGGTTTTCCCATCCGGCATACAGCACCACACCGTTCACGGTGCTATGGATGGTTTTGCTGTCGATGCCCACCAGATCCAGCCCATCGTGGGCGGCACCCTTATAGAGCTGTGAAATGCGGAATTTTCCCATATAGGGACTGTTCATTGTGATTCATCCTTTCTCTTTTCGGTTTTCAGCTGTACCAGAACAGCACGGAGCTTTTCCGGAAGCGGAAGTCCCATACGGCCGGCGTTTTCCAGAATGCTGAGCCCTTCATTGGCAAGATAGAAGCCGATGACTGCATTGCGCAGCAGTCCCTGGGCATGCAGCAACTGGGTGTCCAGCAGATGTCCCATGCCCACCATGGCCAGGATCAGCATTTTCCGCAGCAGGCCCCGGAATCCTACCGAACTGGACAGCCGGCGGGCACTGATTGCAGCCAGCAGTCCGGTGGCATAGTCCATCAGGATAAAGGCCAGCAGAGTCAGCAGCAGCCCGTCCGGACTGCCGAACAGGAAACTGCCTGCCGCCAGGACCACCGCACAGAGCGATTGCCATAGCTTATCCACGATTACCCTCCTTTCTCCCTCAAGAACAGGGCATTCCCCGGAAAAGTTGTACGGGAGCATACAAGTCGGCGGGTTTTTCGGCGGATCCCTTGACAAGCAGAAAAAACAGTGTATAATACTTAGTGATGCATAACATTTACTATCGATAGAACGGCACGGGAAGAAGGAGAAAATACATGAAGCTCACGATGATTCACGGACAGGCCCATCGGGGGAGTACCTGCATGGTTGCCCGGGAACTGGCGGAAAAAATACAAAAGGGCATGCAGGAACAGGCTGCAATCACGGAATTCTTTCTGCCGGAGGACTTTGACAAGCCCTGCTGCGGGTGTTATACCTGTTTCCAAACATCCCTGGAGCACTGTCCTCATTTCCAGAAGCTGAAGCCGCTGGCAGATGCTCTGCTGGAAGCAGATGTCATCATTCTGGACAGTCCGGTGTATGTTTACCATGCCACCGGGCAGATGATGAGCCTGCTGGATCACTTTGGAACCTGGTGGGTGGTGCATCGTCCCCGGCCGGAAATGAGCCGGAAGCAGGCAGTTGTCATCAGCACAGCAGCCGGCGGCGGAATGAAAAGCACCAATCAGGACATGGCGGACAGTCTGGAAATGTGGGGTGTACATAAGGTCTACCGGATGGGGCTTGGGGTACAGTCCACAAAGCCTCAGGAGATTCCGGAGGGCATTCTGAGAAGGATCCACAAAAAAACAGACCGGCTTTCCGCAAGAATCTGCCGGCAGCATGGGGCACAGGGGTACAATACCCGGGCTAAGAAGTGGTTTTATTTGATGCGGCTGGCTCACAACCATTTTCCTCCCGCTGAGCCGGACTGGGGATACTGGGAGCGGAATGGATGGCACAAGAACAAGCGGCCCTGGCAGTAGTCGGGCTGCTCTCGCTTTTCCAGGCTCTGCGGATGCAAAAACAGCGGCGCTGTATGGTTACAGTGCCGCTGTTTTATCGGGTCTTATTTGTCCAGTTCCAGGTGAACGTCCCCGCTGCCGGTGGTGATTTCACAAATTCCGCCGGAGCCGGAGTCCGGCACGGAGCAGCTGGAGCTGCCGGTGTTGGTGACGAATTGCTTTTCGGTGCAAAGGGTGCCGGAGACGTTGCCGCTGCCGGTCTGGATATGCATTGTGTATCCTTCACTGCGCTGAAGCCGGATGCTTCCGCTGGTGGATTTCAGCTGCATATCCGTCTCTGCCAGCACGTTCTGGAAATCCATGCTTCCGCTGTTGACTTCTGCTGATAGGTTTTGACCCTGTACGTCCGATATACGCAGATTTCCGCTGCTTGTTTCCAGCCGGATGTCTGCCCGGGCAGTGACGTGTTCCATGGTAATTTTTCCGCTGTTGCTCCGGGCAGTCAGCCCATGCAGACCGGAGCCGGCAAGCGTTATGTTCCCGCTGTCCGAGCGCAGAAACAGGTCACCTTCCACTGATGCATGCAGTTCAATTCTTCCGCTGGTGCTTTGTATGTCGGCTTCCTGAAAGCGAAATTCCTCCGACACCATGAGATCCCCGCTGTGCAGGCTTGCCGTAATGGACTGATAGCTGCTTTCCGGCAAATAGATTCCGATTTCATCATGTTCAACAAATATGCCGATATACTGCTTCCATGTGCGGTTGTCCTGCTGCCTGATGTATAATGTATCATCCTTGATTTCGATGATGCTTTCCAAGCCCTCCCGTTCATGGCACTGCACACGGCAGCTGTCGTCATCGGAAAGATACAGGCGAACATCACTGCCTGCCCCTTCTACGCAGATCCGGGAAAAGGACTGCTCAACGGGGTGTGTTTCCGTGCGGAATGTGGCGGTTTCCATTTTGGAAAAATCAAAGCCCATGGCGCACATTGCACAGAGGGAGATGACGATTCCGGCGAACACCATGCCGGAGGCTGCAATCATCGCAATTTTTCCGGATTTTTTCATTGTGCTTCCTCCTTCCTGACGAACAGGGATTTGATGCCCGTCAGCATGTATTTATTCAGCAGGAAAAGTCCCCGTGTAATCTGATTACATCCCAAAAACAGAAAAATGGAGATGCCGCCGCATAGCATACCGGCGCCCAGGAACAGCAGTGCCCCTGCCAGATTGCCGGAGGATGCATAGGCGAACAGGAACGTGCCGACGATTCCGGCTATGCCGCTGACCGCAAAGCTCAGATCCACAGCGTACAGGGAAAGGATCACCGCCCAGAAGGCGATGCACACTGCGGCCACAACGCATACCGCCGCCAGCAGAAGCGGAAGCCACAAAGGCGCCCCCAGTACCAGCAGCAGGATTTCCCATGCCTTAAATCTGCGGCTGGGTGTAACCTTCTCCTTCACCAGCTTTGCCAGCGGAATATCCGCCAGGGTCTGGGCGGCGATTTCCTCCACAGAGCCGATGGCCGCTGTGGCCTCCTCCTCTGATAAGCCCTCCTCCATCCGGTCCTGGATCATTTCTTCATAAAATGCAATGGATTGTTCCACGTCCTCCCGGGGCAGTCCCTTCAGCTTCTGCTCCAGAGCTGAGATGAATTCAGATTTATTCATGCTTTGGTTCCTCCTTTGTAATGAATTGGTAAATGCGCTGGATTTCCTGCCATTCCTCCCGGAATTCCTCCAGGCGCCGGAGCCCCTGTTCGGTGATATGATAGTATTTCCGAAGCCGCCCCCCATGCTCCGCACTGTGCACAGTCAGCATCTGCCCGGCTTCCAGCCGCCGGAGGATCGGGTAAAGGGTGGATTCCGAAATCTCCATATAGGGTTTGATGTCCTTAATCATCTGATAGCCGTATGAGTCCTGGCTTTTGATTGCCGCCAGCACGCATACATCCAGAAGCCCTCGCTTTAACTGTATATCCATACTATACCTCCTTACACATAATACTATATCACACATAGTATTGTATGTCAAGAGGTATTTGAAAAAAATTGCGGCAGGGTATTACCCTGCCGCTTTGTACTGTATTGCCGTTATGTTGTCTGCATTTTATGGATCCATGCCTCCAGTGCCCGGCAGAATGCCTGGTCCTGGGCAGGGGTGCGTTTAGGAGCGCCCCGGAGTCTGCCGCCCTGCCGCCGGATACATCTGGCGGTATGCCGTGCAGCCAGGAGCCCGTCCATGTTGTCCGGGGTGTACTGACCCCCGTCCTGGTGCATGGCATATGCCTGCCTGGCCAGGCACATGGCAGCCAGTCCGTAGTCCTGGGTGATGACCAGATCCCCGGGCCGAAGCAGATTCACCAGCCGGAAATCCGCACTGTCCGCCCCGGTGGAAACCGTAATGGTGTCCGCATAGTCATCCCGGAACAGATGGGCGCTGTCACAGATGATGGTGCAGGGAATGCCCTGCTGCCGGGCAATGCGGATGGTCTGCTCCACCACCGGGCATCCGTCCGCATCTATATAAATGTGCATGGAAAAGCCCCTCCTTCACCTTAAAGTATAGCATCCGGCATGCCGGCTGTCAACGCTTTCCTTGACAGATCCGGCGGATGGGGCTACAATAGAAGCAATAGGACCAACAGGAAAGGAAGATACTGCAAATGGATCTGAAATCCTTCAGTGCCCTGGAATGGGCGCATAAATTCATCCGGGAGCATGTAAAGCCCGGGGATCTCTGTATTGACGCCACCGCAGGCAGGGGACACGACACTGCCCTGCTTTGCAGTCTGGTGGGAGAGAGCGGACATGTGACCGCCTTTGACATCCAGCCGGACGCCATCGCCAGCACCAATGCCCGGCTGGCGGAGCTTGGCTATACGGACCGGGCTACGGTGATTCAGGAAAGCCACAGCCGGATGGAGGCGTATGCGCAGCCCGGCACCATTTCCTGCATCACCTTCAATTTTGGCTGGCTGCCCGGGGGAGATCACCATATTTTCACCCATGCGGACACCAGCATCGCCGCCATTGAGCAGGGGCTGGCTCTGCTGCGGGAGGATGGGATCATGAGCCTTTGCATCTACTACGGCAGGGAAACGGGCTTTGCGGAACGGGACGCCCTGCTGGCGTATCTGCGGACCATCGACAGCCGGCAGTACACGGTGATGATCTGTGAATTTGCCAACCGCAGCAACTGTCCGCCGATTCCGGTGCTGATCTGGAAGGGCAAGTGACGCTGTATCCGCCAGAATCTTCTATGCAGCAAATCCCCGGTTTCTGCATACACTAACAGCAGCGGCGGACCCTTTCAGTCAAAGACAGTGGCGGCTTGTCCGGCGGGCAGCTGCTCTCGGGATGCTGTTTTCAACGGCTGACTGCCGGAAAACCGCTTGGAATAGAGGTTTCCCGGGGAACCGCAAAGCGCGCACATGATGTAAGAGTCATGTGCGCGTTTTGCTCAGCACCTGTGCTTTTGCTGTTCCAGCTTTGCGTATTTCTCCTTTGTTGCCAGTCCGCCCCGGATGTGTCGTTCCTGTTTGTTGAGCTCCAGCACTTCTTTGACAAGCGGATAAAGCTGAGGCTGGATTTTCGGAAGACGCTCGCTGACATCTTTATGAACGGTGGATTTTGAAATTCCGAACTGCTTTGCGGTTGCCCGCACGGTTGCCTTGTGTTCCAGGATGTACTCGCCCAGGATAATTGCCCGGTCGTTCGGCTGTCCCTTCATGACCTCACTCCCATCGTGCTATGGTCTGATGGCTCACGCCCGCTTTGCGTCAGCATCCGTTTGATATATATGCACGGGGAGTGTGCGGTATTACGCCGGCTGTGCTCCGGCATTGACGGCGGAACAAAAGTGTGCTATGATGATACGGAGGAATCCTTTGGGAAGGGAGAGTAATATGGAACGGAAACGGAATCAGTTTGATCTGCCGGGTATTTATTATTTCCAGGCGGGCAATACCTATACCGGCAGCAAGGGTAAGCTGCGGTTCCGCATTGATGTGGACGATCAGATTCATGTGGCCTGCTGGCGTACCCCCCTGTGCTTTGAGCTTTCGGAGATGGAGGCAACGGCGGAGTTTCCGCTGACCCAGGAGGGCTATGATGGCCTGATTGCCTGGCTGGACAGGGAATACGCTGAAACAAAATAAAACAGAAAAAACACCGTTCCGGGCTTTATCCTTCCGGAACGGTGTTCTCTTTTGTACAGTGTATGCCGCATTCCGGCAGTTCATCCGGCAGTCTGAGCCCCAGTTGGGCATACAGCCGTTCCACATCCCGGATCCGGAACCCCAGCAGGGGATGCCGGTGGGGCATGCTGCCGTAAAAGTACAGGTGCAGATCGCATTTCCGGTACCACCGCTGAAAGGGGGATACCCGGATCTGGATTTTGGCAAGGGCGTCTGCATTGGCAAGAATCGTGTGGAACCGGAAGCCTCTGCAATACCGGATGCACAGCAGATTGCCCTGGACAGTGATGCCGGTGGTGCGCCAGGCAACGGTTTTGACGATTAACAGCCACAGCATGGGGATTTCCAGCATCAGCATGCCGAAGGAGATGAAATCTGAAAACTGGGGCAGGGCATTCTGCAAAAGCCGGGACAGCACCGGGATTGCCGCAGCGGCGGTGGCCGGTGCGTACAGGTAGGTCAGCATGCCGTTGCCCGGTGCACGGATCTGGTTCTTTTTCGGGATGGACTGGGGAAAGAAGGAACTGATGGTTTCCTGGAGACGCCGCCACGGAATCATGGGCACCATGACAGGCAGCTCCCGCCGGGCATTGCCGTAGCCGGAGCAATTGAGCTGTACGCTTGTCATGCGGCACACCTTCATGAACAGATTCTGACGCAGGTCAATGTAATTGATCCGGTCGCTCTGGATGATATACCGGCGCCGGGTCAGCAGCCCGGAGCGGATCCGGAGCTGGTGGGGGTCCTGCTCGTACCGGAAGCCGATATAGCGCAGCATATTGATGAGGAAGGACAGCAGCCAGGCTGCCAGCAGCACAATGGCGGTGCCCACTGCAATAGGGGGAATCTTACTGGCAATCCGGGAAATCTGTGCGATCTGGGCGGTAATCTCCTCCGCCATCTCTCCAGCCATTTCCGTCAGCCGCCGGGGCAGGCTTTCCTGGAGCATGGTGTCCACCATTTTGCCGAACTGAAAGAAAAAGGTGGACAGATACAGCGCCCCGGACAGGCTGCTGGAAAAGATAAAGGAAAAGAACACAATGGACAGCCAGTGGGGGTGATAGGAACGGGTCTTGCTGCTGCGGAGCCGGATGGGCAGCCGCTGCTTGATGCGGCGGTAGTCGGAGCGCCGCACCAGAATGGAAATATCCATGGCCTTCAGGGTACCGGCACGGGTGTCCAGCTGTACCCGCACGGCGAACAGAGGCCGCAGCCACCAGGGATGCTCTGCGGTGATGACGGATAGATTCTGGTAAGGAATGACAATCTCCTGGTGGATCAGTATGCCGCTGGAGTAGACAAAGCAGTTCCGTTCCGCCCGGAACCGGATAAAGTACCAGCGCAGGTAGCCGATGCCCAGAATCACCAGCACCACCAGCAGGTCGAACCAGGCCCCCTGGAGCCAGTAATAGAAGGCACGCACATCCAGACGGATGGAGTGAATACCGCGCAGCAAAGGGAAAATCAGCAGCCAGATATTCTTACCGGCATATTTGATGATATTGACCGGATGCTCCCGATACAAGCCCTCACCCCCTTGGGGGCTGCAGTGCGGTGCGCAGCTGGTCAAAATCCCGCTTGCTCAGAAAGAGCAGCAGCATGGAGCCGCCGAATGCACTCAGCATCAGAAAGTTCAGCCCGGTAATCTTGGAAAAGGGTGTGGAAATCGCCGTGGTATACTGAATGGCGCTGCGGCGCAGGGTCTGGGTCCGCACAAAGAAGCAGCCGCTGTGCTTGATGACCTGTTCGGAGGAGATATAGTAGCAGGTATGCCGGAAATACAGGGGCAGGTATACCATGGCGGCAAAGAGCCCGGCTGCGGTGACCAGGCCGATTACAGTCCACATGATCGCCGGCAGGTCGGAGAGATAGGGCACGGCAGGGATGCAGTAATAGAAAAGGCCATCCAGCAGGGCAGTCAGCAGCAGCAGTACCAGCCGGATCAGGTTGATACAGGTCTTATCCACAAAATATCGTCTCACACTGTGCCCTCCTTCCGGTCTTTTTCGGCTTTGCCCTGCATATGCTTTCTGCGCACGGCTTCTGTACCATTATATCACATTCAGCCGGTACAATTCAAGAGCCGCAGCCAAGAAACCCTGGGAGGCTTATATGCTGGAAAGAATCAACACATTGATCTGGGGAAATCTGCTGCTTTGTCTGCTGCTGGGCACCGGGCTGTATTATACGGTCCGCCTGCGGGGCTTTCAGCTTTGGGGTATGGGGAAGGTACTGGGGCGTACCTTTTCCGGCTGCCGGCGGAATACAGCAGGCAGCGGCCGCATTTCCCAGCTCCAGGCCATATCCGCCGCCCTGGCCGCCACCATGGGTACGGGCAATATCGTGGGCGTGGCAACCGCACTGACAGTGGGAGGTGCCGGAGCGGTGTTCTGGATGTGGATTTCCGCTTTGCTGGGGATGCTGCTGGTGTATGCGGAAAACCTGCTGGGTGCCCTGTTCCGCTATCGCTGCCCTGACGGCAGCTGGTGCGGGGGTGCGCTGGCATATCTGGAACGGGGCATGAACAGCCGCCCCCTTGCTCTGGCTTTTGCCGCATGCTGTGTGCTGGCTTCCCTGGGCATGGGCAATATGGCTCAGGTCAACTCCATTGCCTGTGCCGCCCGGGAGGGCTTCGGGTTATCCCCGGCAGTATGCGGTCTGGTGACGGCCGCTCTTGGAGGAGGTATCGTGCTGGGGGGCGTCCGCCGCATCGGCAAGGCTGCCCAGAGCCTGATTCTGCCCCTGTCCGCCCTGTATCTGCTGTGCGGCACAGTGTTCCTGATTCTCCGCCGGGAAATGCTTGCCGACGCCTTTTGTTCAATTTTCCGGGGCGCCTTCGGCCTGACGGCTGTGGGGGGCGGCATCAGCGGCGCTGCGGTGCGCCGGAGCATGAATATCGGCCTCCGGCGTGGGGTCTTCTCCAATGAGGCTGGCCTGGGAAGCGCCTCTCTGCTGCATGCAGCCGCGGAAGCAGAGGATCCGAAGCTCCAGGGCATGTGCGGCATCTTTGAGGTGTTTGCAGATACCATGCTGTGCTGTACCATGACGGCGCTGGTGATTCTGTGCAGCGGTGTGACAGATCTGGGGATGGACGGGGCTGTACTGGTTATGGCAGCCTTTTCTGTCCGGTTCGGCAGCTTCGGCAGAATCTTCATTACCCTTTCCGTCATGCTCTTTGCCTTTGCCACCCTGATCGGTTGGAGCGTTTGCGGAGAGTCCGCCGCCCGGTATCTGTCCCCCCGGTGGGGCAGCAGTGTATACCGGCTCTGCTTCCTTGCTGCCTGCATGATCGGCGCAGTGCAGGATCTGACGCTAATCTGGCAGCTGTCGGATCTGTTCAACGGGCTAATGGCATTTCCGAATCTGATCGGACTCATCGGCCTGCGGCGGCATGTACGTCCTCCTGCATAAGCCCGGCGGGGACGGTGCATACTCACCTTGAGAAACGGGAGAGGAGTATGCAAAGGATGAATGCTGTGATTTTCTGTGACGGGAGCTGCGGCTGGCTGGCGCCCCTGAGCCGGCTGCCCAAGGCGCTGCTGCCTGTTTGCGGCAGACCCCTGCTGGCCTATCTGCTGGATCTGCTGGCGGAAAGCGGCTGTGTGGAGCAGGCTTTGATTGTGGAGGAGGGCAGGGAGCTGTCCCGTGGGTTCGGTACCGTATACCGGGACCTGCCCCTTGCCTATGCCCATACTGCGCCGGATCGTGCCGGCACGGATACCCTGGTGATCACTGAGCCGGTGCTGGCGGATTTTGATCTGGGGGCGGCACTGTCCGCCCATCAGTCCCGGGGCGGAATGACCGCCCTTTGCGTCTCCGTTACCGAGCCGGAAATGTATCCGCTGCTGGGGGATAATCAGGCATTTACCGGCTGCGGGATTCTCTCTGCCGGCATGCCCCTGCGCCGGGAGCTGTATGCCCTGGCCCTGGGGGAGCAGGCGTGGATCTATCCGGATGCAGGCATGTGGCACCGGGTGGGCAGCGTCCGGGAGTATCTGCGTGCCCAGCGTGCGGTGCTGCGCAGCGGACTGGTTGCCGGGGGCATACGGCTGGAGTCGGGCAGCATTACCCCGGAGGGCCGGGAGGACACTCGTCTGCTTCCGCCCTGCTGTACGGAGGAGGGGTTGCAAACCGGAACGGACAACCGGATCCGGGGCTGCGTGCTGGGCAGAAATGTGACCATCGGCAGCGGTGCGGAGCTGGAGGATTGTGTTATCGGGGATGGAGCATATATCGGGGACAATGTGGTGTGCCGGGAGGCATGGATTGGCGCCGGCGCTATGCTCATGCGGGGCAGCTGTATGGAGCCGGGCAGTGCCCTGGGGGAGAACGCCCGCCTTGGAGAGGCTTCGGTGCTGCGACAGGGAGTCCGGGTGTACCGGGACAGGCGGGTGCCTCCCAGAACGGATGCGGCGGATGATGTGCGCAGCAGTCTCCCCGTCCCCCTGGAGCTGGACAGCGGAAGCCTGTGCGGAGAGATGACGCCTCTGGGCCTGCTTCGGTTGGGAGCGGGACTTGCCGCCTGCGGAGATACTGCGGTGGGCTGTGCCGGGGATCCGGACAGCCGGGCTCTTGTCCATATGCTGTGTGCCGGGATCGCACTGGCGGGGGGCGGCTGTCTCCGGCTGGAGGACTGTACGCTGCCCCAGCTGCAGGCGGCTTCTGTCATGGGGGACTGCGCACTGCTCCTGTATGCGGATGCCGGCTCCCGGGACTGTCTGGAGCTATACAGCCGGGGCGGGCTGCCCCTGACCCGGCGGCAGGAGCAGCAGATCGGCTCCGCTCTGCTGGCACCCTACGCCGGAAGCTTCCGGAAAGACCGCTGCGGCATGGTGGCGGAGGGAAGCGGGCTGGCCGCTCTGTATGCCCGGCAGCTGGCATTGCGGGGCAGGGTGCCCTGCGGCAGAAGCATTGAGGTCAGCGCCGGGTCGGAGGGACTGCGGCGGCTTGCAGGTTCCCTGACCGGAGGCAGCGGCGCGTCCCTGGTATTCCAGCTGTCCCAGGGAGGACGGCGGCTGACGGTGTATGGGGAGGATACGGGCTTTATCCATTACGAGCAGCTGCTTCTGCTGTGCTGTATGGGCTGCGGCATGCGTGGAGAGGATGCGGCGCTGCCGGACTGGTTTCCGGCGGCAGGGGACAGGCTCATGAAACGGTACGAAAGGCGGATTCTGAGATACGGCACCCAGGAAGGGGAAGCCCGTGATCTTGCCATAAAGCAGCGGTTTTCTCTGGACGGGCTGGAGCTGGGTGTGACGCTGATGGAGCTGCTGGCGGATACCGGAGAGCCTCTCGCCCGGCTGTTAAAGCAGTTGCCGCCCCTGTTTACCACCCGGCGGCTGTTCTGTGCCGGTGACGGTGCCCGCCGGCTGCTGCAGCAGGTGTGCGGCAATCCCCGGGGCGGCGTTTTGCAGGAAGCCCCGGAGGGAACCGTCCGTGTGCGTCCGGAGGGCAGGGAGAGTCTGCTGCTGTATGCAGCCTCTGCGGATATGGAAACCGCCTGTGAGCTTTGTACCCAGGCGGAAAGGTATCTGAAAACCGCTGTGCAGCAGCAGAAACCGGCACAATTATAACGGATATTTGTGCATTGTCTGAAAAAATCCCCTTGACATTTTGTGCGATTTGGCGTATAATTAGCCTGTCTAAGTATACGTTTGAGCACTGTGCTCATCAGAAATTTATGGAATCCAGGCAAAAACGCCTATGAAGAACCTGACGGTTTCTGCCAGGTTCATACATACATACCCGGACAATGACGCAGCATTGACTATGCAGCGGCGGGAGGTTGTGGAACTCCCGTCGCTTTGATGTTTTGACGATTGCGGCTGATTCAACGAAATCGAAGGAGTAATACATGCGGGACGGTTCCGCCGGAGCTTTGCGGTGCCGTTCTGCCGGACGGCGCTGCCCCGTTTTGTGCAGAGCCGTTTTTCTGTACCATCTTTCTGCGTGTTGTAACGGGAAAAACAGAAAAGAGAGGTTAAAACGTGAACAATGAAAATCAGAAGCGCTTTGTACGTCCGAAGCGTGAAAGCGGAGCAGCGTCCCAGCAGCCCCAGAGCGGACAGAAGCAGACCGGCAGAAAGCCGGCAAACCGGAATCCCCAGAAGCTGGGAGTAAAGTCGGCAAAGTCCGGCAGACCTCAGCAGGAGCAGCTGCCCGTGCAGCAGAATGGAAACAAGCCTAAAAATCAGAAGGCGCAGAAGGAGCAGCGCAAAACGCCCGTCCGGATTATTCCCCTGGGCGGCCTGAACGAGATCGGCAAGAATATGACGGTTGTGGAATGTGCTAACGACATGTTCCTGATCGACTGCGGTCTGGCGTTCCCGGATTCGGAAATGCTGGGGGTGGATATTGTCATTCCGGACTTTACCTACCTGGAGCGGAATGTTGACAAGCTCCGGGGCGTGGTGCTGACCCATGGCCACGAGGACCATATCGGCGGGCTGGCGTATCTGCTCAAGAAAATCAACATTCCCGTATACGGCACCCAGCTGACCCTCGCCCTGGTTGAGGGAAAGCTCCGGGAGCACCGGCTGCTGGGCAAGGTAAAGCTCAACGTGGTGAAGCCTCGCCAGACTGTGAAATTCGGCTGTATGGCAGTGGAGTTTATCCGGGTGAACCACAGCATTCCGGATGCAGTGGGCATGGCAATCCACACCCCTGCCGGCGTGATCGTCCACACCGGAGACTTCAAGGTGGACTATACCCCCATCAACGGGGAGATCATTGACCTTGCCCGTTTTGCGGAGCTGGGCAGCAAGGGCGTGCTGGCGCTGCTGTCCGATTCCACCAATGCGGAGCGGCCGGGCTTTACCCCCTCGGAGCGTACCGTGGGCGAATCCTTTGAAAAGCTCTTTGCCAAGGCGGAGGGCAAGCGCATCATCATCGCCACCTTCTCCTCCAATATTCACCGGGTGCAGCAGATCATTGACTGTGCAGCCCGGTACGGCAGAAAGGTTGCCATTTTCGGCAGAAGCATGGTGAATGTGATGACCGTTGCCATTGAGCTGGGGTATCTGACCGTGCCCAAGGGCATTATCATTGACATTGACATGATGAACCGCTATGAAAGTGAGCGGATCGTGCTGATTACCACTGGCAGCCAGGGGGAGCCCATGTCCGCCCTGACCCGGATGGCCATGAACGACCACAAGAAGGTGACCATTACCCCCCAGGATTTCATCATCATTTCCGCAACGCCCATTCCCGGCAACGAAAAGACCGTGACAAAGGTGGTCAACGAGCTGATGAAATGCGGGGCCGAGGTGGTGTATGAGCGCATGTATGAGGTGCATGTGTCCGGACACGCCTGTCAGGAGGAAACCAAGCTGATCCTGGCACTGACCAAGCCCAAGTTCTATATGCCGGTTCACGGAGAATACAAGCACTTTAAAAAGCAGAAGCAGCTGGCTATGGATATGGGCATCCCCAAGGAAAACATCATCATCGGCGACATCGGCAACGTGATCGAAACCGACGGTGTGGATATGAAGATCGTGTCCCAGGTGCCTGCGGGCAGAGTTATGGTGGACGGTCTGGGCGTGGGAGATGTGGGCTCCATTGTGCTGCGTGACAGAAAGCACCTGGCGGAGGACGGTCTCATTATTGTAACCGTGGTCATCGACAAATCCATCGGCGAGGTTGTGGCCGGTCCGGATATGATCTCCCGGGGCTTTGTCTATGTGCGGGAATCCGAGCAGCTGATGGACGAGGCACGGAATCTGCTGAGCCATACCCTGGCAAGCTGTACACCCCAGGATTTCCGGGAGTGGAATTCCATGAAAACCAAGCTGCGGGATGCGCTGTCTGATTTTATCTTCTCCAAGACCAAGCGCAGCCCCATGATTCTTCCGATCATCTCGGAAATTCACTGATGCACGCCGGGCACGGTAATCCGGCCCCGGCAGCGAAGGAGGCGTAGGAAATGCGGGAAAAACGACCGGTATGGTTCGGCCTGACAGTGGGTCTGCTGCTGTTTTCGGCGGGCTATGCAGCCCATGCGCTGTATGGCTATGACGCGAAAAAATTCTGGCTGTCCATTGTACTGCTGTTTGTTTCGGCTGTTTTGTTCCTGATTTCTTTTTACCTGTTTTCCCAGCGGAATATCCGCTTCATTGCCAAGCTGAATGACGAGATCGCCTCGACGGAGCATGAAACCATGTACTCCCTGCCGGTGCCTACAGTCATTCTGGACGACAGCGGGCTGATTCTCTGGTATAACCTGCTGTTCGGGCGGGAAATTCTGGAGAATGACGATGTGTTCGGCCTGCGGATCAGCGAGGTGCTGAATCTGGATTTCCAGTCGCTGCTGGCAACAGGCAGCGGCGAGGTGCATTACTGCGACAAGCAGTATGACATCAGTGTTACCACCTGTACCCGGAACGACAAGAATCTGCATCTGCTCTGCTTTACGGACGTGACCGATTATGCGGCTTTGCAGGATACCTTTCTCAACACCCGGCCCACAGTCATGCTGCTGGTGATTGACAATTATGAAGACGTGCTCCAGAATGCCAAGGAAAGCGAAAAAGCAACGGTGTTTGCCGCCATTGAGCAGATGCTGGAGCGGTTTATGGCGCCTACCACCGGCGTACTCCGGCGGCTGTCCAGCGACCGGTTTGTGGCAGTGGTGGAGGAGCAGCATCTGCAGCAGATGATTAAGGGCAGATTCCGGATCCTGGACGACGCACGTACCATTACCGTAGGGGAGCGTTATGCCATTACCCTTTCCATCGGCGTGGGGCATGGAGCATCCACCCTGGAGGAAAGCGAGGCCTTTGCCAAGCAGGCGCTGGATATGGCCCTGGGCAGAGGCGGTGACCAGGTTGCCCTGAAAACCGAGAACGGGTATAAGTTCTTCGGAGGCGTGTCCAAGGGCGTGGAGAAAAAATCCCGGGCGAAGACCCGTATCATTGCCAATGCTATGCAGGAGCTGATACATACCTGTGACCGGGTGATGATTATGGGACACCGGTACGGGGACCTGGATTCCATCGGCTCTGCCATCGGCCTTGCGGGAGCCATTATGCAAAGCGGCAAGCCTGCCCATGTTGTAGTGGATCGGCAGACCACCCTGGCAGAGGTGCTGATTGACCGGATGGAGGCGGAGAATATCCACCTGACCATTGACGTGCCTACGGCGCTGACCCAGATGACGGATCAGACCCTGCTGGTGGTGGTGGATACCCACAGCAAGGATTTTGTGGAAAGTGTGGATCTCTACCAGAACGCCCGGCAGGTGGTGGTGATTGACCACCACCGGAAGATCGTGAACTTTATTGACAATGCGGTGATTTTCTATCATGAGCCCTATGCCTCCTCTGCGTCGGAGCTTGTGACAGAGCTTCTGCAGCATTTCCGGAATACGGAGCATCTGCATTCCGCCTATGCGGATGTGCTGCTGGCAGGCATTATGCTGGATACGAAGAATTTCGTCATGCGCACCGGTGTGCGCACCTTTGAGGCGGCGGCATACCTGCGGAAAATGGGTGCGGATACCGTTGCCGTCAAGCAGTTCTTCTCCAGCTCCATTGAAACCTATCAGCACCGGGCGCATCTGGTTTCCCAGGCGGAGCTGTACCATCACTGCGCCATTGCCGTGGCAGAGGAGCTCTGGGATGACATCAAGCTGGTGGCACCACAGGCAGCGGACGAGCTGCTGGGCATCCGTTCCGTGGCTGCCTCCTTTGTGATCTACAACCTGAACGGAGAAATCAATATTTCCGCCCGTTCCATGGGAAGTATGAATGTACAGGTTGTGATGGAAAAGCTGGGGGGCGGCGGGCATCAGACCATGGCGGCAACCCAGATTCCCGATATTACTGTTGCTGAGGCAAAGGAACGGCTGCTGCAGGTGCTGGCGGAGGAATTTGCCCAGCCGGAGCAAAGCAAATAGAAAGGAAGATTCAGATGAAGGTTATTTTAACAAAGGATGTAAAGGGTACCGGCAAGGCCGGTGACGTGAAGGAAGTGGCGGACGGCTTTGCAAGAAACTTTCTGATCGGAAAGGGGCTTGCCCTGGAGGCCAATGCCAAGAATCTCAGCGATCTTGCCGGCAAGAAGGCCAGTGAGCAGCATAAGATCGACGTGGAAAAGCAGAATGCCCGGGAAATTGCGGAGAAGATCGGCGGCAAAACCGTGACTGTGCATGCCAAGGCAGGAGCAAACGGCAAGCTGTTCGGCGCAGTAACCGCTGCACAGATTGCAGAGCAGATTGCTGCCCAGTACGGCTGCACCGTGGACAAGAAGAAGATCACCCTGAAAACAGACATCAAGAACTATGGGGAATATGAGGCAGAGATCCGGCTTTACAGCGGCATCGGCACCAAGGTGACCGTTTCCGTTGTTGAAGCAGGTTGATACCGGAGGCAGGGTTTGTCATGAATCAGCTTGAGCCGGGTACCTTTTCGGACAAGGAGCTGCCCTACAGCATGGAGGCAGAGCAGACCATTCTGGGCGCCATCCTCATTAACAGCGATGTGCTGCCTACAGTGGTGGATCTGATTGGTGCGGAGAGCTTTTACAACGAGCAGCACCGCCAGCTTTACAACATCATGCTGCGGCTGTTTACCGGCGGCGCCCAGGCGGACATTGTAGTGGTGCTCAACGAGGCAATGAAGGCGGGGGTCTTTGAAACCGTCCAGGAGGGCAGAAAATATCTGGCCTCCCTGGTGGATATGGTCCCCTCGGTTGCCAATGTGGCCAGCTACTGCAAAATCGTTGCGGAAAAATACTATATCCGTTCCCTGGCCTATGTGGCACGGGAGGTGCTGTCCCGGATTACCGAGGGTACCGATGATGCCCAGACCCTGCTGGACTGGGCGGAGCAGAAGATCTTCGACATCCGGCAGGGCAAGGATGTGCGGGGGCTGGTGCCCATCAGCGAGGTTATTGTGGAGGCATACGACCAGATTGGCAAAATTGCCGGGCCGGACCGGGAGAAATACATCGGCGCCCGTACCGGCTTTTCCATGCTGGACGCCATCACCTCCGGACTGAACAAGTCCGACCTGATTCTGATTGCAGCACGTCCCGCCATGGGTAAGACCGCTTTTGCGCTGAATATTGCCACCAATGTGGCAAGACACTCCGGCAAGGAGGTTGCCATCTTTTCTTTGGAAATGTCCATGGAGCAGCTGGCCACCCGTATGCTCTCCACGGAGGCGCTGGTGGATTCCAACAAGCTGCGCAGCGGCAAGATCAGCTCGGATGACTGGGTGCGGCTGGCGTCCAGCGCCAACTATCTCAGTGGTCTGGGCATCTACCTGGATGAATGCTCCGGCGTCACCGTGCCCCAGATCAAGGCAAAGCTGCGGCGGATGAAGAATGTGGGGCTGGTGGTTATCGACTATCTGCAGCTGATGGATTCCGCCACTAAAACCGACAACCGTGTGCTGGTGATCTCCGAGATTACCCGGCAGCTGAAAATCATGGCCAAGGAGCTGGATATTCCGGTGGTGCTGCTGTCCCAGCTGAACCGGGGCGTGGAGAGCCGGCCGGACAAGCGGCCCATGCTGTCCGACCTGCGTGAATCCGGCTCCATCGAGCAGGATGCAGACATTGTCATGTTCCTGTACCGGGACGCTTATTATAATAAGGAAAGCGAACGCCCCAACATCAGCGAGTGTATCGTGGCGAAAAACCGACACGGTGAAACCGGTACCGTGGAGCTGATCTGGGACGGTCAGTATACCCGGTTCTCCAACCCGGAGCGCTGATATGCTGAACCTGATGGAGGAAACCATCCGCCGGTACCACATGCTGCAGCCGGGGGATACGGTTGTGGCGGCATTGTCCGGCGGGGCGGACAGTACGGCGCTTCTGCTGGGGCTGCTTGCCTTGCAGGAAAAATTGTGCATTACCCTTCGGGCAGTACACATCAATCATGGACTGCGTGGGGCGGAAAGCCACCGGGATGCTGCCTTCTGTGAGCAGCTCTGTGCCGAATATGGAGTGCCCTTTTCCCTTGGCATATGCCATGTGGCAGAGTATGCGGCACAAAAAAAGCATACCTCCTGTGAAATGGCGGCTCGGGAGCTGCGGTATGCAAAGCTGGAGGAGCTCTGTCCTCTCGGTGCAAAAATCGCCACTGCCCATACCGCATCGGACAACACGGAAACTTTGCTGGAACGGCTCACCCGGGGCACCGGACTTGCCGGGCTCTGCGGTATTCCGCCGGTACGGGGCAGAATTATCCGGCCGCTGCTTTATGTGAGCCGGGAACAGGTTCTGGGGTTTCTGGCGGAGCAGGGGCAGCCCTATGTTACGGACAGCTCCAATGAAGGGGATGCGTTTTTCCGTAACCGGCTCCGGCATCATGTGCTGCCGGTGCTGCGACAGCAGAATCCGGAGATCGACCGGACTGTGGGGACGATGACCCGGTTTTTGTCCGATGAGCAGCAGCTTCTGGAACAGCAGGCACAGGAAGCCTTTTCCGGATGCTTTGACGAAACCCGTCAGACCCTGTCCGGTTTGCAAAGTCTGCATCCCGCCATGCGGCGCCGGGTGCTGGCGCTGTTTCTGCGCCGGGGCGGCGTGGAGGTTTCTGCAGCCCGGATTGCCCGGGCAGAGGCGCTGCTGGAAACCGGGGGCAAGCAAAATCTGACCACCGGAGTTTATCTGATTTGTCGGCAGGGCATGCTGACATTGGAGCATGCAGCAGCACCGGCGCCGCCGGTGGGGGAATGTATCCTGAAGCCGGGAGAAAACCGACTGATGCCCGGAAGGATTTGCACTGCCCGGCTGGAAAAGATAAATCAAGTGACCAGCGACTGTAATGTTCACAATAAATTCACAAACGATACTATGGATTATGATAGAATAAAAGGGACGGCTGTGCTGCGGGGCAGAAGGCAGGGGGATTATATCCGCCTTGCGGGCAGGGACTTTACCAAGTCGGTAAAGAAGCTGCTTCAGGAGAAGGTGCCGGCGCAGCAGCGGTCCCGACTGCATTATCTTCAGGATGATGCGGGGCTGATCTGGATTGAGGGAATCGGAATTTCAGCCCGTGTACAGCCGGATGCCGGCACACAGCAGCTGCTGACGCTGACCGTATCCGAAGGCTGAATTTTACAGGACCTTAGGTCCCACAAGGAGTGAATGGATTGACACCTGGAAAAAATAGAGGCGCCCTGGCGTATATCCTGATTGCAGTGATGCTGGTGGTTTCCGTATTTGTCATCATGCCCATGCTTTCCAAGTCCGGCAAGACAACCAAATATTCTGAAATCATTGCATACTTTGACAATTATCAGGTAACCAGCTATACATTGGATCTCGGCACGGGGGAGCTGGAGTTTACCGTCAAGGATTCCAAGGAAAAGAAAAAGTATACTGTGCCCAATGTAAGTCTGTTCCTGGACGATACAGAGGATTACCGGCAGGAATACAACAAAAAGAACCCGGATGCGCCCCTGGAGCAGGATTATTACAAAATCAAGGACAGCTCCTGGCTGCTGACGGTGATTCCCACCGTGGTGATGCTGGGCATGGGCATTTTCCTGATTGTCTTTATGTTCCGGCAGAATGGGGGCGGAAGATATTCTGCCTTTGGCAAGGCCAATATCAAGGCCCAGTCCCAGCACGGCAAAAAGGCCACCTTCAAGGATGTTGCCGGTGCGGACGAGGAAAAGCATGAACTGGAGGAGGTTGTGGACTTCCTCAAAAATCCCAGAAAGTACACGGAGATCGGCGCCCGGATTCCCAAGGGCGTGCTGCTGCTGGGCCCTCCCGGTACCGGCAAGACCCTGCTTGCCCGGGCGGTTGCCGGCGAGGCTGGCTGCCCCTTCTTCCCGATTTCCGGTTCGGATTTTGTGGAGATGTTCGTTGGTGTGGGTGCGTCCCGTGTCCGGGATCTGTTTGAACAGGCCAAGAAGCACTCTCCCTCCATTATCTTTATTGATGAAATTGACGCCGTGGGCAGACACAGAGGTGCCGGCCTGGGCGGCGGCCACGATGAGCGGGAGCAGACCCTGAACCAGCTGCTTGTGGAGATGGACGGCTTTACCGCTAACGACAGCGTTATTGTCATTGCGGCAACCAACCGCCGGGATATTCTGGATCCGGCCCTGCTGCGTCCCGGCCGGTTTGACCGTCAGATTATGGTGGGCTATCCGGATGTGAAGGGCCGTGAGGAGATTCTTCGGGTTCATGCCAAGAACAAACCTCTGGGCCCTGATGTGAACCTGAAAACCATCGCCAGAACCACCCAGGGCTTCACCGGTGCGGATCTGGAGAACCTGCTGAACGAGGCTGCATTGCTGGCGGCCCGTGACAACAGAAAGGCAATCATTGAATCGGATATTGAGGAAGCCAGCTTCAAGGTTATGGCTGGTCCTGAAAAGAAATCCCGTCTTGTTACGGAACGGGATAAAAAGATCACCGCATACCACGAGGCAGGCCACGCTATTGCTACCTATAACCTGGAAACCACAGAAAAGGTGCATCAGGTCAGCGTAATCCAGCGTGGTATGGCAGCAGGCATGACCTGGACCCGTCCCCAGACCGACGACAGCCATGTTTCCCGCCGCAAGATGCAGGAGGAGCTGATTGTATTCCTGGGGGGGCGTGTGGCAGAATCCCTGATGCTGGATGATATCTGCACCGGGGCCTCCAATGACATTGAGCGTGCCACCAAGATGGCACGGGATATGGTCACCAAGTACGGATTTTCCGAAAAGCTGGGGCCGGTGGGCTATGCTTCCGAGCAGGATGAGGTATTCCTGGGCAGGGATTACGGCCACACCCACACCTACAGCGAGACCGTGGCGGCAGAGATTGATGAAGAAGTGCGCCGGATCATGGAGGATGCATATGCGAAATGCGAAAAGATCCTCAGTGAGCACCGGGATCAGCTGGAATGCCTGGCACAGTATCTGCTCAAGTATGAGAAGATCGACGGGGATGACTTTGAAAAGCTGATGCGCGGAGAGCTGGTAACACCGCCGGATGAGCCGGAACAGCCCGATGGCGGAGCTCCGGAGACCATTTTTGATCCCACAAGCGAGAATCCGACGCCTGAGGCATAAATACCGGACTATTACAGGCTATGGAAACTTCCATAGCCTGTTTTTTTATGGGCGCTGCCCGGAGGAGGAAAACATATGGCGATTGTACTTGATGTACAGGGACTGACCAAGCAGTATACAAAGGTGCTGGCAGCCAACCAGGTGTCGTTTCAGATCGGGGAGGGCGAGATTTTTGCCCTGATCGGACCCAACGGCGCCGGAAAGACCACCACCATCCGCATGATTGCAACCCTGCTGCAGCCCACTGCCGGAGATGCAGTGGTGGCAGGCTGCAGCGTGGTGAAGGATCCGGCAAAGGTGCGGGAATGCATTACCTATCTGCCGGATGAGGCAGGGGCATACAAGAATATGACCGGCAAGGGCTACCTTAAATTCATGGCAAGCATTTTCACCACGGACCGGAAGCAGGCGGATGCCTGTGTGCAGCGTGCGGTGGAGATGTGCGGCCTGGGAGACCGGCTTAACGAGAAAATCGGAACCTATTCCAGAGGTATGATCCGGAAGCTGCTGCTGTCCCGGGCGGTAATGACACGGCCCAGGCTGGCGATTCTGGATGAACCTACCAGCGGCCTGGATGTAATCAATGCTCTGGAGATCCGGAAGATGATCCTACGCCTTGCCCGGGAGGAGGGAATGAGCTTTCTGCTTTCCTCCCACAATATGCTGGAAATTGAGTATGTGTCCGACCGGGTGGGTATTATTTCCGGCGGCCAGCTGATGGTTACAGGAGAGGCGGAGGAGCTGAAAAACCGCTACGGTGCGGCCAATCTGGAGGAAGTATTTGAAAGGGTGGTGCTGCAGCATGAAGTTCATTAGTCTGCTGAAAAAGGAGCTGCGTGAGCTGCTGAGCGCACAGCTTCTCATCGTGCTGGCGGTTACGGCGGGCATGATGTTCATGATCGGTCAGCTTCTCAGCGATGTGGTGCAGGACGCTGCCAAGGAAAGCGGTACGCTGCATATCTGTGACCAGGATGACACGGACCTGACCAGGGATCTGATTGCCCGGCTGAAGGAAGTGGGCTATGAGGTGGAAGCAGTGGAGATTACCCAGGAGGATCGGGCGGCTGCCATGCAGCAGCTGGATATTTCCGCTGTCATCATTCTGCCCCAGGGCTTTACGGATGCACTGCTTTATGGAGAGAATCCGGCGCAGCTGGAAACGGTCAGCGTGGTGAAGAGTGCGTCCGTGGCCAGCAGTGCGGTGGATTCCCTGTCCGGCGGACTCCAGGCCATCAACACCCTGCTCACCCAGAAGCTGATGGAACAGTCCGGCATGACCCCGGCGCAGGCGGCCAAGGCACAGCATCCGGTAACCCCCAAGGAAATTACAGTGGTATCCGACAAGAGCGCACAGATCAACAGCTCCACACTGGTAGGCTTTCTGTCCATGCAGAACATGCTGATTCCCATTGTGGTGTTCATGCTGGTGATGTATACCTCCCAGATGATTATCGGGGCAATCTCAACGGAGAAAATCGACAAAACCCTGGAGACCCTGCTGTCCGCTCCCGTATCCCGGCTGTCGGTGATTTTAGCCAAGATGCTGGCTGCAGCCATTGTGGCACTGCTGAATGCGCTGGTATATATGCTGAGCTTTACCGGGTATCTGTCCTCCATGATGTCTCAGTCCATCGGGGACGTATCCCTGGGAAGCGTGGTGGGCCAGGCGCTGACCATGGATGATATTCTGACCCAGCTGGGTGTGAATATGACCCCGGGCAGCTATCTGCTGGTGGGACTGCAGATGTTCCTGACAATTCTGGTGGCACTGTCGGTGTCCATCATTCTTGGCGCGCTGGTGAACGACGCCAAGTCGGCCCAGTCCGTGCTGATGCCCATTATGGTGCTGGCCATGATTCCCTATCTGATTTCCATGATGACGGATGTCCAGTCCCTGTCACCGGTTGCCCGCACTTTGCTGTATGCCATTCCCTTTACCCATACCTTCTCGGCCATGAGCAATGTGATGTTCGGCAATATGACCCTGTACTGGATCGGGGCCGGATACCAGTTTGCCGTGTTCCTGATCTGTATTACCATTGCTCTGCGGCTTTTTACCTCTGACCGGATTTTTACCATGTCCATCCAGTTGGGTACAAAGCAGAAGTTCAGACGTTCCCGGAAGTAAAGCGATCCGGCATCCCTTGCGGGTGCCGGATTTTTCTTGCCAAAGCCCGCCGGGTGTGCTATAATAAATGCAATGCTGTACGTAGGCTGTTGACCGGCTTTGTGCGGTATTGCTGAAAAGCTGATGATAGAACAATGATATACCTATGGAGAGAGCGGCATGCTGGTTAGCTTATCAAAGATTCATAAATACTACAACGGCAGGGAAATCCTGCATGATGTGAACCTGACCATCAATGAGGGGGAGCGCATCGGTCTGGTTGGCGCAAATGGCTGCGGCAAGACCACCCTTCTGCGGATTCTGACAGGCAAGGAGGAGCCGGATCGGTTTGTGGAGGATGACGGGGTGATTTCCCGTGCCTCCAAGGTCACAGTGGGATACCTGGAGCAGATGGGAGGCCTGGAGCGCAGCAGCACCGTGTATGCGGAAATGCGCAGCGTCTTTGCGGATGTGCTGCAGGCGGCGGATCGGATGCGGGAGCTGGAGGCACAGATGCACGGGGGTCTGGAGGCTGTGTCCGAGGAATACACCCGCCTCACTGCTTTTTTTGAAAGCCGGGACGGCTATCTTATTGACGTAAAGATCAAGACCGTCCTCAACGGCATGGGCTTCGGGGAGGATACCTATGACCGGATCATTTCCAGCTTCAGCGGCGGGGAAAAGACCCGGCTTGCCATCGCCAAGCTGCTGCTGGAGGAGCCGAATCTGCTGATTCTGGACGAGCCCACCAACCATCTGGATTTCCAGACCGTGCTGTGGCTGGAGGATTATCTGAAGGAGTATAAGGGGGCACTGCTGATTGTCTCTCACGACCGGTATTTTCTGGATAAGCTCTGTACCGCCGTCTGTGAAATCGAAGGGGGGCATCTGACCCGGTACAAGGGGAATTATACTGCCTTTACCCGGCTAAAGACGGAGGCTGTCGCCCGGCAGCTGAAGGAATATGAAGCCCAGCAGAAGGAGATTGCCAAGCTGGAGGATTATGTTGCCCGGAACATCGTCCGTGCCACCACAGCCAAAAGCGCCCAGAGCCGGGTGAAGGCACTGGAGCGGATGGAGCGGATTGAAAAGCCGGTTCTGCCCCAGAAGGCGGCGAAACTGCGGTTTACCTATGAAACGGAGCCTCCCTTTGATCTGCTCCAGGTGCAGAATATTGACGTAACTGTAGGCAGCGGCCCACAGAAGCGCACCCTGGTGGATTCCCTGTCCTTTGCGGTGAAGCGAGGAGAGAAAATCGGCATCATCGGGGAAAACGGTATCGGCAAATCCACCCTGCTGAAGGTGCTGCTGGGCAGGCTGCCCCACCGGGGCAATGTGCACTGGACCAGCAATGTGAAGCTGTCCTACTTCGAGCAGGAAAGCACCCAGCTGAATCCGAACAATACCGTCATCGACGAGCTTCACGACCGGTATCCCACCATGACCGACCTGGAAATCCGGAGCCTGCTGGGGCAGGTGCGTATGACCGGGGAGAATGTGTTCAAACAGATCGGGGTCATCAGCGGCGGAGAGCGTGCAAAGGTGTGCTTTGCGCTGATGATGCTGGAGCATGGTAACGTGCTGATTCTGGACGAGCCCACCAACCATCTGGATCTGACCACCAAGGAGGTGCTGGAGGAGGCGCTGGCTTCTTATACCGGTACCATTCTGTTTGTATCCCATGACCGGTATCTGCTGAACCGGATTTCGGACAAGATTTTAGAGATCACCCCCCACAGGGCGGAGCTGTTCCCCGGTAATTTTGACAGCTATCTGGAGATTCACCGGCAGCGGGAACAGCAGGCGCAGCTGGAGGCGGATGCGGAAAGACAGCGCCGTGCCGCAGAGGAAGCCAAGGAACGGGGTGCAAAGGTATACCGGACCCGGGAACAGCGCAGCCGGGAGGCCCAGCGGCGGAACCGGATCCGTACATTGGAACAGGAAATCGACGGGCTGGAGCAGGAACTGCAGGAGCTGCAGGAGCAGCTCGGCACGGAGCAGGTCTGTGGAGATTACAAGCTGATGCAGCAGATCTGTGACCGGATCGAACAGGTCAAAACGGAGACGGAAGAGAAATTTGAAGAGCTGATGGAGCTGGAGGATGAAGCATAAGCCCTTTTCCGAAATATTTTTCAAAAGGGCTTGACAAACGGCGTGTTTTGTGGTAAAATATCATTCGTTGGTTGATTGCATTCACTGCGGGTGTAGTTCAATGGTAGAATGCCAGCCTTCCAAGCTGGTTACGTGGGTTCGATTCCCATCACCCGCTCCACAATGCGCCTTTAACTCAGCTGGATAGAGTAACTGCCTTCTAAGCAGTAAGCCATTGGTTCGAGTCCAATAAGGCGCGCCAAATGATAATAAGGGTGCAAATCCCTGTTATATAATTCGATGGTGGGTATAGCTTAGCTGGTTAAAGCGTCGGATTGTGGTCCCGAAGACCGTGGGTTCGAATCCCACTACCCACCCCATACAAAAAGCCTTCCGAATTGATCGGAAGGCTTTTTCTGTTGAAGTTTTGTCCGGATCAGCTTTCCTGCTGTACCAGCTGGTTGAACCGTTCCCGGACCCGGGTGAAGCATTCCAGCATTTTCGGCGCAAAAACGCCGCATTGCCCATCCAGTATCATCTTATAGGCTTTTTCCTTGGTGTAGGCGTCCTTATACACCCGCTTTGTGGTCAGCGCATCAAACACGTCGGCGATGGCAACAATCTGGGCACAGAAGGGGATTTCCTCCCCCCGAAGGCCTTCCGGATAGCCCCTGCCGTCATAGCGCTCATGGTGATACCGGGCTATATTGTATCCGTAGTTGTATTCATCCTTCCGCTCTGCCACAAAGGGTATTTCCTTTGCAATATCCGAGCCGATCAGGGTGTGCCGCTTCATGATCTCGAATTCCTCACTGGTCAGTTTTCCGGGCTTCAGCAGAATATCGTCCGGCACGCCGATCTTTCCCACATCGTGCAGGGCGGAGGCCTCCGTAATGCTCCGGATTTTTTCCTCGGTCAGCTGCTGCTCCGGATAGAGATCAATAGCTGCCCGGAGCAGCTCCCTTGTATAGGCTTTGATTCGTTTTACATGCTCCCCGGATTCCAGGGAACGATATTCCACCACGGAGCTCATCAGCTCAATGGTTTTGCCGTAGTAGGTAAACAACTGCTGGGTTTTTTCCATCGCCCGCTTTTCCGCTTCTTCTGCTGCCTGGCGGAGTGCCTGCTGCTGCTGGAGCACCTGCGTTCTTTCGGCGTGAATATCCTTGACAAACAGAATGTAAAGCTTTTTGCTCCGCTGTTCAAAGCAGTGCATGCCGTAGGAGCACCAGCGATAGCTGCCATCCGGATATAGCCGGCGGTATTCCCGGGTAATGGCTTGTCCCTTGCTCAGCTTCTTGAAGCGATCCGGGTGAAATTCCTCCAGGAAGGCATTCATATCATCCGGGTGGATGCATTCCCTTGCCATCTGGGTCACCACCTCAGAGGATGCTCTGCACCGCTGGGAACGGCGAAGCCCATCGTCCGTCATTTGCAGTTCAAACAGGGAGTTGCACCGGGTGTCATATTCCAGTACCGCATCGTAGGTGTCCGCAATGGCATAGGCAATCACGTCCAGATACCGGTGCGCAAGCTCTGCCAGCTTTTCTTCATGGATATTCCGGAACGCCAGGGTCACCAGTCTCTTTTCCGGTCGGTCGGCAGCGTTGATGGATAAATACATCTCCACCCATTCATACACTCCGCCACATTTGCGCCGAAACTGCACGTTCAAGACCCGGCAATTTCCGCACTGCCGGGAGCAGCGGATCAGTTCCCGCACATTGGTCAGGCGCAGTAGCTTTTCCCGGTCGTCCGGATGCACAAGCTCCTCCAGATATTTTCTGGTTGCCAGAATGTGATCCCCCTCCGTTGGAATATGGGGCTGTTCCAGTCTGGAATCGTGGAACACCAGCCGATAATGACCGGATGCAGCCTCCAGGTAATACAACGCATAATACTGGGCTGCCAGATTCAGATTTACCTGGTGACTGATATTTCCTTCCAGCTGTATGGTTTCGATCTCGTTTCCGATTTCGTGGGCAGTGAGAATGAGAACCGGTGTTTCGCCCAGTACTCTGCATTTGCCCCGAACGGATAACCAGAGGAATCCGTCGTTTTTCTTCTGTATCCGGATAACGCAGTGGGCGATACCCGTATCCCTTATGCATTCCAGGGCTTCACTGAGCTTATCCCGATCCTCGGGGTGGATAAAGTGATACAGAGAGGCTGATTCTGTCCGCTCCTGCAATTCTGCCAGAGAGCCGTATCCCAGCAGCAGATAGAGAAACTGGTTGACATACAGCACCCGCTGGGACGGAGTGTTTTCCATAATCAACAGTCCGCAGTTCAGATTCTCTTCCAGTCGTTCAAGATCAGCATAGATCGGTGGCTTTTGTGTACAGGACAGAAGACAGCCGCAAAGCCCCGGCGCAATCCGGAAGCCCTGAAGCATCAGATACCCTGCCGGATGCTCCGGCAATTCCAGCAGAACGGACGTTCCTTGTTCAGCTGCCGCCAGCAGCTGAGCCCTGTGTGCTTCCGACTGATCCTGCAGAAGCTCCTGGTAGAGCATTCCCTCCAGTACGGCGGGACCTGTGTGAATCAACGTAAAAAAAGCCGGGTTCCCGTAGACGGCCTGAAGCTCCTGTGTACCGTTTTCCTTCTTTTCACTGCGCAGCAGAAGAAAAGGCTGTGGGTTCCGTTCATAGCACTGCAAAATCATGCTGATGTCAGGCTCCATCTGTTCCTTCTGGTTTGACATTCCAATCCCTCCGTTCCTGGTTCCGTAAATCAGTCGGATCAAGCAAGCATGAGGCGACATTCTGCCGGTTATTTCCGGAACTGCATTAGCGTACACAGCTCCGCATAAGATTTCAACAATAGTATAACACAACATGCACAAAAAGTAAACACAATTTTGATAAATTTCGACGTTTTATACAATGTCCTAAAATCCAAGGTCTGGTTTTGGGCAGGTGGACGAAAAGGACACAGCTTTTCGCCTTGACAGGGATGCAGGAACATGTTATACTGGATGCATTGCGCAGGGAAAGGGGATAACATCATTGCAGTTTCTTGTCACATTGCTTGTCACATTCCTGGCCGGAATGGGCGCCGGACTGGGAACCGGCTTTGCCGGTATGAGTGCGGCAGCTGTAATCAGTCCCGTGCTGATTACCTTTCTGGACATGGAGCCATACAAGGCTGTGGGCATCGCCCTGTCCTCGGACGTGCTGGCCAGTGCTGTTTCTGCATATACCTACGGCAAGAACAAGAACCTGGATATCCGCAACGGACTCATTATGATGGCTGCGGTGCTGACCTTTACTGTGGTGGGCAGCTTTGCGGCAAGCCTTGTGCCTGCTGCCACAATGGGCAATTTCTCTGTTTTTATGACCTTTCTGCTGGGGGTCAAATTCATTGTCAGGCCGGTAATGACCACCAAGGAAGCCATGCAGGGGGTATCCAGAAAAAAACGGGCGGTGCAATCCCTGGTGTCCGGCATGCTGATCGGCTTTATCTGTGGGTTCGTGGGCGCCGGCGGCGGCATGATGATGCTTCTGCTGCTGACCTCCGTGCTGGGCTATGAGCTGAAGACCGCAGTGGGTACCAGTGTGTTTATCATGTCCTTTACTGCATTGACCGGCGCTGTATCCCACTTTGTGATCGGCGGGCCGCCGGACTGGCTGGTTTGGGGGCTGTGTGTGGCTTTCACCCTGATCTGGGCAGAGATTGCCGCCGTCCTGGCCAATAAGGCATCACCGAAGACGCTGAATCGTGCCACAGGCATTATTCTGGTGGTGCTGGGCATTGCGGTGCTGCTGTTTTCCTTCCTGACAAAATCATAATTATAGCGGAAATCCGCTGCAAAGCTGTTCAGCCTGCTTTGTGCGGAATAAAGGAGCGTTTGGTTGAAACGCATTCCCGCTTACTGGAGTGTGTGGGCTGACCGGGAGGTCTGGCAAATCTACACACGCCATTCCTCCCGGCAGCTGCAAGCGCTGCGGCGCACTCAGCTCCAACCGGGTGGCGGCAGACGATAACCCCATGAAGCCCCCTGTGTGAGCCTCCGTTCCTACTGGAGCGTATGCAGGAACTGACTGCGCTGCCGGACAAGGGCGGACAGATCCGATAGATTTTTTAATACGCAGCGCCGTGCCGGCTGGTATGGTGCTGCGTATTTTTTTCTGACAGCATAGAAGGGGGATAGACATTCTATTAACAAGAAATATTTTTTGTTTTTTCTTCGTTTTGTCCACCTTTTCATTGTTTTAGCAGTTGTCTTTTTCTTTTGGGTGATATATAATACTATCAAGGAAACCGTTTCGTATTATTCTGATTGCTTAAAGGAGGAATCAACAATGAAGCTGAAGAAGCTATGTGCGGCAGTAATGTCAGGAATTCTGGCATTCAGCGCAATGGCAGGTGCCATACCGTCTTCTGATGACGGAGCGCTCCTGCAGGCGCCTGCCAGTATAACTGCGGAAGCAGCAACAGCACTGCGCCGTCCCTGCAACGCAGAGAACCCCATGTGGATCGTATTTATCGAGAGCTGGAACACTCCGGATCCGCAGAAAATCATCAATCTGATTCCGGAGGACATCAAGCCCTATGTGGTATTTAACATCTCCATGTCCATTTATTGGAACAGAGATACCCACTCCTGGGGCATGGTGCAGAATGGCTATGAGCTGGCAAAATCCTGGATCAAGGCCTGTGCGGATGAGGGAATCTGGTGTATGATTCAGCCCTCCAGCGGCGGCCAGTGCCATTTCCCGGACTATGACTCTTCGGGAAATATGGTCAGCTTCCCCAATAAGGGCAATTTCGTTTCCCATGCAGACGCTGACTATGAAAACACCATCTATGCGGAATTTTTCCGCGACTATCCCAATTTCATCGGCTTCAACTATTGTGAGCAGTTCTGGGGCTTTGAACAGGACGATTTTCCGATTACCTGTCCGCAAAGATATCAGCATTTTGCATCCCTGCTGAAGCTCTGCAACAAATACGGCGGGTATCTGGATATCAGCTGGTGTGGCAATGAATGGAGCCCGAACATCAACCCGCTTGCCATGCTGAAGCAGGTTCCCTCCTGGGAAGAAGCCTGCCGCAATTACTCCCAGAATCTGATTCTGGAGGAAAAATACACCCAGGCAAGCTATATTGCCGATGTGGAGAGCCTTGTTTACGGCTACTATGTTTCCGGCTACTGCGGTAACTTCGGTATCCGTTATGATGAAACCGGCTGGACAGACTCCACCTGGAGCGGTACAGGCCCCTCCTCTAAGGATCAGTTCAATCAGGCAACCGGACTGCCGATCTACCTGGAAAGAATGGTCAAGAACGGTGCAACCGTCATTGACGGTCCGGAGCTGGTTACTGTGGATGACTTCAAGGAAACCTATGGCTATACCGACAGCGAAGGCTATCATGTAAGAGACTGGGCGATGTACGACCAGTTCCAGAATGTTCCCATGGACTTTATGCGGAAAATTGTTGACGGAAGCATCAGAATTCCTACCCGCGAGGAAGTTATTGAGAACACCAAGGTGGCCATTATCCATGATGTAAACAGCGGCTGGAACGATGACAAGTACAGCACATACCCCTCCCTGTTTGAAGGCCTTTACCGGATGAACGGGGACGGAAATCTGAAGAATAATCACAATCTCTATAAGAGCACAGGACGCTATCAGACGATTCCCACGGTTTATGCCTTGAGAGACAATCTGGCAAAGTCCATTCCTGTACAGGTGAAGCAGTCCCAGATTGCTTCCCGCTGGAGTTCCATTTCTGCAAAGCAGGATGAATTCAACAAGCTGTACCCCAGCTCCGATTATTATGGAAACTGCTATGCTGGGCGCAATGAGAATACCTGGATTGCATATAACTATAATAAAGACGGCAGCAACTGCGGTGCAGTTCTCTCCTTGAAGTATAATACCTGCAAGGAGCTGGATGTCAATTTCAATGCATACGGCAATGCGCTGATTAACGAGTACAGCGATCATATTGACATTTATGCAAATAACTTCGACCATAAGCATGCTGACACCCGTCGGACAGACACATTCAAGATTTCGGGCTGTACTTCCGAACCGACTATCACATATAAGGACAGAGGTGTGAATCAGCTGAAAAGCGAGGTTACCACTTCCTATTCCAACGGCACCTACACCATTAAGGTAAATCACAACGGACCGATTGATATTTCTGTTAAGTGTTCCGGCAGCGAATCCAACCGACTGACCGCTACACCCAAAAAAGCACTGACTGCTCCGGCTGCCCCCAGTTTTTATACCGGTGTTCGTCAGTACGAAGCAGAGGTATTTGATTACAAGAATATTGAAGGTAATGTGGCAAACGCCTGCGGCAGCGGCGTAACAGGCATTCAGGGTCAGGGCTTCCTGAAGTTCGGAAAGAATGCAAATGCAGCTGTCAAGGATACCGTAAGAACCCAGCTTGCAGGGGACTTTACCCTGAAGCTCCGCTACTCCACCACA
>JALELB010000002.1 GCA_022768805.1 Ruminococcus sp.
GCTGTTGACTGGGGGTGTTCGCGGAGTTCATACAGATCGCTCCTTATGTTTTTTATTTCCGATCAGCGAAAACGACGCCGACAAAAATGAAGCCGATCTCAAAAAGAGATGTCCTCACGCGGCGTGTTCCGATGAAAAAAAATACATCGTATATTGAGTTTTCACGGGGTCGCGGTATGCATTCGGGCTGAAAATAAGACAAAAATTAAAGTTTCTTGCTGTTTTTTTAAGTATTTTTGTCTTTGTGTGGATTATAGTATCATAAATATGTTGCTTTTTCAACATATTTTCGGTCAAAAATTGTCACGGTAATATTTTTTTCGCATCTTTCACCAAAAATATGACATACTCTGAGTATAACTATCTGTTTTGAACATTTTTTGACACATAAATCAAAAAAAAACGCGCGCCGAGGCCGATACTCGCATATGTCGATACTCGCTTATAAGGAAACGGAAAAAATGATCTGCGAATCGCATCGCATCGGGCAGATCACGGCAGAAAGACCCCCGCCTTTATTATCTCGTCTTTTTTCTGCCGTAAATCCTGACCTTCCCGTATCTCATTGATTGCGCCTAAAAACGCCTCCGTTTCTTTTCTTCGGATACCATACCGAGGGAAGGCATACAGTCGATCGGGATATCTTCGTAATCGTTCTTTACCTATTCAGATAGGTTCGCAAGACAGTTTCACGGCTCACAGTCGTTACAAGCATCATTTCCATAGCGGATAATTCAAGATTTGCGGGAAGCAAGTCAGCATTTTACTCTTGATGCAGAATATCTGCCTTTAGCCATAAGTTCGTTCTTCTTATCTGCAAGCGAATGTATGATTTGAGAGCGTTCCTGCTCGGTTAGATTGATATAATACTTCTTCATTTGTAGTCCCTCCATTCGATTACAGTATATCCATAATCGTTGCCAGCTTCAAATATGCAAAAAAGAACCCCGAACTATACAGTCCGAGGTTCTGTCATAAACATCGTTCAATGCCGAGTTTACAAGGCTTTTTTATTCAATTTACAATGTAGCCGTTACAATGAAGCCACTGGATTAACAATTTACGATTCTCGTGATTTACGACACGCATTTGTCGTAAAAGACGAGCGATGCTCAAAAAGTCATTTGTCGTAAATCTGTCGTAACCCCCGTTTTACGACATTTTTTTGGATTAACAAAACGCCGCAAACGCTGTCAAAACCTGATTTTTATGGGTTTTTAGTCCGAGAGGGGCTTCATCGTTGGGAACAGCAATACATCCCGGATGGAGGCACTGTCGGTCAGCAGCATCACAAGCCGGTCCAGACCGAAGCCCAGTCCACCTGTGGGCGGCATGCCGTATTCCAGAGCGGTGACAAAGTCCTCGTCCACCATAGCGTTGTTGTTGCCCTGGGCACGCTTTGCTGCAACCTGGCGCTCAAACCGTTCCCGCTGATCGATGGGATCGTTCAGCTCAGAGAATGCGTTGCCCATTTCCCGGGCGTAGATAAAGTACTCAAACCGCTCAGTGAATGCGGGATCGCTGGGCTTGCGCTTTGCAAGAGGTGAATTCTCCACCGGATAATCGTAGATGATGGTGGGCTGGATCAGCTGTTCTTCTACGAATGCATCAAAAAAGGCGATCAGTACATGTCCCTTGGTGGCAGCTTCTCCTTCATCCACCTCGACACCCTTTTCCTTTGCAACTGCCCGCGCCTGTTCATCCGTTGCCCAGTCGTTGTAGTCCACACCGGCATACTTTTTCACTGCCTCTACCATGGTCAGACGCTCCCAGGGGCTGCCCAGGTCAATCTGTACGCCCTGGTAGGTAATCACGTCAGTGCCGCATACATTCCGGGCGATCGTCCGGTACATATCTTCAATCAGGTTCATCATGCCGATATAGTCGGTATATGCCTGGTACATTTCAATGGAGGTAAACTCCGGGTTGTGGGAGGTGTCCATGCCCTCATTCCGGAAGATTCTTCCCACTTCATACACCTTTTCAAAGCCGCCTACAATCAGCCGCTTCAGGTAAAGTTCCGTTTCAATACGCAGGTACATGTCCAGATCCAGCGCATTGTGATGGGTGATAAAGGGACGTGCGGATGCGCCGATTTCCAGGGTATGCAGTACAGGAGTATCTACTTCCAGATAACCCAGATTGTCCAGATAGCTGCGTACCTCCCGCAGGATCTGGCTGCGCTTCAGGAAGGTATCCTTTACCTCCGGGTTGACGATCAGATCCACATAACGCTGCCGGTAGCGGATATCCTGATCCTTCAGACCGTGCCACTTTTCCGGCAGGGGCAGCAGGGACTTGGACAGCAGTACGATGGACTTGGCATGAATGGAAATCTCGCCCTTGCGGGTGCGGAATACAAAGCCCTCCACGCCTACAATATCGCCGATGTCCCACTTTTTGAAATCTGCAAAGGCCTCCTTGCCGATTTCGTTCATGCGCACATAGACCTGGATCCGGTCAGAGCCGTCCCGCACGTCGATAAAGTTGGCCTTGCCCATATCCCGCCAGCTCATAATTCTGCCGGCAATGTGTACGATTTTTTCCTTCTGGGCTTCCAGTGCGGCGTTGAGCTTTTCCTCGTCGCCGGCTGCCTCTGCAATCATCCTTGCTTCTTCCTGTTCAAAGGCAGCCTTCAGGTCTGCGTTGTGTGCATCAACCGGATATTTGGTGATTTCATAGGGGTTTTCATTTCTGGCCTTCAGCTCATCCAGCTTTTCCAGACGGACCTTTTTTAAAATGTGCACATCCTGCACTGCTTCTTCCACAGCAGCGCTGTTTTCTACTTCACTCATGTAATGCTGCGGCAGCCCGGCGGCTCCGCATACTCCTTTCTGTTACTTGGAAATGGCTACGACCTCAAATTCCAGCTCGCCGGCAGGTGCTTCTACCAGGAAGGTATCGCCTACACGCTTTTTCAGTGCCGCCTTGCCGATGGGGGATTCATCAGAAATCTTGCCCTCCTTGAAGTTAGCCTCGTTGGTGCCAACGATCTGGAGATGCTCGATCTTGTCCGTGCCTACCCGGCGGATCTCAATGACGGAGCCCATGCCGATTTCGTCTACGGAGATGTTGTCATCCTCCACGATTTCCGCATTTTCCAGTGTAATCTGCAGCTCGGCGATTTCCGCTTCCAGGATACCCTGTTCGTTTTTCGCCTCATCGTACTCTGCATTCTCGGACAAGTCGCCGAAGGAACGTGCTTCTTTCAGTTTTTGTGCCACTTCCGCACGGCGTACTGTAATCAGATAGCTCAGCTTTTGTTCCAGCTTTTCGTAGCCCTCACGGGACATCTGCTTCTTTGCCATAGTCACAACTCCTCATTCACTTCAATATCAGGTTACACCTATACAAGATAATAGTATATCAGATTTTTGTCCTCTTGTCAACAAAAAAGGGGAGCGTCTCCGGGTAAGATCCGGTGACGCTCCGTGATATGTTATGCCGGATAATCCCCTCGGGCAGTAACCAGGGTATAGCCGATGGATTCCATGCGCTTTTGCAGACAGGAGCGGCACTGGGCGCTTTCCTCTCCGGTGCAGATCTTGTTGTCATACAGGGAGTATTTTTTCCGCACCATCACCGGGGACAGATTGGGCATCACCACATTGGCACCAGCCAGGATGCCCAGCTCCCGACCCTTGGGATCAATGGTGCCCAGGGCGGTGGTAGCAGGCAGCAGCACCTGTTTCTGCTGGATCCGGATCAGGCTCAGCAGGAACAGGGTCAGCTCCAGTCCTCCTGTGGGCTGATCGTGGAAGGGGGTATCCCCGTGGGGGATAAAGGGCCCGATGCCCACCATCTGGGGATTCAGCCGCCGGATCAGCAGCAGATCCTCCGCCAGGGTTTCCACGGTCTGGCCGGGAGAACCCACCATAAAGCCGCAGCCGGTCTGAAAGCCCAGCTCCTTCAGGCTTTCCAGGCAGGCAATCCGGTTGGACAGGGAAAGGGGTTCCGGATGCAGAATCCGGTAATGGGCGGCGTTCGCAGTTTCGTGCCGCAGCAGATACCGGTCAGCGCCGGCCTGCCGGAATGCTGCATAATCCGCCCGGCTCCGCTCCCCGATGGACAGAGTCAGGGCGCAGTCCGGATAGGCATCCTTGATTTGCCGGATGATGCTGACCATACGATCCGTGGTAAAGTAAGGATCCTCGCCTCCCTGAAGCACAAAGGTGCGGAAGCCCAGTGCATATCCCTCCCGGCAGCAGTCGAGAATCTCCTCCTCCGTCAGCCGGTAGCGCTCCGCCTTCTGATTGCTCCGGCGGAGTCCGCAGTAATAGCAGTCGTTTTTGCAGTAGCTGGTGAATTCAATCAGTCCCCGGACAAAGATCTGTTTGCCGAAGTAGTGATCTCCGATTTTCCGTGCCTTTTCCTGGGCGTAAAGCCGGTCTTCTTCTGTATACTCCGACAGCAGCCGGATGTATTCCTCCCGTTCCAGGGGCTGAACCTCCAGCTTGTCGATCCATTCCTTGCAGCTCATCATGGTTCCTTTCCGCATCTCTCTGCATACAAGCATTTCTTATGTATAGTATACCGAAATCATAGGAATTTGTCAAGGCAGCCCCGTCTTGCCCTGGGGTACCGGTTGTGGTATAATAAAGCAAAAGGCTGTATGCAGCCAATCTGATGTATGAGGTGGATTATGCGCAGAATGCCGGGATATTTTCACAACTTTCATTGTACCGGTACGGACTGCCGGGATAATTGCTGCTGTGTGGGCTGGGAAATTGAACTTGACCCGGCCACAGCGGAAAAATACCGCCGTATGGAGGGCGAACTGGGGGAGCGGCTCCGGGCCGCTATGTATGAGGAGGATGGCTGCATCTGTATGGGGCAGACGGATGGAAGATGCCCCTTTCTGGATGCACGGAACCTGTGCAGCATTCAGCAGTCTCTGGGGGCGGATATGCTGGGAGAAATCTGCCGGGAGCACCCCCGGTATTACGCCTGGTTTGATGGCATTACCGAAGCCGGGGTGGGCATGTGCTGCGAGGAGGCTGCCCGTCTGATTCTCTCTGATCCGGCGCTGGATACCTTTGTAACGGAGGACAGCAGGGAGGATAACGACTGTGACTATGATCCGGCGGTGTTCGATGCCCTGTTTGCCGCCCGGCAGACCGCATTCCGGCTGCTTCAGAACCGGGAGCTGCCCCTGGGGGAGCGGCTGGCGCTGTTCCTGGTATTTGCGGACGGTCTGCAGGAATACCTGGATCTGGATGAGCCGGAGCGGATGCAGCAGGATATCCGGCAGTTTTCCAACGAAGCCTATTGCCGGAGTATGCTGGACACTTTGCACGCCAGGAGCCGGGGAGACAAAAACCGCACTGCCCACTGGCGTGCGCTGCTGGAGCTGGTTGCCGGGCTGGATATTCTTGATGCTGCATGGAAAAACCGGCTGGAGGCGCTTTCCCGGGATCCGGACAGGCTCCTGTGCCGGTGCGATGCCTTTGCTGCCGATGCAGCTCCCCTGGCTTATGCTTTTGAGCATGGGGCAGTGTATTATACATACCGTTATTTTCTCCGGGCGGTGTTTGACGGGGATCTGCTGGCAAAGGCACAGCTGACGGTCATTGCCGCGCTGATCCTGGGCATCTGCTGCATGGCGGAATGGGAGAAAACCGGTACCCTTACTCTGGAACAGATCATCGCCCAGGCAAAGACCTTTTCCCAGGAAGTGGAGTATTCCATAGAAAATATGGACGCGCTTGCCGAAGCAAGCTATCAGACCGCCGTGTTCTATACGGAGGGCTTTGTCTCCATGCTGCTGGGCGAGTAGCGGCTGGGATTATCCTTTAAACTGCTCCAGAAAGCTGTGCTTTTCGCCCTGCTGCTTGTAGCCGGGCATGGAGTCCAGCTGCACGGTGTGAATGCTGTGGAAAATGCTCCGTTCCACCTCCGGGGATTCCGCTTTCAGCTGGGCGATCAGCGCCTTGACCCGGGCCCGGCGGGAATAGGCAGGGTCCTCCGTGCTGCGGCTGGTAAAGCGGCAGGCGCACCGGAGAAATGCCAGGCCATTTGCCTCCTGCCAGGCCAGAATATCTTCCTCGTGCACGCAGTACAGGGGCCGGATCAGCTCCATGCCCGGGTAGTTGTCGCTTTTTCTCCGGGGCAGCATGGCCTGAATCTGTCCCCCGTAGAGCATGCCCATCAGGGTGGTTTCGATGACGTCGTTGAAGTGATGCCCCAGAGCGATTTTATTACAGCCCAGGGACTGTGCTCTGGCATAGAGATGCCCCCGGCGCATCCGGGCACACAGGAAGCAGGGATGCTGCTCCTGCCTGTTGACCACCCGGAGGATGTCCGTCCGAAAGATCTGCACCGGGATGTTCAGCAGTGCTGCATTGTCCTGCAGCTGGGCGGTATGTGCCGGGTCATAGCCCGGATCCATGGTCAGAAACGCCAGCTCAAAGCTGTTTTGCCGGACAAGCTGCAGCTGCTGCATGAGCTTTGCCAGCAGCATGGAATCCTTGCCGCCGGATACGCATACGGCGATCCTGTCTCCCGGGGCGATCAGGGAATAGGTATCCACCGCCTTAACAAAGGGCTTCCAGATGGTTTTCTGAAAGGGGCCGGTTATGCTCTGGGTGATGCGCTGATGGGGCTGCAGCTGTCGCTTCATACTGTTCTTCCTTTCGCTGTGTTCTGTTGTTACTATACTCCCTTCCGGCGCCCCTGTCAAGTGGGCGCAGAAACCCCCGGCAGTCCGAACCGCCGGGGGTTATCTCATGCAACACCGTACAAGCTCTGTGCAGTGTTGCCCTTAGTTTTCATGGAGCAGCTGATTGATCTGGGCGTGGCGCAGAACCACAGCGCTGATTACCGTGGCTATCCCCATATTCAGCAGCAGGAACAGCAGGCAGAACAGACCCTGCATCCAGCCGAAGGATACCAGGAAATTGCTCAGCAGATGGAACCGGTCCTTCACCAGCATCAGTATGCCGCAGAGTATGCAGGCAATCAGGGAGGTCAGCAGGGCTTTGTATGCGGCAATGTGCAGGCACTTGCCCCAGGACATGCCGCAGACCCGGTAGATCGTATAGGTGCGCAGCTTCCGGACCGCCGAAACGCTGTTGACGCTGATCATACTCAGGAAAAACAGCACCAGGATACCAATGATAAAGGGCATCATGGTATATACCTGCTGGAAGCAATAGGCGTGGCTGCCTGCATAAAGCTCTTCATTGCCTATATACCAGACAGGCCCTGTATTATTCTTCTTGAGTATCTCCAGATTGGAGCGCTGCACACTACTGTCCATGCCGTCCTCATACACGATCATGCCCACGCCGAAGACTGTGTACTGGTCGCCGGTCCAGTACTTTTGTGCCTCGGATTCCGACATGACCACGGTGAAACCGGCTGCCTGCAGGGAGGATATATCGTTGTAGACAGTACGGTAATCCTCAAGTTCAGAGTCAACGGCACCGCCGTTCAGCAGCAGCAGCTTGGCGTTGTCCGGATAAACCCCCGATACCCGAAGATACTGATAATCCGACTCGGTGGGCTCCTTTTCCCAGCAATCCGCAATATTTCCTTTATCATCCCACTCGTACTCGTACTGGATCTGATAAAAGCGGATCTGATCTCCCACCCGGAAGCCGCTGCTTTCGTTGACCAGTACATTGGGCAGCGGATCCTCCGGATTGGAAATAACCGCCTTTCCGCTAACCAGCTGGGGGGTGTAGCGTTCCAATAGCTTGTCGGAATAGATCAGGGGCTTTTCTATATCCAGTGCCAGATCTGCATAGCGATAGGACAGGGCAACATCCTTGACGCCCTCCATTTTTTCATAAATTTCCTTTTCGCCAATGTGCAGGGCATCGGCGTAAAATACAACGCCATCATGTTCCCAGAGATCGGAGAAGGGAATAAAGTAGGAAAAGCGGTAAATGACTGTGGATACACTGACGATGGTCAGAAACAGAATGCATGCCATCTGTAGTATCATGGGGATATGCTTCATCCACTCCTTTTTACATTCCCGTAATGCAAGGCGCAGCTGGATCATAGCACGCCCCCCTTTCTTTCCACAATAGAATGCCTGGACACAATCCACACGGACAGAATCCAGATTGCCAGAGTGCAGACGGTGACGAAGATGCCGAAGCCGGTGGCATAGAGCCGCAGGGAGTAGGCGGTGTCAATGTAGGGGAAGACACGGGTAAAGGGCTCCAGCAGCACGAAGTGGTAGAAGAGCGCCGCCAGGCAGTAGCATGGCACGGTCAGCAGCAGACTTTCCGCCACATAGAGCCGGATGGCTTTGCCCTTGGTGCAGCCGCACAGCTGGAAGATGGCAAGGGATTTCTGCCGGCGGACCAGTACGTAGTGGTACAGCACCACCAGGTTAAACGCCGCCACCACAGCAATCAGCAGGGCGCCCAGCATGGCGGAGTTGTACATCCAGTAGTCCTCGCCGTAGAAGGGGACGTAATTCCGGATCTCCACCCGATCCAGGATGGAGGAGAAGGCATTTTTTAGTTCGCTGTATTGTTCAAAGGACAGGGGCTTTTCGGCATTATATACGATAAAATTCAAAATGGCGTCAGAGGGCAGACAGCCATATGGAACCTCCCGGAATATACCGCCTTTTGCGATGGCAGTGTATTCCTTACCGTCAAAAAAAGTGACCTGTTCTCCAAGGGGAGTCAATTCATGGCTTCCTAAATTTATTACAGGAGCATTGGAGCTGTATTCTTCGTCTGTAAACATGCGCCCTTCTGCACCAGGGTGATCCATACCATTCATAAAAACTTGTTCTACCGGAAGATATTTGCCGTCTTTGATATAAAAAAAACAGGTGCAATAATCGTAGGGGCTGGGCAGATTGTATGTAGCGTAGGGAGCGTATACATAAACCGTAAAAAAAGAAGAGTCACCGAGGTACTTTTCCGGCACTCTTGCAATACAGGCGTCCAATTCTTCTTTTGTCACGATCAATTCTGGATTCATAAAATATCCATCCCGATCGATATCCTCGGACTGTGCGATGGAGCTTACATACAATTCTTTTGACGATTGATCAAAATCCTTCTGCTCCAGCATATAATCCTGGTAAAGGCCGTAGCCGAACAGCATCAGCAGGGAGGAAAGAAAAATACACAGTACCATCATCAGAAAAAAAGGAGTGTGGCTTTGCAGAAAACTGCGCAGACTGCGAAACAGCATGAAGGTTCCTCCTTAAT
>JALELB010000019.1 GCA_022768805.1 Ruminococcus sp.
AAAATAAAAATGAAGCCTTTTTCGCTCATCAGCAGCGCCATATCCATAATGACCGTCTCCGCATCCGCCAGGGAACCGAGCTTTCCGGAGGAGGTCAGCGCATTGCCCACGATACCGATGAATACAGCCACACCCATGGAAATCACAACCCATACGGTTGCAATTCTACGGGAAATCTTCACCTTTTCCTTGTTTTCAATTGCCATGAACCGAAGGAGCACATGGGGCATGCCGAAATAGCCAAGGCCCCAAGCCAGCAGGGATGCAACGGTAAGGATACTGTAGGGCGTGGAGGTATTGGTTGCCGGATCGTGCTGCTGCATAATATCCAGATAACCGGTCAGCTGGCTTGCATTGTCGATCACAGCCCCCATGCCGCCGGCGGTTACCACGCCGAACACCACAATCAGTACCAGTGCCAGGGTCATGACCATACTCTGGATAAGGTCCGTAGTGCTGGCAGCCAGAAAGCCGCCGAAGCTGGTGTAGAAGATGATGATGACTGCGCTCATCATCATAGCCGCATGGTAGGGCATGCCGAACAGGGTGCTGAACAGCTTACCGCAGGCCGCAAAGCCGGAGGCAGTGTAGGGTACGAAGAACACGAGAATGATTACCGCCGCAACACCCATGAGGATATGGCTGCTGTCCCGGTAGCGGTTGGAGAAAAAGTCCGGAATGGTGATGGAGTTGCCGCATTTATGGGTGTACACACGCAGGCGCTTGGCAACGATCAGCCAGTTGAGATAGGTGCCGATGGCAAGGCCTACCGCCGTCCAGACTGCTTCTGCGCAGCCTGTCAGATAGGCAACCCCAGGCAGTCCCATCAGCAGCCAGCTGCTCATGTCGGACGCCTCCGCACTCATGGCGGTTACGATGGGGCCCAGCTTTCTGCCCCCAAGGTAAAAGTCGCCCACATTGGCATTTTTCTTGGAACAGCGGATTCCGATGATCACCATCATCAGCATATAGGCCAGGATGGTAATCAGCATTGCGATGAGTTTTGACTCCATACTTTTTTGTGCATACTGCAAAGTGCGCAGTATGCCCTCCCTTCTGTTTTAATAAATGATTGGATCCGTGCTGAAGCAGCATGTCCTCCTTTCTCCGGTAATCAATGATTTTCTATACGCAAAGCGATCCTGCAAAGCTGTACGCTTCGCACCATGCAGAACCGCCTGAACGATCAAGGGAACATTTCTTGAAGCGCCTATGTCAGAACAGCCACAAGGCCGGTTTCCTCATCCAGCAGGATGCCCTTGGGGTAACGGCCATCGAACCAATACAGCACCATATGCTCCGTCAGGGTCTGGTCCAGTTTCATCTGCCCGCAAAACCATTCCATATGATGATTATCCTGGTCCCCATCCTCTGCCTCCGGATTGTATACCAGCCGCTGGCAGTCCAGCTGTTCATAAAATCGGGCATAAGCCTCCAGCGTGGCAGTATCCGTATAAAAGGTCAGAAAGGAAGACGGATGGTAATCCTGTGCCGGAAAAGAGCCCTGTGTGCGGAAGGAATAATCGCTGCATGCCTCCGGCAGCGTTTCGGGCAGCAATTGTGCATAATATGCCCCATTGTCGCCGTAAACCCCGTGTATGTAAACAGCACGTTTCACAGGGTAGAGCAGTTGGTTCCGGGTAAAGCCAGATATCATGAGCAGGGGCGCATAGAACAGGCAAAGGGCAAAGACGGCAAGCACCCTGGCGGCAATCAGCAGCTTCCCGCCCTTGTTGTATTTTTTGACAAGCATGCTGCATACGCCGGGCAGCAGTACCAGGATTACGGTAACCGGAAGGAGCTTGCCGGAAATGCCGGATGTACAGATCAAAGGCATAATCCAAACCGGAAATACAATGTGCAGCAGCAGGATGATGGAATTAACCAGCTTCCAGGGGTTCTTTTTCTTCTGGGGTTCCATAGGGTACACCTCCTGTATGCCGTCCCGTGCATAGTGAAATTATTATACCATAAAAAGCCCGGCCTTGTCAATCGGAATCGAAGCGGGGCGAAGAAGCAGAAGCCCGGCTGCTCCGCAAAAAAAGACATGCTCTGCAAGCTCCTGGAAAAGGAGCCTTTGAGCATGTCTGAACCGGCATCATTCTACCATGATGAACGTAACCGGCTGTTATTTGATCAATTCGTACTGAATTCCTGAGGTGCTCTGGAGCGCTGTGGTAAGCAGATTGACATCCGTGTTGTCCAGCTTGCCGTCCTTGTTCAGATCAGCAGCAAAGTTGCGATATGTCAGCTGCACATTGCGATATGGACTGTAATTTTTGCCCCGGGAAACGATCTGCTTTAAAAAGGCAACGTCATTCTGATTTACACAGGAGTCTCCGTTCACATCACCCAGCATCATCGGCCGTTCCACCCACACATACTTGTAAGAAGTGCTGCCCAGGGTAATGGAAGTGGTTCCGTCGCTGTTCCTGGTAATGATACCTGTCTTATTCCAGGCAATCTTGTTGTCACCGCCCGCATTGCAATCCGCATAGGTAATCCTGGAACCGCTTACGCTGGTGATAAAAATACTGTGCCCGGTGGAAGAAGGCCCCACGGACCGTGCGACCCGGAGATGATCCCCGATGCGGGGCGTATAGCCATAGCCGTTGGTCAGCTGCAGGAACTTTGTGGTACCGAAATAGTCCATCTGCAATTTCTTTGCAAACCCGGCGCATTCAAAGTACGCCTCTTCATTGGCATAATCAAAGTCGGTGTTATAGCCCTGGTAAAACGTAGGGCAGACCGTAATCCCGTTGTTCTCTGTATAACTGCTGGTGTCCAGCGGAGCACTGGCATAGGTGTTGATGTCGTCACCGTTCCAGTACTTCCCGTTGGGGTACTTCTGAGATTCGGCTCTGACAAAATTGGACATATTCGTGCTGTTCGCCGCAGCATACTGGCGCATATCCGTGTAGGTCAGCGGATAGGTAATCTTGTTATTTACGGTATAGATATTTGCACTGTCAAAGGCATCGTTGATGATCTCCAGCATTGACATGCGTTTTTTTGCAGAGTAGCCTTTTGACCGGAAGTAATTATTTGCAGCAATGGTAACCGCGTCTCTGCATTCCCCGAAGCTTGCAGTACGAGCGGAACCGCTGGAACCATAATAGGTAAGGGAACGATACCAGATCTGAGCCAGATCGCTTCTGGAAATACCGTACTTGTTCATCAGGTAAGCAGTATGGGAAATAACCGTGGAGCCTAAGGCTGCACTGGTTCTTTGCAATTCTTTTTGGATGCCGCTATTGATTTTCGTATGTTCAAGATCGGACTTGAACAGGGCATAGTTGGTGTAGAAATTGCTGGCCATCAGCGCCCCGTTCTCATTGGGCGTTCTGGTTGCAGCCGGATTTGCTAAATCCCGCACACAGTAACTGCCTGTATAGCTGTCATTGCCGATTTTCCAGTCACTGTTGTCATCAGAAAGCTCTCCGAGAATATCACAATACGCCTCCATCAGAGCCTGGGTCTCCACGCCCATATCCGTATACCAGCCCAGCTTCTTTTTCACTACAATATGCGTCATTTCATGGCCCACAATATCCCGATCCCCTGACATCAGCTTCTGATAGGAGGCCTGTCCCTTTTGTCCAAAGGCGACCATAGAGAACGGCACCAGATTGCTGGTATCATTATTGAAGACGTTGCCGTCCTTGTGCAGATTGCTGACATCGGAAAACGCCGTGCCCGGCGCATCCAGCAGCGAAACGTAAAGCGTGGCATTGCCGCTGGCTCCAAAATTGCTGTACCCAAGGACCGCGTACCAATCGTATACGCCTTCTACATGATAAAGCGTTGCAAGCATCTGCTTTGTCTGATCGTCCGGGCTGGAGGAGAAGCCTACAACGGCATCCATCTGCGGAATCATCCTCAGGTTGAAGCGATTGCCTTCTGTTGCATTTTTTACAAAACGGATATTCCGTGCAGTATCGGCAAGATAATAGGCCCCATCTGATTTGGAGATCGCAACAGGAAACGAGGTTTTGCCCGGAATATACGTACTGTTACAAGTATACGTCACCGAAGACATAGCGGCTGCGCTGACACCTTCGTCAATGGAAGCAGCCATGGACGAAAGCGTACCTGCGGCAATCAGGAACGCTGACATTTTCTTGAGTATGATGTTCATAATACTGTCCTTTTCTTTCAAAGTTGTTTTTATCATTATGCGCCACACATCCGGATATGTTTTTGCAAAACAATAAAATGATTGTACCATACTCTCAATTGATTTACAAGTTAATTATTGCGATGGTTTTCCCATTTACTGCAATAACCATCGCAATAATTGACCAATCACAAGCCGAATGCTTCTATAAACAAGCTCCGATCACCGGGCGCCAAATCGAAAAATCCCCCATCACCGGGCAAACTGCCGATGATGGGGGCTGCTTAATCCTGCTTTTCCCAAAGCGTATACCGGGTGTCAGTCCGGTCGTCATAATAAAATACGTAATCGATGCTGGAGCTGTCATAGCCTTCAATCAGGGTGCGTTCCTCTGTGATTCCCATATCCAGGATAGCCAGCGCATCCACCTTTCTCTGCCTTAATGTAAAGCCATAGCCCTCTTTCTGGTCCTTGTCAAAGTTGTCGTCCCAGAAAAGCATGTTGCCGTTTGCATCCATCACAGTGGGTAAAATGATATCCGCAGAGCATGCGACGCCTTTTCTGCACATCCACAGTTTCCCCGTCTCATCCTCCTCGACCCAGACATTCTCTTTCAGATTATTCTTTTCATAATCCATCGTGCAGTCGGTGTTAATCAGATAGAATTGACCAAGCCACCCCAGAAGCAATGCAGCAAGCACGCTGACAGCTGCAATCACAATTTACTGGATTCTTGTGCGCTTTTTGATCCGCTTGATCAGGGAGATGTCCGCATCTGCCTGCAGAACAACCTCTGTGCTGATTTGCTTCAACTCATTGCAGCACTCACTGCACTGCGCAATATGCTCTGCTACCATCTGCCGGCTTTCCGCACTGCAAAGATTCTCAGCATACAGCGGGAGCAGATCCTTGATGATATTACATTTTGTATTCATAGCTTCCTCCTGTTAATTGTTCTGAATGGCATGCATGATTTTCTGTTTTGCCCGGTGAAAGGTTACTGCCGCCCAGTTCTCTGTTTTGCCGAACAGGCTTGCGATTTGCTTGAACGAAAGTTCTCCGAATACTCTCAGCGTAAACACTTCTTTGTAGGGATCCTGCATATTGTGCAGAATAATATGTATCCGCTGAGCAGTATCCGCATCCTCCAGCGTTGCTTCGATGGATACCCCCGTATCCATTGCATATTCGGAAATATCAATATCCGTATGCAGTTTCTTTTTCCGGCAATAATCATAAAAAGAAAATTTGGCAATCTGACACAGCCATACCCGGACATCGCTGTCCCCTTTGAATTGATCCAGGGATTTCATCGCCTTGAAAAAGGTCTCCTGGGTAAGCTCCTCTGCCAGGCTGTCATTTTTGCAAAGGGATTTCAGATACAGGTACACATCGTGAAAATATTTATTGTAGAGCTCTTCAATCACTGCATTTCCTCCTTTCCACCTATATGACGCGTGACATCGGGGAATATTACAAAAAAATTTTTGAAATGTCTGCACAGAGTCAGTCCCACACAAGCCCTGGGTACATTTTTCTGACGGCTGCTTGGCTTTATGGGCTCTCAAGGATGAGGACGGACGCCCAAAGCCATACTGCATGGGATGGAAATTGAAGTGTGGGGGGAAATGCGCAAAATCTTCGCTATTTATGCTTTTTTCGTTTTTGAGAGATAAACTGCTATACACAAAAAAGATAACAGCTGAATCAGAAATGAATATAGTGCGTTGTCAACCAACAGCCTG